>NZ_JDWJ01000014.1:0-129665 GCF_012932895.1 Pseudomonas sp. KD5 | reverse complement strand
GCCTCTCTACAGACAAGGTCAGGAGCAAGTCCTGCCTTCAGGAGCGGTCGGCCTCCCCCAGAAACACATCTTTGAGACAACACCGAGGAGCTTAGCTGCTCTCGCCGGGTGTTCGGCCAACATACAAGGAGCGAGGCTTGCCCGCGAAGGCCATCACCCGGTTTCAGGTCGGATCAGAAGAACCCCAGCGGATTGATGTCGTAGCTCACCAGCAGGTTTTTGGTCTGTTGGTAATGGTCGAGCATCATCTTGTGGTTCTCACGGCCGACACCGGACTTCTTGTAGCCACCGAACGCGGCGTGGGCCGGGTACAGGTGGTAGCAGTTGGTCCAGACGCGCCCGGCCTTGATCGCCCGGCCCATGCGGTAGGCGCGGTTGATGTCGCGGGTCCACAGGCCGGCACCGAGGCCGAACTCGCTGTCGTTGGCAATCGCCAGGGCTTCGGCTTCGTCCTTGAAGGTGGTGACACCCACCACCGGGCCGAAGATTTCTTCCTGGAACACGCGCATTTTGTTGTGGCCCTTGAGCAGCGTCGGCTGGATGTAATAGCCGCTGGACAAGTCGCCTTCCAGCCGCTCGGCCGCGCCACCGGTGAGCAGCTCGGCGCCCTCCTCCTGGGCGATTTTCAGGTACGAGAGGATCTTGTCGTATTGCTGCTCGGACGCCTGGGCGCCGACCATGGTCTCGGTGTCCAGCGGGTTGCCGCGCTTGATCTTGACGATCTTCTTCATCACCTCGGCCATGAACGGCTCGTAGATCGATTCCTGCACCAGTGCCCGCGACGGACAAGTGCAGACTTCGCCTTGGTTGAAGAACGCCAGCACCAGGCCTTCGGCGGCTTTTTCGATGAACTGCGGTTCGGCGTTCATGATGTCTTCGAAGAAGATGTTCGGCGACTTGCCGCCCAGCTCAACGGTGCTTGGAATGATGTTCTCGGCAGCGCAATGCATGATGTGCGCGCCCACCGGGGTGGAGCCGGTGAAGGCGATCTTGGCGATGCGCTTGCTGGTGGCCAGCGCTTCACCGGCTTCGCGACCGAAGCCCTGGACGATGTTCAGCACGCCGGCCGGCAGCAAATCGGCGATCAGCTCGGCGAACACCATGATCGACAGCGGCGTTTGCTCGGCGGGTTTGAGCACGATGCAGTTGCCGGCAGCCAGGGCCGGGGCGAGTTTCCACGCGGCCATCAGCAGCGGGAAGTTCCACGGAATGATCTGCCCGACCACGCCCAGTGGTTCGTGGAAATGATAGGCGGTAGTCAGTTCGTTGATTTCAGCGGCACCGCCCTCTTGAGCGCGGATGCAACCGGCGAAGTAACGGAAGTGGTCGGCGGCCAGCGGCACGTCAGCGTTGAGGGTTTCGCGCACGGCCTTGCCGTTGTCCCAGGTTTCGGTGACGGCGAGGATTTCCAGGTTCTGTTCGATGCGGTCAGCGATTTTCAGCAGCACCAGCGAGCGGTCCTGCGCCGAGGTTTTGCCCCAGGCATCAGCGGCGGCATGGGCGGCGTCGAGAGCCTTGTCGATGTCGGCGGCGCTGGAGCGCGGGAATTCGGCGATCACTTCACCGGTGACCGGTGAGGTATTGGTGAAGTACTCGCCATTGATCGGGGCGACGAACTCGCCGCCGATGAAGTTGCCGTAGCGTGGTTTGAAGGAAACGATGGCGCCGGGTGTTCCAGGTTGTGCGTAGATCATGATGGGCCTCTGTCTGGGTCGATGCCTGTCAGGCCAACAGGCGATGAACCGATAGTAGAGAGCCCCGCCTGCCAGACGAATGCGCCGTTGGCAGGGGGACTCTCGTTATTTGGTAGTAGAAGGCGCCGCTGTGTCAGCGGGCTTTTGTGGCGAGGGAGCTTGCTCCCTCGCCACAGTTCATTCATCGCCACTCAGGTTGTGGTTGCCAGGGTTAGTGCTTGGCAACCAGGTCCTTCGGCAGCTTGAAGGTCCACAGCATGCCGCCCTGGTTGAAGTCCTTGACGCGCTTGGCCACTTCGCCGCCCCACAGCGGTACCGCGCCGCCCCAGCCGGAGAGCACCGATACGTATTGTTCGCCGTCCATTTCCCAGGTGATGGGCGAGCCGAGCACGCCGGAGCCGGTCTGGAATTCCCAGACTTTCTCGCCGGTCTTGGCATTGAACGCCTGCAGGAAGCCTTCAGGGGTACCGGTGAATACCAGGTTGCCCTTGGTGGTCAGCACCCCGCCCCACAGCGGCGCGAAGTTCTTGTGGCGCCAGACTTCCTTGCCGGTTTTCGGGTCGATGGCGCGCAGCACGCCGATGTAGTCTTCATTCAATGGCTTGATGGTGAAACCGGCGCCGAGGAAGGCCGCGCCTTTTTTATAGGCGATGCCTTCGTTCCAGATGTCCATGCCCCACTCGTTGGACGGCACATAGAACAGGCCGGTGTCGCGGTTGTAGGCCATCGGCATCCAGTTTTTCGCGCCGAGGAACGCCGGCGCTACAAACACCGAACTGCCTTTGGCCTCGGAACCCGGCGCACCCGGACGGCTGGCCTCGTTGTAGATCGGCCGGCCGTTTTTATCCAGGCCACTGGCCCAGGTGATCTTGTCCACGAACGGGAAGCCGCGGATGAATTTGCCGTTGGTGCGATCCAGCACGTAGAAGAAACCGTTACGGTCCGCAGTGGCTGCGGCTTTGATTTCCTTGCCGCCTTCGTTGTAGTTGAACGACACCAGTTCGTTCACGCCGTCATAGTCCCAGCCATCGTGCGGGGTGCTCTGGAAATGCCATTTGATCGTGCCGTCGTCCGGGTTCAGCGCCAGGCGCGAGGACGAATAAAGGTTGTCGCCAGGGCGCAGGTGCGAGTTCCACGGTGCCGGGTTGCCGGTGCCGAACAGCAACAGATTGGTTTCCGGATCGTAGTAGCCGCCCAGCCACGGCGCCGCGCCGCCGGTTTTCCACAGATCGCCCGGCCAGGTCTTGCCCGCTTCGCCGCCGGAGATGCCGTTCTCTACGGCCTTGCCGTCTTTGTAGACGTAACCCATGTGGCCTTCGACCGTTGGCCGGGTCCACAGCAGATCACCGTTTTTCGGGTCGTAGGCTTCGATCTTGCCCACCACCCCGAACTCGCCACCTGCCACGCCAGTGATCAGTTTGCCGTTGATCACCAGTGGCGCGGCGCTGATGGAGTAGCCTTCCTTGTGGTCGGCGACTTTCTTGCTCCATACCACTTTGCCGGTGTCTTTATTCAGGGCCACGAGCTTGGCGTCGAGAGTGCCGAAGATCACCAGGTCGCCATACAGAGCCACGCCACGGTTGATCACGTCACAGCACGGACGGATGTCATCCGGCAGGCGCGCATCGTATTGCCAAAGCTTGCGGCCGGTGCGCGCATCCACGGCGAACACCCGTGAGTAGGAACCGGTCATGTACATCACGCCGTCCTTGATCATCGGCTGCGCTTGCTGACCGCGCTGTTTTTCACCGCCGAACGAAAAGGCCCAGACCGGGCGCAAGTCTTTTACGTTGTCGACATTGAGGGTGTCCAGCGGGCTGTAGCGCTGACCCTGGACGCCCAGGCCATTGGTGACGACCTGTTCCGGATTCTTCGGATCCTGGAGGATGTCTTGATCGGAGACTGCGGCCATTGCCTGGCCGGACAACAGCATGGCACTGAGCAGCACGCTCAAGACGAAGGGTTGGCGACGTGCGGGTTGGGTCATGACGGCTACCTCTGCGGTTTTTGTTATACCCGGGAAATTTTCCCGGTCTGGTGCAGATTCTTGGGCGCCGCCGCCCTTGCAACAATTGCCCGCAATGCGGAGATTTCTAGTTCCTTGGTAGCGGGTCGGATGATGCCAACCAACGAAGGCTCACCACAAAGGATGCGTCGTATCTGAGATGGACTACTGATCCTTGCCGGAATCCACCCGCGTCATCTGTGCACGCTCATAGCGCGGGTACAAATGGCTGACGCTACGGATCAGTTCATAACGGCTCAGGCTGATCCCGGCGAAACGTTCAGGAATGGGACTGCGGATCATCTCGGCCATGTCGCTGCCGTTCGCCGCACCGTCGCGCATGAGTTGATCGAGCCAGGAGAGGTAATCGCGCATTTGCTCGAACGGTTTGCTGTCCGTTGCCACGGGGCCATGACCGGGGACAATCAGCGTCCACGGCAGGCCCTGAAGCGTGGCGATATCCGCCAGCCACACCGACAACCCCGGGCTGTTCGGCGTGGTCAGGGCCCGTTGATAAAACACCAGATCCCCGGCAAACAGCACGCCGGTTTTCTGGTCGAGAATAGCCAGATCCGCGCCGGTGTGCCCACCCAGACTCAGCAGCCGCAAATCATGGTTCCCAAAACTTTGCACGCCTGGCGTCAGCGTCTGCGTCGGCAACACCACTTCGGTACCGCGCATCCAGTCACCCACCAGCCGATACATGTTCTCGGCCATCGCATCACCCTGTTGATGCAACAGCTCGGTGGTGCCGGCCAGTGCGCCGATCGGCACGTCGGTGAAGGCCTGACTGCCCAGCACATGGTCGGGATGGTGATGGGTCAGCAACACCTGGATCACCGGTTTATCGGTGGTTGCGGCAATCGCTTTGCGCAAGGCTTCGCCATAGCGCTTCGACGGCCCGGTATCGATCACCACCACCCCTTGCCCGGTGACGATGAACGCGGTGTTGACGATGTTGCCGCCGTTGTTCTTGGCGAAGTTATCGGTGCTGCCCTCAAGCAGCCAGGTGTCTTCGGCAATCTGTCGGGGCTTGAGTGCGTAATCGGGATCGGCCAGGGTCGGCAGGCTCACACAGATGAACAACAACAGCATCCAGCGCATCACACGCTCCTTGGGTCAGGGTATGGCCGCATCGAATTGATTGCCGCTGTTGTCGCGCAGTATCAGGCGCGTCTGCCCCGCCCCTTCGATGTCAAAAGCCAGGTTGGGGTTCTCGCTGACCGCCGGGAACAGCTCCAGACGCGCCAGTACCCGGTTGTCTGAGTTCCGCAGCTCGGCCTGGTTGAGGAAAAATTCCGGGATGCCGCTGACCATGCCGTTGTCCATCGGATGCGCCACTTGCAAACGCACGCGACTGAACTCACCACGGGGATAACGACCGCCGAGCACTTCGCCGATGTGTTCTTCCCAGCCCGGCTGGGTGCGCACCACGCTCGGCGCCGTGCAACCGCCGCCCGCCGCATCGATCAAGGTCGAGCCGACATGCCACAGCCCGTCGCGGGTCAACACTGCCGCACGCAACGGCGTGGCCTGTTCAACGCGGATGCGGATCGACAGCCAGGGCAGAACACCGGTCAAAGGCTCGAAGTCGACGATTTTCGGCAGCGGGTTGAGTTCGGCCCAGGCAAGGATTCGCACCACCTCACCCTTGAACGCCCGAGCGTCGATTTCCAGCGGCACTTGCCGGGCGTCTTCGGCGAACGGCGGTGCCAGCAGCTTGACTCGCTCGTCGAACACGAACGGTGCGTCGTCAAGCATCTGCTTGTGATAGAACGTCCACATCACCGACGGCACCGGATCGACCTCAACCGCCTGCGCAGCCAAGGGCAACCAACAGGCCAACAGCCAACGCGCGCGCCAGTTCATTGTTGATACATCTCAGGCACGTCATAGCGCAGGCCGTAATGGGCATAAATGCTTTTGACCGTGCCCTCGCGAATCAACGCTTCCAGCGCCTCTTCCACGGCATAGGCCAGTTGCCGGTTGCTTTCATGCACCGCCATGCCGATCTCCCAGCGTTGCTTGCCCATGTTCGGATAGGCGTTTTCCGCCAGCGCCACTTGCGGGTCGGCGGCCTGATGCACCTGCCAGTCGATCTCGCCGCGCATGGCCATCACCGCGTCGACTTCACCCACCTTCATCGCGGCAAACGCCTGGGGCACGCCGGGGTAATGATGGGTCTTGGCGGCGAGCATGCCGTTGAACACCGAGGTCAGGTAAAACGACGGCACGCTGTCGACTTCGACGCCAATCGGGTGCTGCTGGAACACCGCGACGCTGGCCACCGAGTCCAGCCGACGACGGTCATAAGCCACTTGCCATTGCTCGGTCTGGTACGGCCCGAACATCACCACATGGCCGTTCTCCAGTTCGCCCAGCTCATTGCGCTTCTGTGAGTAATCGCGGTCGTAGGGCACGCGCATCATCAGGTCGGCCAGTTGCTGATTGTGCAGCTGACTGGCCCGCCAGATGTAATCGCGCAGGTCGTCGTCGAGCTTCTCCCCGGCGGGCGCCCAAATCAGTTTCAGGCGTACCCCCATGGCCTTGGCCAAGGCCTGGGCGAGTTCGACATCGACTCCGCGAGGCTGGCCGGCGTCCTCGAAACTGTAGGGCGCGAAGTCCTTGTAGACCGCGACTTTCAGCTCGGCGGCGGCGATCATTTCGTCATAGGTCCGGACCTGTGCCTGCGCTGCCTGGCAGCACAACCACACAGCGCTGATCAACACCGCGAGCAGGCGCATGGGTCACTCCTCGACGTGCACGCTGTCCAGGTAGGTGCGTACCGCCCACAAGGCTTCCTGGCTCAAGTAGTCGGCCATCTTCGGCATGTACACCCGGCCATCACGCACGGCACCATTGCGCACCCGTTCGACGAACCACTCATCACCAGCCTCGCCGACATCGAGCATGCGCAAGTCAGGGGCAATGCCGCCGGACTTGGCTTCCAGGCCATGACAGGCCGCGCAGTTCTGGTTGTAGGCCGAAGAACCGATCTCCAGCGCTTTATCGTGTTCCGGGGAGGAACGGTACGGGTTCACCGCCGCCCAACCATCGGCATTAACCTGCACGCCGGCATCCTTGATCGGGGTCAACCCCTTGGTTTCGACGGCCTGGGGTACCACGTTGCCGTGAGCCCAGACGGAACCTGCGCTGAGGAAGCCGGCCAGCAGTCCGGCAACGAGCAAGGCGTTGCGTTTTGTTGTCATTGTTATGCCCTCAAGATTGCACGCAAAACCTCTTTACAGAGGCTATGGCAGCCATCTTAGAAACCCCGTCGCACCAGCCCTATGCTGCTTTGGTGGTCGCGACCTACTCCCTTGGTAGTAGGGCTTGTGGTGAGCCGCCCAAGTGTTTCCCACGCCGTTACTACCTTGGTACTGGCCCATCGATACTTTCTGCATATTTCCCCACCCGTCATGGGTTCCTATGCTGGCGCTACCTGTGATGGAGTGCCTTATGCGCCAGCTCGCCCCTTATGCCTTGATCTACCTGCTGGCGATTGCCTGCGCCGCCGGGCTGGCGACCCAGAGTCAGGCGGCGGATGCACCGTTGCAGGTGCGGATCGGCTATCTGGGGTATCGCCCCGACCCCGGGCCATTGCTGTCGAACGTTATTCCTGAACCGACCGATGCCGGCCTGCGGGGCGCGGAACTGGCGATCATCGACAGCAACAGTACCGGGCGTTTCCTCAATCACAGCTACAGCCTGGTCAGCGCCAATGTCGACACCCCCGACGCCTTGCTCGAAGCCGCCAAAGCCCAACACGAACAAGGCCTGCGCCTGTTTGTGGTGAATGCTCCGGCGGAAAACCTGCGCCGACTCAGCGCTGTGCTACCCGACAGCCTGCTGTTCAATGCCGGCAGCCCCGATGACAGCCTGCGCACTACCGATTGCCTGCCGAACGTGCTGCACAGCCTGCCGAGCCGGGCGATGCTGGCCGATGCACTCGCGCAATTTCTGGTGCTGCGCAAATGGCAACGGGCGCTGCTGATCGTCGGCCCGACCACCGACGATCAAGCCTATGCCGCCGCCCTGCGCCGGGCGGCAAAACGGTTCGGCCTGCAACTGGTGGCGGAGAAAGCCTGGAGCTTCGATAACGATCAACGGCGCAGCGCCCAGGCCGATATGCCGTTGTTCACCCAAACCGCCGAGTACGACGTGGTGCTGGTCGCCGATGAACGCGGCGATTTCGGCGAGTACGTGCCCTACCAGACCTGGTACCCACGGCCGGTCGCCGGCACCCAGGGCCTGACCCCGGTGGGCTGGCACAAGACCGTTGAAACCTACGGTGCCGCGCAGTTGCAAAAACGCTTCGAAGCCCTGGCCGGGCGCTGGATGAACGACCGGGATTTCGCCGCATGGATGGCGGTGCGCAGCATTGCCAGCGCGGTGGGCAAACTGCGTCAGGCCGATGCCATGGCGATTCGTACCCTTGAAATCAGCGAGCAATTGCCGCTGGACGGCTTCAAGGGTCGCAAGCTCAGTTATCGGCCGTGGAACGGTCAGTTGCGCCAGCCGATCCCCATCGTGCAACCTCGGGCGCTGGTCAGCACGTCGCCGCAAGACGGTTTTCTACACCCCTTCAACGAAATGGACAGCCTGGGTTACGACAAAGCCGAGGTCAGTTGCCGCTTTCCCTGAAAGCTCTACAACCACAACAATAAGGAATCTGCCATGCGCCGCACCCTGCTTTCATGCGCTCTATTGCTCGCCGCCGGGCATGCGGCGGCCAGCACCGCCTGGGTCTCCAACGAAAAGGACAACAGCCTGAGCCTGATCGACATGCAGACCCTGCAAGTCACCGACACCCTGCCCGTCGGCCAGCGCCCGCGCGGCCTGTTGCTGTCCCACGACAACAAGCTGCTGTACATCTGCGCCAGTGATTCGGACCGGGTCCAAGTGATGGACGTCGCCACCCGCAAAATCATCAAGGAACTGCCCTCGGGCAAAGACCCCGAACAATTCGCCCTGCACCCCAACAATCGCTGGTTGTATGTCTCCAACGAGGACGATGCGCTGGTGACGGTGATCGACACCGAAACCTCCAAGGTGCTAGGGCAGATCAACGTCGGCGTCGAGCCCGAAGGCATGGCCGTCAGCCCCGATGGCAAATGGGCGGTGAACACCAGTGAAACCACCAACATGCTGCACTGGATCGACACCGGCACCCAGACCCTGGCCGACAATACGCTGGTGGATCAGCGGCCGCGTTTCGTCGAGTTCAATCCCGATGGCTCGCAGCTTTGGGCCTCGGCGGAAATCGGTGGCACGGTGACGATTCTCGACGTCGCCAGCCGCAAGATCCTCAAGACCCTGAGCTTTCAGATCAAAGGCGTGCACCCGGACAAAGTCCAGCCTGTCGGCATCAAGCTCAGCGCCGACGGCAAGTACGGCTTCGTAGCCCTCGGCCCGGCCAACCATGTGGCGGTGATCGACGCCAAGACCTTCGAGATTGTTGATTACCTGCTGGTGGGGCGACGGGTCTGGCAGATGGCGTTTACCCCGGATCAACGGCAATTGCTGGCCACTAATGGCGTCAGTGGCGATGTGTCGGTGATCGATGTCGACACCCTCAAGGTCAGCAAATCGGTGAAGGTCGGGCGCTATCCGTGGGGCGTGGTGGTCACGCCATGAACGCCCTTGAGGTCAGCGACCTGAGTTTCGCCTACGGCCCGCGCGAGGCCTTGCGCCAAGTGAGTTTCAGCCTGGCACCCGGGCGTTTTGCGGCGCTGCTTGGGCCCAATGGCGCGGGCAAATCAACCCTGATCGCCCTGCTCACCCGCCTCTATGATCTGCAACGCGGTGATATCCGGGTTGGCGGCTGCTCGTTGCGCGACGCGGCACGCCCGGCGCTCAAGCAATTAGGGGTGGTGTTTCAGCAAAGCACGCTGGATCTGGATCTCAGCGTCGAGCAGAACCTGCGTTATCATGCGGCGCTGCATGGTCTGTCCCGACGCCAGACCGGGCTGCGGGTCGACGCGGAGCTGGCGCGTCAAGCCCTGACCGAGCGCCGTCGCGAGCGGGTCCGCGAACTCAATGGCGGCCATCGCCGGCGGGTGGAAATCGCCCGCGCGTTGCTGCACGAACCACGCCTGTTGTTGCTTGACGAGGCCAGCGTCGGCCTCGACCCGGCCAGTCGCCTGGCGCTCAACCAGCACATCCGCAGCCTGTGCCGCGAGCAAACCATCAGCGTGCTCTGGACCACTCATTTGCTGGATGAAGTGCAACCCAGCGACGACTTGCTGATCCTGCATCAAGGCCGTTTGGTCGCCAGCGGACAAGCTGATGCGCTGAGCCTGGAACATGGCGGCGACCTCGATTCGGCCTTCGCTCGCCTGACCACCTCGGTCCCTTCAGGAGCAGTCAGCAGATGAACGCTTACTGGCAATGTTTCAGCGGTATCGTGCTGCGCGAATGGCTGCGCTTCGTGTTGCAGCGCACGCGGTTTCTCAGTGCGCTGGTGCGGCCGTTGCTGTGGCTGCTGGTGTTCGCCGCCGGGTTCCGCGCGGCACTGGGCATCGCCATCATCGAACCCTACGACACCTACATTCCCTATGAGGTTTACATCATCCCCGGCCTTGCCTGCATGATCCTGTTGTTCAACGGCATGCAAGGTTCGCTGTCGATGGTGTATGACCGGGAGATGGGCAGCATGCGCGTGCTGCTGACCAGCCCCCTGCCCCGGACCTTTCTGCTGTGCAGCAAATTACTGGCGACGTCGCTGATTTCGCTGTTGCAGGTGTACGCCTTCCTCGCGATTGCCTGGCTGTACGGCGTGCAACCGCCGGCCATGGGCCTGTTGCTGGCGTTGCCGACGTTGCTGCTGGTGGCGTTGATGCTCAGTGCGCTGGGCCTGTTGCTGTCCAACGCCATCCGCCAACTGGAGAACTTTGCCGGGGTGATGAATTTTGTGATCTTCCCGCTGTTTTTCCTGTCGTCGGCGCTGTATCCGCTGTGGAAAATGCGCGACTCCAGCGAGTGGCTGTATTGGCTGTGCGCCTTGAACCCGTTCACCCATGCGGTGGAGCTGGTGCGCTTCGCGCTGTACGAACGCTTCAACCCGTTGGCGCTGGCGGTGTGCGCGGGGCTGACGCTGGTGTTCGCCCTGCTCGCCGTGCTCACCTTCAACCCGCAACACGCCGCCCTGCGCAAATCCGGCTGACTACTCCGAACGATAAAAAACAGGACAAAATTACTACTTTGGTACTGGTTTACCTGTCTATCGTCGCATTCACAACGCATCGCTACTGGCATGTAATGGGTTCATAACTATAAGGACTGACCCCTATGCCGCGTGCCCGACGTGTTCTGTTGCGCCCCTCTCTCGCTGCGCTGTCGCTGAGCCTGTTGCTGGGCACCGCGCAGGCCGAAACAGCGCTGTTCTCCGTCGACGGTTATCGCATTGGCCTGTACCGCAGCCCGACCCCGACTCAGCTCCAGGGCGCGAGCATCATCGACACGCCCGCCCTGCAAGACCTGCTCAAGCAGACACCCCGGCCGGTGCTGATCGACGTCTACCGCCGACAATGGCTGCAAGGCCGCTTTATCGAAGACCAGCCCCACGAAAACCTGCCCGGCAGCCATTGGCTGGCCAATACCGGGGACGGTGACCTGACACCGTCCTGGCAGGCATATTTCGCGCGCTACTTGCAGCAATTGACGGCGGGCGACCAGGCCCGACCGTTGGTCTTTTACTGCCGCTCCGATTGCTGGTTGAGCTGGAACGCGGTAAAACGCGCTGCTTCCATGGGCTATAAAACACTGTATTGGTATCGCGACGGACTGGATGCCTGGCAAGCGGCGAATCTGCCCGTGACGCAGGCGAAGCCCGAGCCTTTTCCCTGACTTGAGCACTTGCGTGTTGTTGCCACACCCTGAAAAAAATAATGAGGTGAAAGGCCATGTACAAAATTCTGATTGCCGACGATCACCCGCTGTTTCGCGAAGCTATTCATAACGTCATCAGCGACGGTTTCCCCGGCAGCGAGGTCATGGAAACCGCCGACCTCGACAGCGCCCTGGCCCTGACCCAGGAACACGACGACCTGGACCTGATCCTGCTCGACCTGAACATGCCCGGCATGCACGGCCTCAATGGCCTGATCAACCTGCGCAACGAGGCGCCGACCATTCCGGTGGTGATCGTCTCGGCCGAACAGGACAAGCAAATCGTGCTGCAAGCCATCACCTATGGCGCGGTGGGGTTCATCACCAAGTCCTCGCCACGGGTGCAGATGACCGAGGCCATCCAGCAGATTCTCAATGGCAATGTGTACCTGCCGCCGGACATCATCCGCACGCAAAAAAGTGGCGCCAGCCGGCGCATGAGCGAGACCCCGAGCTTCCCGCCGGAGCTGCTCCAGGCGCTGACCCGCAAACAGCTGCTGGTGCTTGAACGCATGACCAAGGGCGAGTCGAACAAACAGATCGCCTACACCCTGGAAATCGCCGAAACCACGGTCAAGGCCCACGTCTCGGCGATCTTGCGCAAACTCAATGTGCACAACCGGGTGCAGGCGATATTGAGTGCCGGGGATATTGATTTCGGGTCGTATTTACGGCGGTAACTGCCCGGTTTGAAAGCTGACCTGTGGCGAGGGGGCTTGCCCCCGTTGGGTCGCGAAGTGGCCCCCTGCAAATTCTCAGATGCACCGAGTCGCCTGGATTTACGACTGCTTCGCAGCCGAACGGGGCGGTGCGGCGTTCCGACAAGCCCCCTCGCCACAGGTTCGATGCTGGCATGGACTATCTGGATGAATTCAGCAAATGACTCATCGCCGTCTTGAGCTTCATCGGCCGCACCGGTTTGTGCATCAGGGTGTGGCCCAGTTCGCGGATCTGTTGTTTGAGCTCATTGCTGTAGTTGGCGGTGATCATCATCGCCGGGATCGCCGAGGCGCGACGGGCGTTGATACGGGCCACGGCGTCGACACCGTTCTGCTCGTCATCCAGGTGATAGTCGGCGATCAACAGGTCGGCCTCGGCGTGATAGTTGTCCACTTGCCGCGCCAGATCCTCTTCCGACAGCGCCGTGACCACCCGGCAGCCCCAACCTTCGAGCAAGGTGCGCATCCCGGCACAAATCGCCGCGTCGTTGTCCAGCACCCACACCCGTGCACCGCGCAGGCGCTCGAGCATCGGTTCACTCATCAACAAACTCGGCAACGCCTTAGGCGCCGTGGCACTCAACGGCACTTCGACGGAAAACATCGAGCCCTTGCCCGGCCATGACCGCACGTGAATCCGATGGCCGAGGATACGCGCGATTTTCTCGACGATCGCCAGGCCCAGCCCCAAGCCGCGATCTTGATCGGGGCGCTGTACGTCACCGCGTTTGAACTCTTGAAAAATCTCCTCCAGACGGTTCTCGGCAATGCCCATGCCGCTGTCCCAGACTTCGATGGTCAGCCGCTGGTGATGGCGCCGGCAACCGAGCACCACTCGCCCGCTGTAGGTATAGCGAATGGCGTTACTCAACAGGTTGCGCAGGATCCGCGCGAGCAATTGAATGTCACTGCGCACCAGCGCCGAACACGGGATGAAATGCAGCTCGAGGCCTTCACTGCGGGCCACTTGGGTGTATTCGGCGGCGAGGTTTTCCAGCAATTCGCTGAGGGCGAACGGCGCAATGTCGGCCTTGATCACCCCGGCATCCAGTTTGGAAATGTCCACCAGTGTGCCCAACAGGTTTTCCACGTCTTCCAGGGAATTGCTGACATTGCGCACCAGATTTTCGTTGGCCACTGGCTCCCGGCGCTCCAGCAACGCGCTGGTAAACAATCGCGCGGCGTTGAGCGGTTGCAGCAGGTCGTGACTGACGGCGGCGAGAAATTTGGTCTTCGACAGGTTGGCCTGCTCGGCCTCGAGCTTGGCCTCGCGCAAGCGTGATTCCACGCGGCGGCGCTCGTCGATTTCGCGCAATAGCTGGTCATTGAGGGTGGTCAGTTCGGTGGTGCGTTCGCGTACCCGCAACTCAAGGTTCTGATAGGCCTGATGCAACGCCTCGGCGGTGCGTCGGCGTTCGGTGATGTCGCGGATCAGTACGAAAATCCCCACCACTTCCCCGCTGGCCAGGCGGTTGGGCACATAGGAACGCAGCATGTAGCGCTCCTGATTGTTGATGTTGGTTTCGGCAAACTCGAACGTCACGCTTTCGCCGGCCAGGGCCCGGGCCACATAGGCCTCCAGGCGCTGATAGTGCTGCTCGCTGTGCACTTCGCGCAGGCTCTGCCCGAGCATTACACCCCGGGGCCAGCAGTACCATTCCTCATAGACTTTGTTGGTGAATTCATAGACCAGATCGGCATTCAGGTAGGCGATCAGTGCCGGCACATGGTCGGTGATCAAGCGAATCCAGCGCTCGCTTTCGCTGAGGGCTTCGGCGTGCTGATAGCGCTCGGTGATGTCAGTGAAGGTGTTGACGAAGCCGCCGGTGGGCAACGGATGGGTGCGGATTTCCAGGACCCGGCCATCGTAGAGGCGCTGCTCGCATTCCTGCACGTACCGCCCGTTGGCATCACGACTGGCCGGAGTCAGCAGGTTCAATTCGCTGTCGGCGATCACTTCGGCGAACGGCCGATGAGCCGCCACCGGGGCCAGGCCGCTGAGTTCCAGGAAACGCCGGTTCCACAGTTCCAGAATGCCCTCGGCGTTGACCATCGCCACCCCTTGGGACAGGTTGTCGACCGCCCGTTGCAACAGGTGCGATTTCTGCGCCACGGCCTGCTCGCGGCGCAGGGTTTCGCTGAGTTTGACGTCGGTAATGTCGGTGAACAGGATCACCCGCCCGCCTTCCTGGGTCGGCCGCTCGCTGACTTGCAGCCAACGGCCATTGTGCAGGCGATAGAGCAGGCTTTCGTCGACAGGCGACCGGGGTTCTTCACTGAACAACCCGGTCGAAGTCATCAATCGTTTGACCTCACTCAGGCGCATGCCCGCGTTGATCCGTACCCGGCTGTTACCCCAAAACGCCTTGAAACGGCTGTTGAACAGCACAATCCGCTGCTCGGCATCGAACAGCACAAAGGCGTCGGAGATGCTTTCGATGGCGTCGATCAAGTGTTGATGGGCGGTTTCGGCCCGTAGCCGCGCTTCGCTGAGCAAATGGTTGCCAGCCTTGAGTTCGGCCATGGCCTGGTTCAGGGCGTCGGTGCGCTCACGCACCTGTTCGGCCAGCACCACCGAATGCTGGAACGCCGCATACGGGTCGTTGCCCCGGGTAATTCCGGACTCGATGCGTTCGATCAACGCGTCATTGATGCGCTGCAATTTTTGGTTTTCGTGCCGCAGGCTGGCGATTTGCGCCTGAAGGTCAGCGCTGTCCAGGGGCGCGTCCTCGGGCAATGGCAACCCCGGTGAAGGTCTGGTTGATGTGCATGCCATTGAACTGTTCTCCGTAGGTGTTGAAACCCATCACCCGCTGGTCCCGCAAAAACGCGCCTATCTGCTCGAGACTGCCGGCGTCCTCCAGTTCCAGGCGCCGGAGAAAACAGTCACAGCCGATGGTCAGCAACAAGTCCCCGAGACGCTCGCGCAAGCCCTCGAACAGGCCTTGCAGATTCGGCAGCATGGGGCCGGGTTTCATGACGGTGAGGACGATGCCGTTTTCCACCGCACAGTAGAAACTCAGGCTCAGGTCTGGATGAACCTGCTGGATCGCCCGCACGTAATACTGATCGTTGATCCGCACCGCCAACGGGTGTGCGGCAAAGGTCCGGTAATCGAGGTCGGCCACCGCCACGCCGATATGCCGGGCGTACTCCTCGGCGGCCGGTTCGGCGTTGAGCTCGAATACCCGGCGCGAAGTGCTGTCGGCAGCGGTGACCACCAGTTTTTCGGCCCTGGGCAGGATGTGGTGGGTGGTGAAGACTTCAAAGTCCAGCCAGGTATTGACCAGCACCACCACCGCCGCGCCGCTGTGAAACTCGCCGCCGAAATAAACATGGGTGTGGGTCAGGTAATTGTCGTCGCCGGCCGAACCGCCGAAATGCGGAATATCGCCCAAAGCCGCGCTCAAGGCAGCAAGCACCATTTCTTCACGACTGGACAAGCCATCGAGCAGGGTCAGGGCAAAGCTGTTGCCCTTGATCGGCGCCAGGGTATTGCTGCGACAACCGCTGACCAGGCGCTCGACCATTTGCTGGGCATCGATCAGGCTGAAATGCTCCATCTCGTCGATCAGTTCGATGGCGATGGAAAAGTGCCGATGATCGAAGCCCACCGCTGTCACGCAGCTGCGGCCATAACCTTGGGGGGTGATTTCGCCGGCACTGGTGCAGCCCACTAGCCGAATGCCGCCGAAACTCTGCTGCAACGCCTGGCCCAGCGCCTGCAAGTCGTACTCGGCGGAACAGAAGAACAGCACGAAGCCCAAATGCGGGTGCAAGAGTTGTCGCGCCAGATCCTGCGCCGCTTGCTGGGCATCGATGGCCTGGGACATGGCACTGACCACACCGTCGCTCTGAACCTGCTGCATCGTCGCCCCTCGCCTGTATGAGGCTCGAGTGTACGAAGCCTGCGGGCGGCGACGAATGCTACTTGGGTAGCGGGTGGGTGGTTCGATGGGATGAGAGGGGGATTTGCACGATTGCGTGGCTGGAGCTTTTGTGGCGAGGGGGCTTGTCGGAACACCGCATCGCCCCGTTGGACTGCGCAGCAGTCCCCGAAACTGGCCGATGCGCGACCAGAATCGGGGCCGCTTCGCGACCCAACGGGGGCAAGCCCCCTCGCCACAGCAAGCTCCCTCGCCACAGGCAAGTCCCCTCTCCACAGAAAGCGCTCTCGCCACAAGGAGTGGTTAGTCAGCCCCTACCAGGTCAACACCGCCCCCACCGCAAACGTATCGGTGTTTTCATTCTGGGCGCTGGTGTCGTGGCCGTTGATTTCGAACTGGTTGTACTCGGCCACCAGCTTGAGGTTGTCGTTGACGTCATGGAACAGCGCAACGCCGCGAGTCTCATAATCGGCGCCGCTGCCGACCACGCCGTTACCGTCGTCCTTGGTCTTACCGTAAGACAAGGCCAGGCGGTTCTTGCCCAGTTTGTAGGAGCCCTGCAACAGGTAACCGTTGCTGTCGACATTACGCAGAGTCGGTTCACCGGCATTGTTGGTGAAGAACGGGTTAATGCCTTTGGCCTGGAAACCGGAGCCGGTCAGCGACAGCCCGCCCATCTTCGCCTGCACACCGTAACCGACACCTTTGGAGGTGACGGACTCGACGTTGGAGTCGGTGTTGTCCGAGGTCTGGTAGCTGCCGTTGAGCCAGCTGTAAATCTTCGCTCCGCCGAGGTCGAACTGATAGGTGATCTCGCTCTCGGTACGCGGGTTCTTCTGGTAGGCCTTGCCGGTTGCGCTGCTGTCGTTGGTATCGACGGGGTCCATGATCCCCACCGCGACCCGCAAGCCGTCCATCATTGGGGTGCGATAGGTAATCTGCGACGTCGGGAACGGGTACGGATAGCCGCTGCCGATATTGCCGAACGACACCCCGCCGCCGTCCACCAGGCCCAACGTATCGCTGACCTGACCGTAACCGGCGAGCAGTTCATCGAGCAGGATGTTGGAGCGGGCAAACAGGCCGAAATCCTTGCCGATCAGCACCTCGCCCCACTCCGGGTTGGCCACCGTACCGTAGAACTGCCGCACGTCGATGGCGGTGTCGGTGCCGTTGGTTTCGCTGTCGTTGATGGTCACCCAGAACGAGGCCCGGGCGCCGAGCTTGAGGTCATCGACCTGCTTGCCCATGTTGAAACCCAGATAGTTAGGTAAAAAGCCCATCTTCACCCGCGCCTGGCGCCGGTCGTACTGATCGCCGGCCCGGTCCACGTTGCTGTTGACGTAGAAGGCGTTGATGTAGCCATCGGTGGAGAATGTGGTCTGGTCCTTGTCGTACAGCATGATCTCGGCCTGGGCCATCGAGCTCAGGCCCAGGGATGACAGACTAACGATGAAAGCCGGCAAGAAACGATGCTTGAGATTCTTATTGTTGTGCATGACGCGCTCCGCTACGGGGACTTGATGTCGGAGGCGATTATCGAAAGCGGACAGGCGGCGTCATACGCTGCCTTGGGGGCGGTTGTCAGGTGCTTTGGGCTGGCCGGTAGCGCGCGGCAAATTCGGCGTAAGACCGCCCGTCGGCCAGGCCCGGAACTTAGGGTGTAAGCCTGCGGGCCACACAGGCGTCCACAGGAACCGGTGCGCGCTAGGCGAGCGCTCTAAACAGCATGTAAACGGCTACCACCACGCAGACGCTGGCAAAGCCGATCTGCAACCCTCGGGCCGGCACCCGCGCGCAGAGTTTTCGGCCAAGGATCATCCCGACGATGCTGGCGACAATGAACGACACGCCCAAACCATCGATCCGCACCCCGGCGTGAAACGCGCCAATCACCCCGATGATCGAGATCAGGCTGATCACCATCAACGACGTGGCGACGATCCCGCGCATCTGTACATCGGTCAGTTGCTTGAACGCAGGCACTATCAGAAAACCGCCACCGACCCCGAGCAACCCCGAGACGACGCCGGTGACCGCGCCGAGCGCGGCAAGGGTCGCGGTGCATTTGGCGGTCCAGGAAAAACGCCCGGTCTGCTGATCGAGCATGCAGTTTTTCTGGCCCCAGTTGGCGTGGCCGTGATCGCTCGGGCCGGCGTCGAGCTTTTCCGGGCGCAGCATCCGCCAGGCCACCATGACCATCAGCAGGCTGAACAGAATCATCAGGATCTTTTCCGGTAACTGATGGGCGAAGTAGATGCCCACCGGCGAAAACACCGCGCCGAGCAAAGCAATCAACAACGCCGCGCGATAGCGCACCAGGCCATGGCGCAAACCGTCGATCGCACCAACCGCCGCCGCACTGCCCACCGCGAACAAGGCGACGGGCGCCGCTTGGGTCATGCTCAGACCCAGCCCGAGTACCAAGGCCGGCACCGCAAGAATACCGCCACCGGCTCCGGTCAAGCCGAGCACCAGGCCCATGACCAGACCAAAAAAACTTGCCAACAACATAGAGTTTTCTCTTCAGTCGTTCCTGTCGACACGGCGCCGGGATCAGCCCCAGCTTTTCAGCACCGCTCCGCAGTACAGCCCGGACAGCGTCTTCATCACCTGAATCACTTCGTGACTGGCTAAACCATAGAATATGTACTTGCCTTCACGACGGGTCGCGACCAATCCCTCGTCGCGCAGGATGCCCAGCTGTTGGGACAGTGTGGGCTGGCGCACGCCGGTCATTTTCTCCAGCTCGCCGACGTTGCGCTCGCCCTGGGTCAGCTGGCAGAGAATCAATAAGCGGTCCTCGTTGGCCAAGGCCTTGAGCAGCGCGCACGCCTTGGAGGCCGAGGCCCGGAGCTGGGCGACTTCACATTCGGTCAGACTGGATTGCATTTGCAGGATGCCTTCGACGTCACTTAAGCTGCGGACATTATGTTTAAACATAAAGTGTTGCAACCGGTTATTTCCCTCCTGCCCTTTCCACAGGTTCCTGCCCATGTCTGCGCTGATTGAAGCCTTCCTCGACCCTGCATCGTCGACCTACAGCTACGTAATCTACGAGCACGATGGCGGGCACTGCGCGATTGTCGATCCGGTGCTCGATTACAACGCCGCCGCCGGGCGCACTTCGACCGTCCAGGCCGACAAGATCATCGCCTTCGTTCGCCAACACCAGTTGCAGGTGCAATGGCTGCTGGAAACCCATGCCCACGCCGACCACCTGTCGGCCGCGCCTTATCTGCGTCGGGAACTGGGGGGCAAGATTGCGATTGGTCAGTCGATCAGCAAGGTTCAGGGGGTGTTCAAGACGCTGTTCAATCTTGAGCCGGGATTCAGGGTCGACGGTTCGCAGTTCGATCACCTGTTCGCGCCGGACGAGTCATTCCGCATCGGCAACCTCAAGGCCACGGCCCTGCATGTGCCAGGGCATACTCCGGCAGACATGGCTTATTTGATCGACGGCGATGTGATTCTGGTGGGCGACACGTTGTTCATGCCGGACGTCGGCACCGCGCGTTGCGACTTCCCCGGCGGCAACGCCAACCAGATGTTCGCCTCGATCCGCAAACTGCTGGCCTTCCCCGCCAGCGTGCGCCTCTTCGTCTGCCACGATTACCCGCCCGAGGGCCGCGCCCCGCAATGCCAGAGTACGGTTGGCGAGCAGCGCAAAAGCAACATTCATATTCACGACGGCGTCGACGAAGCCTCCTTCGTCGCGATGCGCACTCAGCGTGACGCCGGTTTGTGCATGCCGACGCTGTTGCTGCCGGCGATTCAAGTGAATGTGCGGGCGGGGAATTTGCCGCCCGCGGAAGACAATGGCGTCACTTACCTGAAGATCCCCCTGAACCAACTCTAGCCCCGTAGCAGCTGTCGAGCACCGCGAGGCAGCTGCTACGGCCGCTACAGCCGCTACAGCCGCGATCTTCAATTGGCCAGAGTCAGACCATTCGCCGGCAACGGCAGCGCCGTCTTGTAGCGCACTTGCTTGAGCGCAAAACTCGAACGAATGTTCGCCACCCCCGGCACCTTGGTCAGAAAGTCCATCATGAAGCGCTCCAGCGACTGGATGGTCGGCACCAACACACGGATCAAATAGTCCGGGTCGCCGGCCATCAGATAGCACTCCATCACTTCCGGGCGATCCGAAATCGCCTCTTCGAAATGCTGCAATGCCTCTTCCACCTGCTTCTCCAGGCTGACGTGAATGAACACATTCACATGAAGCCCCAGCAAGTCGGCATCCAGCAACGTCACCTGCTCGCGAATCAACCCTAATTCTTCCATCGCCTTGACCCGATTGAAGCATGGCGTGGGCGACAGGTTCACCGAGCGCGCGAGGTCGGCGTTGGTGATGCGCGCGTTCTCCTGAAGGCTGTTGAGAATGCCGATGTCGGTACGGTCCAGTTTGCGCATGAGATAAAAACACCTGTTTTTTATGTTTATGCAGATTTTTTATCCTCAAATAGCCTCCAGCGCAACGAAACACAGAGAAATATTCTTCTTGGCCCGGCCTATGATTGTTGTAGGACAAGAATTCTTTTACCGAAGAATGACTGCCAGCTCACTACAAGAAATTCACAAGATCGAGCGTAGAAGCCATGAACCAAGCGTACGAACCGCTGCGCCTGCACGTTCCCGAACCTTCGGGCCGTCCCGGCTGCAAAACCGACTTCTCCTACCTGCATCTGACCGATGCCGGCACGGTGCGCAAACCCCCAATCGACGTAGAACCGGCCGATACCGCTGATCTGGCCAGAGGCCTGATTCGCGTGCTCGACGACCAGGGTAATGCCCTCGGCCCATGGGCTGAAGGCGTACCCGTCGAGATCCTGCGTAAAGGCATGCGCGCCATGCTCAAGACGCGGATCTACGACAACCGCATGGTGGTCGCCCAGCGCCAGAAAAAAATGTCGTTCTACATGCAGAGCCTCGGCGAAGAAGCCATCGGCAGCGCCCAGGCCCTGGCCCTGAACATCGACGACATGTGTTTCCCCACCTACCGTCAGCAAAGCATCCTGATGGCCCGCGAAGTGCCGCTGGTGGACCTGATCTGCCAACTGCTGTCCAACGAGCGCGATCCGCTCAAGGGCCGTCAGTTGCCAATCATGTACTCGGTCAAGGAAGCCGGTTTCTTCACCATCTCCGGCAACCTCGCCACCCAATTCGTCCAGGCGGTGGGCTGGGGCATGGCTTCGGCGATCAAGGGCGACACCAAAATCGCCTCGGCGTGGATCGGCGACGGTGCCACTGCTGAATCGGACTTCCACACCGCCCTCACCTTCGCCCACGTGTACCGTGCGCCAGTGATCCTCAATGTGGTCAACAACCAGTGGGCGATCTCGACGTTCCAGGCGATTGCCGGCGGTGAAGCCACCACCTTTGCCGGACGCGGCGTCGGTTGCGGCATCGCCTCCCTGCGGGTCGATGGCAACGATTTCTACGCGGTCTACGCTGCATCCGCCTGGGCTGCCGAACGGGCACGGCGCAACCTCGGCCCGACCATGATCGAATGGGTCACCTACCGTGCCGGCCCGCACTCGACCTCCGATGATCCTTCCAAATACCGTCCTGCCGACGATTGGAGTCACTTCCCGTTGGGTGACCCGATTGCGCGCCTCAAGCAGCACCTGATCAAAATCGGTCAGTGGTCCGAAGAGGAACACGCCGCCGTCAGCGCCGAACTGGAAGCCGAAGTGATCGCCGCACAGAAAGAAGCCGAGCAGTACGGCACCCTCGCCGGCGGCCAGATTCCGAGCGCCGCGACCATGTTCGAAGACGTCTACAAAGAGATGCCGGAGCACTTGAAGCGCCAGCGTCAGGAGTTGGGGATCTGACATGAACGATCACAACAATAATATTCAGTTGGAAACCGCCATGACCACGACCACCATGACCATGATCCAGGCCCTGCGCTCGGCCATGGATGTGATGCTTGAGCGTGACGACAACGTCGTGGTGTTCGGCCAGGACGTCGGCTATTTCGGTGGTGTGTTCCGTTGCACCGAAGGCCTGCAGACCAAGTACGGCACCTCCCGGGTGTTCGATGCGCCGATCTCCGAGAGTGGCATCGTCGGCGTCGCCGTGGGCATGGGTGCTTACGGTTTGCGGCCGGTGGCCGAGATCCAGTTCGCCGACTACGTGTACCCGGCATCGGACCAGATCATTTCCGAAGCGGCGCGCTTGCGTTATCGCTCGGCCGGTGAGTTCACCGCGCCGATGACCCTGCGCATGCCTTGCGGCGGCGGCATCTATGGCGGCCAGACTCACAGCCAGAGCATCGAGGCGATGTTCACCCAGGTCTGCGGCTTGCGCACCGTGATGCCATCCAACCCTTACGACGCCAAAGGCCTGCTGATCGCCTCCATCGAAAACGATGACCCGGTGATCTTCCTCGAGCCAAAACGCCTGTACAACGGCCCGTTCGACGGCCACCACGACCGCCCGGTAACCCCGTGGTCGAAACACCCCGCCGCGCAAGTGCCGGACGGCTACTACACCGTACCGCTGGATGTTGCCGCCATCACCCGCCCGGGCAAGGACGTGACCGTGCTCACTTACGGCACCACTGTCTATGTCTCGCAAGTCGCCGCTGAAGAAACCGGCGTCGATGCCGAAGTCATCGACCTGCGCAGCCTGTGGCCGCTGGACCTGGAAACCATCGTCAAGTCGGTGAAGAAAACCGGACGTTGCGTGGTGGTGCACGAAGCCACCCGCACCTGCGGTTTCGGCGCCGAACTGGTCGCGCTGGTGCAAGAGCATTGCTTCCACCACCTGGAAGCGCCAATCGAGCGCGTCACCGGTTGGGACACCCCCTACCCGCACGCGCAAGAGTGGGCGTATTTCCCTGGCCCGTCCCGTGTGGGCGCGGCTTTGAAACGGGTCATGGAGGTCTGAATGGGCACGCACGTTATTAAAATGCCGGACATTGGCGAAGGCATTGCAGAAGTTGAATTGTCTCAGTGGCACGTCAAGGTCGGCGACATGGTCGTCGAAGATCAGGTGCTGGCCGATGTCATGACCGACAAGGCGATGGTCGACATCCCCTCGCCGGTGCACGGCAAGGTGATTGCACTGGGCGGACAGCCAGGCGAAGTCATGGCGGTCGGCAGCGTGCTGATCAGCATTGAAGTCGAAGGCGCGGGCAACGTTAAGGAATCGACTGCGCCAGCGGCTGTTATTAAAGAAGCACCTGTGGCGGCGCCAAAAGTTGAAGCCGTCGTAGAAAGCAAACCGGCTGCAGCGGCCCCGCGTCCGGCTGCCGCTTGCCAAGGACCGATGGTCGCGCGTGAAGCCGATGAACGTCCGCTGGCCTCCCCGGCCGTGCGCAAACATGCGTTGGACCTGGGCATTCAATTGCGCCTGGTGCGTGGCAGCGGCCCTGCCGGGCGGATTCTGCACGAAGACCTCGAAGCCTATCTGGCTCAGGGTCAGTCGAACGCATCGACGGCCACCGCCGCTTACGCCCAGCGCAACGACGAACAGCAAATCCCGGTGATCGGCATGCGCCGCAAGATCGCCCAGCGTATGCAGGACGCCACCCAGCGTGCCGCCCACTTCAGTTACGTTGAAGAAATCGATGTCACCGCCGTCGAAGAATTGCGTGCGCACCTGAACGAAAAACACGGCGCGACCCGTGGCAAGCTGACCTTGCTGCCGTTCCTGGTGCGCGCCCTGGTCGTGGCCCTGCGCGACTTCCCGCAGATCAACGCCCGCTACGACGACGAAGCCCAGGTCATCACCCGCCTCGGCGCGGTGCATGTAGGCGTCGCCACGCAAGCCGACATCGGTTTGATGGTGCCGGTGGTGCGTCACGCCGAAGCCCGCAGCCTGTGGGACAACGCCGCGGAAATCTCCCGTTTGGCCACGGCTGCACGCACTGGCAAGGCCAGCCGCGATGAGCTGTCCGGCTCGACCATCACCCTGACCAGCCTCGGCGCATTGGGCGGCATCGTCAGCACGCCGGTGCTGAACCTGCCGGAAGTGGCGATCGTCGGCGTGAACAAAATCGTCGAACGGCCAATGGTGATCAAAGGCCAGATCGTGATCCGCAAGATGATGAATCTCTCCAGCTCCTTCGATCACCGCGTGGTCGATGGGATGGACGCGGCGCTCTTCATCCAGGCCATTCGTGGCTTGCTCGAACAACCCGCAACGCTGTTTGTGGAGTAAGGAATGCAACAGACTCTAAATACTACGCTGCTGATCATCGGCGGCGGCCCTGGCGGCTATGTAACGGCGATCCGTGCCGGTCAGTTGGGCATTTCGACCATTCTGGTGGAAGGCCAATCGCTGGGCGGCACCTGCCTGAACATCGGCTGCATTCCGTCCAAGGCGTTGATCCACGTCGCCGAACAGTTCCACCAGACACAGCACCACAGCCAGTACTCGGCGTTGGGCATCAACGTATCGGCGCCGACCCTGGACATCGGCAAAAGCGTCGAGTGGAAGGACGGCATCGTTGATCGCCTGACCACTGGCGTCTCGGCGCTATTAAAGAAACACAAGGTCCAGGTCATTCACGGCTGGGCGAAAGTGATCGACGGTAAAACCGTTGAAGTCGGCGACACGCGGATTCAGTGCGAACACCTGGTGCTGGCCACCGGTTCGACAAGCGTCAACCTGCCAATGCTGCCAATTGGCGGGCCGATCATCTCCTCCACCGAAGCCCTGGCGCCGAAAAGCGTGCCGAAACGACTGGTCGTGGTCGGTGGCGGTTATATCGGTCTGGAGCTGGGGATTGCTTATCGCAAGCTCGGCGCCGAGGTCAGCGTGGTCGAGGCGCAGGATCGTATTCTGCCGGCTTACGATGCCGAACTGACCCATCCGGTGCACGAAGCACTCAAACAACTCGACGTGAAGCTTTACTTGAAGCACAGCGTTGAAGGCTTTGATTCTCAAAGAAATTTACTTCATGTTCGCGACCCGAACGGCGACATCCTGAATCTTGCAACCGATCAGGTGCTGGTGGCCGTCGGTCGCAAACCCAACACCCAGGGCTGGAACCTCGAAGCCTTGAACCTGGACATGAACGGTTCGGCAATCAAGATCGACAACCGTTGCCAGACCAGCATGCGCAACGTCTACGCCATCGGCGACCTGAGCGGCGAACCGATGCTCGCCCACCGGGCTATGGCCCAAGGCGAGATGGTTGCCGAACTGATCAGCGGCAAACACCGCGAATTCAACCCGACCGCCATTGCCGCCGTGTGTTTCACCGACCCGGAACTGGTGGTGGTCGGCAAGACCCCGGACGAGGCCAAGGCTGCGGGGCTGGACTGCATCGTGTCCAGCTTCCCGTTCGCCGCCAATGGCCGGGCGATGACACTGGAGTCGAAAAGCGGCTTCGTGCGGGTCGTGGCGCGGCGTGACAATCATCTGATTGTTGGCTGGCAGGCGGTGGGTGTGGGTGTTTCGGAGTTGTCGACGGCGTTCGGTCAGAGCCTCGAAATGGGCGCCCGGCTGGAAGACATCGCCGGCACCATCCACGCGCATCCGACGCTCGGCGAGGCAGTGCAGGAAGCGGCGTTGCGTGCGTTGGGCCATGCCCTGCACCTTTAAAGACTAACGCAACCCTTGGTAGCAGCTGTCGAGCACCGCGAGGCAGCTGCTACAACGAGGTGCATCGATGGTCGCGGAGTTCGTAATCCGGGCTGCGATTTAGGCCCGGAATGAAGTATTGTTGTCCCCATCCAGAAAAATGTCAGAAGCCTTGAACCGTTTCGACGGTTGTTAAGTGATAGAGGGTGTCATGGGTAACGAAAGCATCAATTGGGACAAGCTGGGTTTTGACTACATCAAGACAGACAAGCGCTATCTGTCGCACTGGCGTAATGGCGAGTGGGACAAAGGCACCCTGACCGAAGATAACGTGCTGCACATCAGCGAAGGGTCTACGGCCCTTCACTATGGCCAGCAGTGCTTCGAAGGCCTGAAGGCCTACCGTTGCAAGGACGGTTCGATCAACCTGTTCCGCCCGGACCAGAACGCCGCCCGCATGCAACGCAGCTGCGCGCGCCTGCTGATGCCGCAGGTGTCCACCGAACAGTTCATCGAAGCGTGCAAGGACGTGGTCCGCGCCAACGAGCGTTTCATCCCGCCTTACGGCACCGGCGGCGCGCTGTACCTGCGCCCGTTCGTGATCGGCGTGGGTGACAACATCGGCGTGCGTACCGCACCCGAGTTCATCTTCTCGATCTTCTGCATCCCGGTCGGCGCCTACTTCAAGGGCGGCCTGACCCCGCACAACTTCCTGATCTCCAGCTACGACCGTGCCGCCCCACAAGGCACCGGTGCGGCCAAGGTCGGTGGCAACTACGCCGCCAGCCTGATGCCAGGCTCCCAGGCCAAGAAGGCGCACTTCGCCGACGCCATCTACCTGGACCCGATGACCCACACCAAAATCGAAGAAGTCGGCTCGGCCAACTTCTTTGGGATCACCCACGACAACAAGTTCGTCACCCCGAACTCCCCTTCGGTGTTGCCGGGCATCACCCGTCTGTCGTTGATCGAACTGGCCAAGACCCGTCTGGGCCTGGAAGTGGTTGAAGGTGACGTGTTCATCGACAAGCTGTCCGACTTCAAGGAAGCCGGTGCATGCGGTACTGCCGCGGTGATCACCCCGATCGGTGGCATCAGCTACAAGGACAAGCTGCACGTGTTCCACAGCGAAACCGAAGTCGGCCCGGTCACCCAGAAGCTCTACAAAGAGCTGACCGGTGTACAGACCGGCGACATCGAAGCGCCAGCGGGCTGGATCGTCAAGGTTTGATCTGACCGGACCTGCTCTAAGCGGCACATAGCCCATCCATCGCTTTGGCGGTGGGTGGGTTTTTTATTGCGCAAAGTATGACTGACTATGTGTGCTCATTCCCTATCACTCGCTGGCGACAATAGGTCACCAGTGGTTTTGCGCGCGTTTATGCGCGCCTGCTGGAATCTTGCAGTGCTTGTAAACGTTCAAGCATGGTCTCCGGACAATGCTTTTTCAGGGCTTGCCAATCAATCGGTTTTGAGGGTGACGCCAAAAATCGAGAAATAGCTTCCTTGTCAAATACTTCTAAAACATAGAAACGACTAGGATCATAAAAACCTAATTCCCTGACTGTTTCATTGGTAGTAATTAGCTTTTTGTCAAAAAATGCAGCCTCTAAGGCTCGAAGAGTGAGGCCAGATTGCCCTGGCTGGTTGATCTCTATCAGCACATCTGCATTAATTACCATCTGAAGATTTTCTTCATACGGCAATACTGCGTCAGTATGATATTTTGATATTGAGGTGGATGAGTCATCCTTCACGATTTGAAATTTAATGCTACACCCTAAGGACTCGAGATCATTAGCAATGCCTTCTATCAGGCGAGCCCGACCTTTATCCCTACCGAGAAAAAAACAACTAGTACAACTGGCAGATCCCTGCCTTTTTGCACTCAGTTTTCTTGCAGCTTCAGCATTGAAAGGAAAGAACTGTTCCAAATAGTCAATACCAAATGACCTGCACTGATCGGGGTCGAAGCTGTAGATTTTGTCAAAAAGCCCTTTCATCTCTTCTACAAACGGCGCATCAACCAAATCTCTGATCAGAAGGACCTTCACGCCTCTGAAAGTACTAATAACACTAGGGTTTAATCCGCGCTTAACTTGCCCCTCATTACAAACCAGTATATCTTCAGCACTTACAAACTTACCTGCATTGACCAACTTACCAAGCCAAGAGACGGACACACTTAGTGGAACTTTCTTTTGAAATGACCTTACAGCACGGTTGATTCTTTTGGCATAAGTCGGAACATGAAACATATGCACATTATTTTTTTCAGCAAGACCATCAATCATAATTTGCTCGTATCGAGCTTTCCAGCCTAAAAAAAACACTCTCATCGATATATTCCAGGTGTTAAATTGCAGGCTACCCAACGGAGTTCAGAATGCCACCAAACAATCAGACATGTAATGGCCAAGATAACAAATCATCACCAAAAACAACGGTACCCAGAACAAACATCGTTAGTCCCATTTGTTTTCACGGACGCAGCAGGCTCCTTTCTACTGGCTGGCCGCTATAAAAGCCGAGACCACGAGCTCCTGAAATTGGCCTACTGCACCAGCCATGGCACATAGCCACCGCACAAGCAGTTTGACACAATGACCTTCCGTTGGTGAAGTGCGCCTTGAAAAATGGACAACATAACCTGACCGCATTGCAGAATTGCGCGGGTAAAAATAGTTTCATCGCCGCAGCGAGCGCCCAATGGGTGATAGCAATTACGAACCTACGCGCAAGTCGTCTGCATGCCCCTCGTCGAATCGGATCAAATCAGCGCCCTGCTTCTCAATTCGTCACTAGACTTGCCACGTGCAACCGCCATCAACAGGTGCCACCAAAACCATGAGTAAATTCTGGCGAAAGTATCTGGCCTTGCTGGAAACAGACTTCACCACGCAAGTGTTCGACAACATCAAGAACCTGCTCGTGTGCGCCCTGCTATTCGCGGCGGGCACCAACGCGTTGCACGGCGGTCATCAGCTGTTTATGGGAATGCTCGCCTCAAACCTCGCCGGCTGGGGATTGATTGCAACGTCAGCACTGCTGATGCTGCTCAGTGTCAGCGACGGCTTGCGTCGGCTGTCCAGGTTGCCGTATCACATGGCGTTCCAGATCATCCTGGGTCTGGTTTACCTGGTGCTCGCGGTGCGGGTGGTGGAGATCGTCTGGGACTTCAGGGCGTAGCGGTCACGGCACGAGGTGTCTGCCAACTCAGCTCATCCTGAGCGATCCGGGCAAACAACCACTCCACAAAGATCCGCGTGTGCGCCGTCACGTCCGGCGCAACACCGTAGTAATAACGCGGCAACGGCATGCGCAACTCGGGTAACGGGCAGATCAGGCGTCCGCTCGAGATATGGCTGCCCAGCAAAGAGGTCGGGCACAGGGCAATGCCCTGTCCATCCACAGCGGCCTGAAGCACCAGGTGCATGTGATCAAACTGCCGGGTTACCTGAGTGGCTGACTGGGATTGACCGAAGTGCATGGCCCAATTGTGCCAGTCTTCGCGACGTGCCTTGGCGGTCAGTAATGTATGCCGACTCAGGGACGTGAGGTCTTCAAGTGGCAGGCGCTCGATCAGCGATGGCGCCGCGACCAGCAACAGTTCGTCTTCGAACAGCGCTCGCGCCTCAATCGCCGGAGCCCAATCGTCACGACCACGGCGAATGACGATATCGAACCCGTCGCGTGCCTGATCGGGTGCCTGGGTCTGGGTGATCACCTGCGGCTTGATGCCGGGGTGCTGCGCAACGAAGTCCGCCAGCCTGGGCGTCAGCCAAAGCATGGCGAAAGACGGACGCACATTGATCTTCACCGTAGGCAGCGAGGCATGCTGCTTGAGCGCAGTGGCGGCATTGGCGATCTGCGACAGCCCGGCGCTGACCTGTTCATAGAAGCGCTGGCCGGCCGGCGTCAGCACCGATTGACGGATACGCCGCTCAAACAGCAGCACCCCCAGGTATTCCTCGAGCAATTTGATGTGCCGGCTGACGGCACTGTGGCTGACATGCAGCTCTTCGGCCGCCAGGCTGAAGCTCTGATGACGAGCAGCAACGGCAAAGGCGCGAACGGCATTAAGGGGCGGTAATAGATTTATCATGTGTCTAATTTAGTCACCTATGCGCTGCAATTAAAGCGTTTGTCACACTCTCGCCGCCACGCCAATCTGCCAACACGCAGCCAACGCCACTGACGGAGCAAGCCATGAACAGTTACGGACTCTTTGTACTCTTCGCCACCCTGACCATTTTGAGCCCGGGGCCGGGCGTGGTCCTGACCCTGTCCAACGCGGTGCGCCACGGTTGGAGGGGCGCCGTGCCGGGCATTCTGGGGATCGCGTCGGGGGCATTTGTCGTCGCTGCCATCAGCGCCACCAGTGTTGGCCTGATACTCAGCACCTCCGCGAATGCCTTTACCGCATTGAAATACGCAGGGGCTGCCTATTTGTTGTACCTGGGCTACAAAAGCTGGCGCTCGGATCGTTTCAGCACGCTGCTTGAAACGCGCCCCTCAAGCCCGGGTTATCGCTTCCTTGAAGCGGCTTCGATGCAGCTTCTGAACCCCAAGGCGGTGTTTTTCTTTTTGGCGGTGTTCCCGCAATTCATCGACACTTCGGCGCACTTCTACAGCCAGTTCATCAAGCTGGTCGCCTCCTACGGCGTACTGGTAATCCTGGTGCACGGCAGCTATGCCTTGCTCGCCAATTCCGCCAAAGGCTGGTTGTCGAGCCCGAAAGGTTCATGGCTGACCGCGAAAGTTTCGGGTGTGACCTTCGCCGGTTTTGGCGTACTCATGGCCTCGACCAGTCGTTAAGTCGCAGGACTGGCAATCACGCGGCGCCTGTTCTCGGTGGATGTGAGTGGCGCTGTCGCTCCCTGAATCGGCAGTTCAACGGCGAACCGGCGACCGAGTTCCTTTCGCCCCACTGCCGTCAACGCCAACGCCCGACTGTCCAGGTCCTGCGTCACCCATTGGCGTTTGATCGCCGTTTGCAACAACGCCGCGCCCAAGGCACCGCCCAGGTGCGGCCGACGCATGCTCCAGTCCAGGCACGGGCAGGCAAAGCGGCGGCGCAAAGTGCCGAGGTCTTTGACGTCGATGCCCAATCCTTCGAACAACGCTTCACCACTGTCGCTCAATCGATAAGCCTGCTCATCGGTTTGCAGCAGCCACCCCGCGTCGATCATCCGGTCATGCAGCACCACCGCCAGCGTGCCGGCCATGTGGTCGTAGCAGGTGCGGGCGAATTGCAGGCGGTCCGGGGTGCGCGTGTTGAACGTCGGCGCGGCGTTCTGGCCGATCACCATCAGTGCTTCGAGTGCCTGGGCCACGCGTTTGTCCGCGAGGCTGTAATAGCGGTGACGGCCCTGAACGTGCAAACGCACCAGCGCCAGCTCCTTGAGTTTTGCCAAGTGCGCGCTGGCGGTCGAGGCGCTGACTTCGGCAACCGCCGCCAGCTCGGTGCTGGTGCGGGCGTGGCCATCCATCAGCGAACAGAGGATTTTCGTCCGCGCAGGCTCTGCAATCGCTGCGGCCACTTGAGAGACGCCAACGTCATGTTGTTCTGCGTTCATATTTCGCTCCCGGACGAATCAAGGCCCTTTCGGACTGGTGATAGTAGCAACACTTTTCAACCATCGATAAGGCTGCGACCCATGGACCCGATCATCGCTGCGACTCACGCCGACCCTTACCCCTACTACGCGCAACTGCGTGCCGAGGGTGGATTGGTTTTTCATCAGGGACTGAAACTGTGGGTGGCCAGCAGCGCCCGAGCGGTCGCCGCCCTGCTGGCGCATCCGGATTGCCATGTGCGGCCGGCGCATGAGCCGGTGCCCAAGGCAATTGCTCAAGGCATGGCCGGCAAGGTGTTCGGTCAGTTGATGCGGATGAGCGAGGGTGAGCGGCAGCGTTGCCCGAGGGCGGCGATTGAGCCGGGGCTGGCGCTGATTGATGTGAATGAAGTCAACTCACTGGTCAGTGCTCGGTTGATTACCCCTGGAGCCGATGGGTTGTACGCGGCGATGTTTCGCGGGCCGGTCTGTGTAGTGGCGGCGTTACTGGGCTTTTCTCCAGCTCAGGGCCGGGCCATCAGCGAACTGACCGCTGACTTCGTCGCCTGCCTGTCACCCCTCAGCGACCAGGCCCAACTGGACGCTGCCCATGTTGCGGCAGAACAGCTGAAGGGATATTTCATCGAGCTTCTGGCTGATCCGAACAATCGAAGCACCCTGCTCGCCGGTATCAGGCAGCGCTTCGCCACCTCGACCGACCCGCAAACCTTGATCGCCAACCTGATTGGCCTGTTCTCCCAGACCTACGACGCCACCGCCGGGCTGATCGGCAATGCGCTACTGGCGTTGAGCCGAAACCCGCAGATCGACTCGACTCAAGTCAACGACCTGATCGCCGAAGTGCAGCGCTTCGATCCTCCGGTGCAGAACACCCGCCGCTTCGTCGCCGCACCGTGCGAAATCGACGGCGTGAACCTGAACCCCGGCGACGTGATTCTGGTGCTGCTGGCCTCGGCCAATCGTGATCCGCAGCTTAATGACGATCCCGATACGTTCCTGCTCGAGCGCCCAAACCGCCGCAGCTTCACCTTCGGCGCCGGCCGTCATCAATGCCCGGGGCAGGTGCTGGCGTTGAGCATCGCCCGCGCGACGCTGACTCAGATCCTGATGATGAAACCGGCTTTGGATCGGTTGACCTGGCACTACCGCCCTTCCCTTAACGGGCGCATTCCGCTCTTTGCCTGAAAAACACCTCAAGCGTTGCGATATTCGACCGTCAGGTGAGACAACTCATGAACCGGCGCCAGACGTTCGCGGATGGCGTCTGTACTGACGCTCGCCGTAGCCACGACACTGACAATTGCGGCTCGCGCCTGGGGCCCGACTTGCCAGACATGAAGGTCACTGATGCGAACATCATCCGTCGATTCAAGCAGCTCACGAATTTCGGCGGCGACGTGCTCGTCAGTGGTGTCGAGCAATACCGCGGCGCTATCGCGCATCAAGCCATAGGCCCATTTCGCGATAACAAGGGCTCCGACGACGCCTATCACCGGGTCCAGCCAGACCCAACCCAAATAGCGCCCGGCCAACAATGCCACGATAGCCAGTACCGACGTCAATGCATCGGCCAGCACATGGACATACGCCGAGCGCAGGTTGTTATCGTGATGATGGTGACCGTGGTTATGGTTGTGATGATCATGGCCGTTATCCCCATGGTTGCCCGCCAGCAGCAATGCGCTGACGACATTCACCACCAGCCCCACCGCCGCAATCACCGTCGCTTCGGTGAAGGCCACGGTGATAGGTTGAAACAGCCGCAGGATCGATTCGCCGGCGATGCCAATCGACACCAGGCCCAGCACCATGGCAGAAGCAAACGCCGCCAAGTCCCCGACCTTGCCAGTACCGAAGCTGAAGCGCGAATTGTTGGCGTGTCGCCTGGCAAAACTGTAGGCCGCCGCGGCGATGCCCAAGGCTACGGCGTGGGTCGCCATATGAAAGCCGTCCGCCAGTAACGCCATGGAGCCGGTGATATAACCGGCGGCAATCTCGCCAATCATCATCACGAACGTCAGCGCCACTACCCACAACGTGCGGCGAGCATTTTCATCGTGGGCGGGCCCCAGAAACAGATGGTCGTGGGTAAAGCGCGAAGCCTGAAGTGTCAGTGTCATGGGGCAGGCCTCTATTTCGAGTAACGGCGGATGGCTTGCAACAAGTCTTCCACGCCTTCGGCGCGTGCTTCGTCGCTGAGGCCGGGACGTGCCACATGTTCACGGGCGTGGGCGTCGATGAACTGATCCATCAGACCATTGACCGCACCGCGAATTGCCGCAATCAGGTGCAGGGTTTTGGCGCACTCGGCATCGGACTCCAGCGCCCGCTCCACAGCCTGGACCTGACCGGCAATGCGCCGGACGCGATTGAGCAAATCGTCTTTGTGTTCGTGGATGTGCGACATACCTATACCCCCTACCCCTATATAGGCGGGCATAGTTACCGATATTGCCAGGGCTGGCAAGTCGGGTTGACTGCGTCATGGCTCAACAAAATAAAAAAACGCCATATCTGTGAGAAGTGATGGCGGTTTTTTCCGACTGAGCCAAGTGCATAGCGACAAGCAGCTTTTGTAACAACGGCCAGAATTTCAGACCGGTCCTACATCTATCAAATGCCCTTTGATATAGCGTCCGCATCGCTTTCAAAAAATGAAACAGGGACGCTCATGGCTCGCAAAACAGACATACCTCGGGTTCAAAACCCACCGTCGGGCGACGGACACCTCATCACCAGCCGCTACATGACCGCCACTGAACTGGCAGAGCGCGAAGCCAGACAAAAATCCTATGACGACATGTTGGCCCGACAGCAGGCATATGAAGACCGCTTTATCAGACAGCCTCAACAGCTGGGCCAATCCAACTCCATAGGTTGTGTGTTCGCCAAAAGCTGCAACCTCCCCGACGGCGTAATCAACCGCGACAGCCCAGCCGGTTTTGTCCCTGTCGAGAAACTGACCGACTACGGAAAATTCTCCCTGCTGGGTGGCCGCGAAAGGGATGCAGCGGGAAACATTCCGCTCAAAAAAATCAGTGCCGGGGCGTTACCTGCTGCGCTGGGGACGCTACTTCTAGGTGGAGTTGGCACTACTGGCACTGGAACGGGTGCGGCTGGTGGTGCAGGTGTCGTGACGGCTGGTGTTGCTGCTGGCGCATTGGTCGGAATGGTCGCATTGCTGTGGCCGTCGAGCTTGGGCGACAGCTCCCTGTACACAGAAGAACAGCTCAAATCGCTCAAGGAAGGTAGAACACGGGTTCGACTGCATGTCGAGCAACAAGCTGATGGCACCTTGAAGGGTTATGGCTACAACACCCAGAAGCGCCGCGATTGGGAAATGATTCCTGTCGTCCGGTTCAAGAGTCAGGGTTCTCAGCAGGTGGCTGACTTTGGTGATGGGATAACTCTGATATGGACGCCAGCGGTTGACCTATCCAGCACCTCAGGGATTCCCCCGCTAGAGGCGGCACCACAAGCGCCTCAGATCTGGATTTATCCGCCTACCGAACAGGCAGATAACATCATCGTCAACCCGATCTACCCGCCTGAGTACAAGGACTTCATTCTTGTATTTCCGGCCGACTCCGGCATTAAACCTCTCTATATAGTTTTGACCCTGGAGTTCGACGCAGCCAGTTACCATGGCAAGACTGACACACCGGTAAAAAGTAAGGGGCCTGTTAACGGACAGGAGGCACTGGATAATTCAGTACAGGTAAAACCTACCTCACCACGTCGAATCGGTGTCGACCCGGACACAAAAGAGATCGTTGTCTTCGATCGTACCGGAGGGGACGTTTACCATGGACATGTCAGACCATGGGATAAACTCCATCAAGATATGAAAAATGCTCTGATCAAGGCAGGAAAAACCGATCACAAAGGCAACATTCAGGGAGTTAAAAAGTGAGCCTTCTCTACCAAGATCCAACAATGAGCCACGAGGAAGCGACGAGACTTCTAGCTAGCAACGTAGAAACCAGCGTTGTTGCTGCATTGATTTCTATTGGCCTGAATGAACAAGACAAGACCTGGGCTCGGAACACCTGTCTGAAGTACCTCGAGAGTGAGTCCGAATCGGTTGCAGCAGCTGCCATCACCGCGCTCGGTCACATAGCCCGCAGACATGCTGATCTGGACGTGGGTGCTGTCATCCCGGCCCTTGAGAAGGTGAAGGAAAAATTTCCATCCCTGGAAGGGATTGTGGCGGACACCCTTGACGATATTGAGACATTCACCTGATTCGCCGTTTAGGCAAAAGAACATTTTTTCCGCGAACCGAACACTGAATTGTGGCGAGGGAGCTTGCTCCCGCTCGGGTGCGCAGCAGCCGCAAAACTGGCGAGTGGAGATTCCCTGAAACGCCGCATGCACAGGTTTCAGGGTCGCTGCGCAACCCAACGGGGGCAAGCCCCCTCGCCACAGCAAGCTCCCTCACCACAGATAGCAAAAACCCCGCTCTCTCCTCTCAGAAACAGCGGGGTTAATCATTTCAATTCACTCGCCCATCAATCATCCCGCGTCAGCACTTCCAGCAATTCAATCTCGAAAATCAGATTCGAATTCGGCGTAATCGCCCCCATCGAGCGCTCGCCGTAGGCCAGGTGCGCCGGCACCAGCAGCTTGCGCTTACCGCCGACCTGCATGCCCATGATTCCCTGGTCCCAGCCCTTGATTACCCGCCCGGTGCCAATCACGCACTGAAACGGTTTGCCCCGGCTGTAGGAAGAATCGAATTCGGTGCCGTCTTCCAACCACCCGCGATATTGGGTAGTGATCAGCGCGCCTTTGACGGCGGCTTTGCCGTCGCCCACTTCAAGGTCGATTACCTGCAATTCATCATTCATTACATTCACTCTATCTGTGCGCTTGCCCGAGCGGGCTTGATGGGCGCCGTTTTCCCAGAAATGCAGGCTATTGGCAACCATTTCGCTCTGCATCCGGCAGTGGTCGTGAACTGGGCACTGTACGAAAACTGCCTGATCGCAACTCGGCGACTTTTCGTACAGACCCTAATTTACACAACAGGACTTATGTAACCCGACAATACGCCGATACCGTGCAGCGGCACGGAAGCACCGAAGCAGCACTTACTCCATAGAAGGCAGGAGCCTGAACAATGTTTGAACACATCTGGCGCAGCATCCATTCCCCGGGCTACTTCCCCAACGTACTGGAGTGGATGATCAATATTCTCCTCAACCCGTTCATGGTGATTATGTGCCTGATGGTCGGAGCGCTGGCCGGTAAATGGTGGAGAGCCATCCCCTACGGCAGCCTCATTTGTTATGTGGTGTTCCTGAGCCGGTCGTCATTCTATCGGTGGGGAAGCATTTTCCCCGAAGCCGGCCTGCCTGCGCTGTTGATTGACGGCGCACTGCTGGCCCTCCTCGGCTTCTATTTGAAAGGCGTACTCAGAACCCGCTCAGAAGCAAAACCCGAAGGCCATTGGTTGCGCTGGCTTTATCAAAGCCTGAAGGTCGTCATGCTGACAGTCATGGTGATGTTCTGGGTACTCGTCGTGCTGGTTGTCGTGACCTTCACCGTCTCGGTCGCGACGCAACCGTCAGTGGTGAACTGACCCACCTCCTGCTTGCCAGGGTCTGTACGAAAAGTCGCCGAGTGTCGATCAGGCAAGGCAAATACAGGCGAAGAAGCGGAGTTTACGGGTTGTAAATGAGCATTCCGAGCCTGTTTTTAACGCATCATGATCGACACGCAGGCAGTTTTTCGTACAGAGCCTTAATATACCCGCCACCTCCCCCACGGTTCGATACGCCATGAGCGCAATTCCTCAATGAGTCAGCTCTGGACCGACGTCACCATCGGCTCGCTGACCCTTGCCCTGATCGTCGCGCTGATTTGGCGCGATCGTTCGCTGCAAAAGCAGTTGGCCGAGTGCCGTGCGCTGATCGATAGCCTCACCGAGGGACAAAGTATCCACCAGGAAGGCGACGCCGAGCGCTTCAAACGCAGCCAATACTTCGCCCGCATCGGCACCTGGGACTGGGAGGTTGATACCGACAAACTCTATTGGTCGGATGCAATCTACGGGATGTTCGGATTCAAGATCGGCGAGGTGACGCCCTCCTACGCCCTGTTCTGTTCCTGTGTGCACCCGGACGACCGGGTCAAGGTCCGCGCCGGTGAATTGCGTTGCCTGGAAACCGGCGAAAACCACGACGAGGAATACCGCGTGGTCTGGCCGGACGGCAGCATCCGCTGGCTGCGGGAGACCGGCAATGTGGTCAAGAATGAGCATGACGCAACGATCAAGATGATGGGCGTGGTCCGCGACATCACCGAGGAAAAAGCCTCCGCCAGCTACCTGCAACACCTGGCCCATTACGACCCGCTGACCGGCCTGCCCAATCGCCTGGTGCTCGAAGAGCGCCTGTCCGCTGCCCTGGAACACGCCCGCCTCAGCGCCACGCGGGTGGCACTGGTATTTGTCGACCTCAATGGTTTCAAGGCGATCAACGACCACTATGGCCATGCGGCCGGCGACCGCGTGCTGATCACCACCGCGACACGCCTGAAGAAGATCCTGCGTTCAACCGACACCGTTGCCCGGATCGGCGGCGACGAGTTCGTGGTCATCCTCCAAGGCCTTCCCCAAGGCAACAGCCTGCAAGACGAAGCCCGCAGCATCTGCCAGAAAATCTTCATCGAACTCGCACCGCCGGTGACCATCGGCAACGACCAGCGCCACATCGGCAGCAGCCTTGGGGTTGCGGTGTTCCCGGACCATGCGCCGAGCATGGACCGGTTGATTCACATTGCCGACCTGGCGATGTATGAGGCCAAGCGCAGCGGGAATAATCAGTATCGGTTGGGGAACATCAGCCCGATACGCGTACACAGCGAATAGCCTTGGGTAAACGCCGCGTCTCTGGGTCGGCAGCATTGATCCGCTTCATGCATCAATACATACCAACTATGCAATTAACATATCGATGTCCCTGCTCCACTATCCACCCCAATAAGAACCGTGCACCGCGTCCAGGCAGTGCACGTCATAAAAGCGGTGGAGTACACGTCAATGACAGCATCAATCCATTCCGGTCGCTCCCGGACCAGTGCGATTTTCCGAGTGACCTCGGGCAACTTCCTCGAGCAATTCGATTTCTTCCTTTTCGGCTTCTATGCCACGCAGATCGCTGCCGTATTTTTCCCTGCCAGCAGCGAGTTTGCGTCCCTGATGATGACGTTCGCGGTGTTCGGCGCCGGCTTCCTGATGCGTCCGTTGGGCGCCGTGATACTGGGCGCATACATCGATGATGTGGGGCGCCGCAAAGGGCTGATCGTCACCCTGTCGATCATGGCCAGCGGTACGATTCTGATTGTGCTGGTGCCCGGATACGAAACCATCGGGCTGTTCGCCCCGGCCATCGTGCTGATCGGCCGATTGCTGCAAGGCTTCTCGGCCGGTGCGGAACTGGGCGGTGTATCGGTGTACCTCGCGGAGATCGCCACTCCCGGCAACAAAGGTTTCTTCACCAGTTGGCAATCCGCGAGCCAGCAAGTGGCGATCATCGTCGCGGCGGCTTTGGGCTATGGTCTGAACCAATGGATGGCGCCGACGATGATTGCCGATTGGGGATGGCGGATTCCGTTTTTCGTCGGCTGCATGATCGTGCCTTTCATCTTCTTCCTGCGCCGTAACCTGGAAGAAACCGAAGAGTTCGCCGCCCGTAAACACCGGCCAAGCATGGGCGACGTGTTCCGCACCCTGGGACAGAACTGGGTCATCGTGTTCGCCGGGATGATGATGGTCGCCCTGACCACTACCGCGTTCTATCTGATCACCGTGTACGCGCCGACCTTCGGCAAAACCGTGCTGCACCTGAACACCTCCGATGCGCTGTTGGTGACCTTGCTGGTGGGCGTTTCGAATTTTTTCTGGTTGCCGATTGGCGGCGCGCTTTCAGATCGCATCGGTCGTCGCCCGGTACTGATCGCCATGGCGTTGCTGACGTTGGCCACGGCCTACCCGGCGCTGACCTATCTGGTGCAAGCACCGAGCTTCATCAACATGCTGTTGGTGCTGCTGTGGCTGTCGTTCATTTATGGCTTGTACAACGGCGCAATGATCGCCGCGCTGACGGAAATCATGCCGGTCGAGGTTCGGGTCGCAGGTTTCTCTTTGGCTTATAGCCTGGCGACGGCGGTGTTCGGCGGTTTCACACCGGCCATATCGACCTTCCTGATCCAGTACACCGGCGATAAGGCCGCACCCGGTTACTGGATGAGTTTCGCCGCGTTCTGTGCCCTGTGCGCGACGCTGTTTCTCTATCGCCGTGCCTCTGGCCGCCTGCAACCGGCCGTGTCGTGAACCACCCAACCTCTAACTGCGAGAGCTACTTGATGAAAAGGTTTTTCAACTTTACCGCCCTGGCCCTGGTGGCCAGTCTCGGTCTGAGTTCGATCGCCCAGGCTGAAGAAATCCGTGTAATGACCTCCGGTGGTTTCACGGCGGCCTACAAAATCCTCGGTCCGAAATTCGCCGAGTCTAGCGGCAACACCCTGGACACCGCCCTCGGTCCATCCATGGGAAAAGCCCCGGAAGCGATTCCCAATCGTCTGGCCCGCGGTGAGAAAGCCGACGTGGTCATCATGGTCGGCTATGCCCTCGACGACCTGATCAAGCAAGGCAAAGTCGATCCCGCTTCACGGGTCGAACTGGCGGATTCGCGGATCGGCATGGTGGTGCGTGAAGGTGCGCCGAAGCCGGACATCAGCTCGGTGGAAGGCCTGAAAAAAACCTTGCTCGATGCCAAGTCAGTCGCCTACTCCGACAGTGCCAGCGGCGTGTATATCGAGGATCAACTGTTCAAACGTCTGGGCATCGAAAACCAGCTCAAACCCAAATCGAAGATGATCCCGAAAATCCCGGTGGGCTCGGTGGTTGCCACCGGCGATTATCAACTGGGCTTCCAGCAGGTCAGCGAATTGCTACCGGTGCCTGGGGTGAGTTTCGTGGCGAAAATTCCGGAATCGGTGCAATCGGTCACCCGTTTCGCCGCCGGTATTCCAGTCGATGCGCAACACCCGGCCGAGGCCAAGGCGCTGCTTGCGTACCTGGCCTCCAGCGCAGCCCAGCCGGACGTAAAAGCGACGGGGCTGGACTCAGTCAGCCACTGACCGAAGGTTGCTGGACTTTCATTTCCACTACAAGACGCTCCAACGCCAATGCCGCCGGGGTTAACGTACGACCCCGGCGCTTGATCAACCCAACATTGCGCATCACCTGCGGATCGGTCAACGGTACCCGCGTCAGAATCGGGTGGTCCGCCGCCGGCATCGCCATCAACGGCACGGCAGCCACGCCCAACCCGGCCTCCACCAGACCGATCATGGTCGTCACATGACGGGTTTCGCAGATGCTCGGCCGCTGCGGCACCACGCCAGCCAGCGCTTGATCCAGCAAAAAGCGATTGCCCGAAGTCTTGTCCAGCGAGATGTAATCCTGCTGATAAAACTCATCCCATGTCACGCTGCTGCGTCCTGCAAGGGGGTGATCTCGTCTGCACGCCACCACATAACCTTCCTGCACCAGCGGCTCGAATTCGACTTCGGCCTCCAGGGTGCCCATGAAGCTCAAGCCGAAGTCCGCTTCACCGTTGACCACGGCACTCAATACCTCGTGAGCACTGGAGTCGAGCACCTTGACCTTGATCCGCGGAAATTGCCGATGGTAGTGGGCGATCACCCGCGGCATGAAGTAGTACGCCGCCGACGGCACACAGGCGACGGTGACATGCCCGAGCCGGGTCGAGGCGACTTCGCTGATGCCCAGTAGCGCCACGTCCAGGTCATCCAGCAGGCGTTCGACGCTGGGCATGAAACCACGCCCGGCCTGAGTCAGGCTGACCCGGCGAGTCGTGCGTTCGAACAATTTCACGCCCAGAGCGTCTTCGAGCTTTTCGATCCGCCGGCTGAGGGCTGGTTGGGAGATGCGTACGGTGTCCGCAGCCTTGCGAAAGCTGCCCTGCTCAACCACGGCGCGAAAGGCTTGCAGATCGTTAAGGTCGAAGTTGATGGTCATGGTGCGCACTCGGGAACGAACAGATTGATCAGCTTATCCTATGAATGTCACTAATTGATGCTAAATGTAACGACATCTTGGCTGCCTGCAAAATTGCCATCGCGAGGCCCAAACATTTTCGTTCATGGCTGACGCATCCGGCTCCAGCCTTTATCCTTATCGCCCCCGCCGTATCGAGTTTTTGGAGTTTCACATGCCCCATGAAGGCAACCTGTTACAAGCCGCTGTCGTCTTTTTGTTCGCGGCGGTGCTCGCCGTTCCCTTGGCCAAGCGCCTGCAATTGGGGGCGGTGCTCGGCTATCTGTTTGCCGGGGTGATCATCGGGCCGTCGGTGCTGGGTTTGATCGGTAATCCACAAAGCGTCAGCCACATCTCCGAACTCGGGGTGGTGTTGTTGCTGTTCATCATCGGCCTTGAGCTGTCGCCGCGACGTTTGTGGGTGATGCGCAAATCGGTGTTCGGCGTGGGCCTTGCGCAGGTGCTGTTGACCGGTTCGGTGATTGGTGTGCTGGCGTTGTTCGTGTTCGGCCAGTCCCTGAACAGTGCCATCGTGTTGGGCCTCGGCCTGGCGTTGTCGTCCACCGCGTTTGGCTTGCAAAGCCTGGCCGAGCGCAAGGAGCTGACCAGCCCCCATGGGCGGTTGGCGTTCGCGATTTTGCTGTTCCAGGACATCGCCGCGATCCCTTTGATCGCGATGGTGCCGTTGCTGGCCGGCGGTGATCACACCAGCAGCGCGGCCGAAGATTTGAACCATGGCTTGCGGGTGCTGGGCAGCATCGCGGTGGTGGTGATCGGCGGGCGTTATCTGTTGCGCCCGGTGTTTCGCGTGGTGGCCAAGACTGGTCTGCCGGAGGTGTCCACCGCCACCGCATTGCTGGTAGTGATCGGCACGGCGTGGCTGATGGATCTGGTGGGCGTGTCCATGGCACTCGGCGCGTTCCTCGCCGGTTTGCTGCTGGCGGACTCCGAATACCGTCACGAACTGGAAGCGCAGATCGAACCGTTCAAGGGCCTGCTGCTGGGGCTGTTTTTCATCAGCGTCGGCATGGGTGCCAACTTGAGTCTGCTGCTCAGTGCGCCGGTCGTGGTGCTGGGGCTGACCCTGCTGCTGATCGCCATCAAGCTGCCGCTGCTGTTTGTGGTCGGTCGACTGGCCGGAGGGTTGGGCAAGGTTAATGCGATTCGTCTGGGGATCGTGCTGGCGGCCGGTGGTGAGTTTGCCTTCGTGGTGTTCAAGATCGGTCGGGATCAGGGCTTGTTCGAACCGCGCCTGTACGACTTGCTGGTGCTGACCATCACCCTGTCGATGGCGCTGACGCCGCTGTTGCTGCTCGCCTGCGCACGCCTGGTCAAACCCAAGGTGCAACCGGTGGAGGTGCCGCAGAAGTTCCGCGAAATCGACGCCGACACGCCCCGCGTGGTCATCGCGGGCATGGGCCGCATGGGTCAGATCGTGGCGCGGATTCTGCGGGCGCAGAACATCAAGTTCATCGCCCTCGACACCTCGGTGGAAACCATCGAACTGTCCCGCAGCTTCGGTGGCGTTCCGGTGTTCTACGGCGACCCGATGCGCCCGGAAATCCTCAGCGCGGCCAAGGTCGAGCAAGCGGAGTTCTTTGTGATCGCCACCGATGATCCGGACACCAACATCAAGACGGCCGAGGTGGTGCACAAGCTGTATCCGCACATCAAAATCATCGCCCGCGCCCGTAACCGTCAGCATGTGCACCGCTTGGTGGATGTCGGGGCGCAGGCGGTGCGGGAGACCTATTACTCCAGCCTGGAAATGACCCGGCGCACCCTGGTTGGCCTCGGGCTGACCCAAGCCCAGGCGGATGCGCGGATCAAGCGCTTTACCCATCACGATGAGCAGGTGCTGGAAGCTCAGCACGCGGTGTATGACGATGCCGCCAAGGTAATGCAAACGGCGCAGGAAGCGCGGGCGGAACTGGCGAAGTTGTTTGAGTCAGATCAGCTGGAGGAGCAAGCGGGTAAGGTTTGAGGTGACAGTGATGGCTTCATCGCGAGCAAGCTCGCGATGAATGATGACGCAGCGTTCGAGGCAACCCTGACGTCCAGGGAAGCTTATCGCTGACGCTCGTTGACACCCGCACTAAATCCCTTGGGCAACATGCGCGTGAGCGTGTTGTCGCGAACCCAGTAGTGATGGACCAACCCCGCCGCCGCATGCAAACCGATCAGCCAGTAACCGGCACTGCCGAGCCACTCATGCCAATGCTTGAATTGCTTGGCCAGCACGGGATCAACCGCCACGGGCGCCGGCAGGAAAAACTCGAAATACGGCATCGGCTTGCCACCGGCGGCCAGCATCAACCAGGCCAATAGCGGCGTTGCAATCATCAGCACATACAGCGCCAGGTGCATGAGGTGCGAGACGCCGGTCTGCCAGGTTGACAGGGCCGGGGTAATCGGTGGCCGGGGCGTGAGACGCCCGAGCAGGCGGACCCAGACCAACGCAAAAATGCTCAATCCGAATAAGCCGTGAAGCCCCAGGAAAAGGCCCCTCGAATCACTTCCACGGGGCAGTAGCCCTTTGATCTCGATGCAGCCATAAACGCCGACGAACAGCGCCAACATCAGCCAGTGCAAGGTGATCGAGAGTTTTCCATACCGGTGTACTGCTGAATCTGGGGTCATACAGAACCTCGTGTAGATCGGTGGCGGCTGCCGACTCATTTCGTGCAGCCTGGATCCGGTTTCGTCGAACCGACCGGCGCCACCCTGCCTGTCCAGTCTTAAGACAATCTGAAGATAACCTTCAGACTTCGTTAAGAATCGCCTTTGATACTCCCCCCAAACTGACTCGGGGAGGCGTTCTTGCCCATGCACGATTTTGACTGGAACATCCCTCTGCCCCTGCACTTCGGTCAAGCCGAAACCTCGCAGATGAGTCTGGTCAGGGCCTTGCCGGACGATGCCCAGCGACCCGTCTTCGAAGCTTTTATCCAGCAGCGTTTTCGCAAGGCCCATGGCGCCGATATCCGCCATTTCATGCCACAACTGTTCGGCCTGAGCGATGAGTCCGACACGCTGTGTGCGGTGGCCGGCTTACGACTGGCCAGTGCCGAACCCTTGTTTCTGGAGCGTTACCTGGACGAGGCGATCGATCCGCTGATCAGCGCCGCTGCCGGCCAACCGGTGGACCGGGCCGGGATTGTCGAGGTCGGTAACCTCGCCGCCAGCGATACCGGCAGCGCGCGGCTGAGCATCGTCGCCATCACCTATCTGTTGGCCATGGGCGGGCTGGAATGGGTGGCGTTCACCGGCAACATCGGGCTGGTAAACAGTTTTCATCGCCTGGGTTTGAAGCCAGTGACGCTGTGCGCCGCCGATCCCGAGCGGTTGGGCGACGACCGTCACCACTGGGGCAGTTATTACGAGAGCCAGCCATGGGTGCATGTCGGCAACATCCGCGCCGGTTTCATTCATCTGCGCAACATCGGCCTGTTCAATCGCCTGGGGCTGCCAACCTCCCTTGAGGAGTCCAGCCATGTCGCCTGAAATGGAGCGTTTCAAACAAACCCTGCGCCATCACGCCGAACATAAAAGCAGCGCGATTGCCTTGTGGGGCGATCAGTTGAAATTGGACTACGCCACGCTGTATGCCGAGGTCATGGATCGCCAACAGCGACTGCGCGATGAGCACGTCAAAGTGGTCGCGCTGGCTCTGGACAACGGCACCGAGGCGATGCTCTGGGACCTGGCCATCCTGTTCGAAGGCCTGACCTGCCTGACATTGCCGCCCTTCTTCAGCCCGGCACAACGCATCCATTGCCTGGAACAGAGCCAGGCCGAACGGGTGATTGCCGAACCGGAACTGGAAGCCGAGCTTCAAGGAGCAGGCTATGAGCACAGTGGTGAATTCTGGCGTCGTCCCTTCAGCGGCCCGAACCTCATACCCGAAGGCACCGCCAAACTCACCTTCACCTCCGGCACCACCGGCACGCCCAAAGGCGTGTGCCTGAGCGCCGAAAGCCTTTTGCGGGTGGCCCGTGAGCTGGATCAGGCGAGCAAGCCCACCCACCCGCGACATCACCTGGCACTGCTGCCCCTGGCGATCCTGCTGGAAAACCTCGGCTGTTATGCCGCGCTGTATGCCGGCGCGACCCTCAGCGTGCCGAGCCAGAAAACCCTGGGCATTCAGGGCGCCAGCGGTGTCGATGTGCCGCGCTTGTTGGGGTGTCTGGCCTCCCGCGCGCCCGAGAGTTTGATCCTGGTGCCACAGTTGTTACTGATGCTGGTCAGCGCCGCCGAGCAAAAAGCGTTCAACCCCCAATCGTTGCGTTTTGCCGCCGTGGGCGGTGCGCGGGTTTCCGAAGAGCTGCTGCACCGTGCCCAACGCATCGGCATGCCGGTGTACGAGGGTTACGGGTTGTCGGAATGCGCGTCGGTGGTGTGCCTCAATCGCCCGGGAGCACACCGCCCCGGCAGCGTCGGCCGGCCCCTGCCCCATGTCGAAATTCGCCTGGCCGACGACGGCGAAGTGCTGGTCAAGGGCTCGACCCTGCTTGGTTATCTGGGGCAAGCGCCCCACCACGATGAATGGTGGCCGACCGGTGATCTCGGCGAATTCGACCCGGAAGGTTTTCTCTACCTCAACGGGCGCAAGAAACATCAGTTCATCACCAGTTTCGGCCGCAACGTCAACCCGGAATGGGTCGAGGCCGAACTCACCCAGCGTCGCCATATCGCTCAGGCGTTCGTCTACGGCGAAGCGATGCCGAGCAACCACGCCCTGCTCTGGCCCCATCGACCGGACTGCACCGATGAAGAGCTGGCCACCGCCGTAGCCGAGGCCAATGAGGCCTTGCCCGATTACGCCCAGGTTCATCACTGGACCCGTCTCGATCAACCCTTCACCCCCGCCAACGGCTTGCTGACCGCCAATGGCCGACCGCGCCGCGACGCCATCGTCGAGCGTTACCGGGCGCAGCTCACTGAATCCGTTTTCCCCGAGGTATCTGCACCATGAGTTTTTTCGACACCCTGCAAGAAGCCACTCATCAGGAACGCCACGAGCTGTTCAATCTGCCGATCATCCGCGATGCCCTTCAGGGCAACGTGAGCCTGGACAGCTACCGCGCCTTCCTCACCCAGGCCTACTACCATGTGCGCCATACCGTGCCGTTGATGATGGCGTGCGGCGCACGTCTGCCGCAGCGTCTGGAATGGTTGCGCAAAGCGGTGTGCGAGTACATCGAAGACGAATACGGTCACGAACAGTGGGTGCTCGACGATATCGCGGCCTGTGGCGGTGACAAAGACGCCGTGCGTGATGGTCGTCCATCGCTGCCGATCGAGTTGATGGTCAGCTTTCTTTACGACCTGATTGCCCGGGACAACCCGGTGGGCCTGTTCGGCATGGTCAACGTGCTGGAAGGCACCAGCATCGCCCTGGCCACCCACGCGGCCGCCAGCATCCGCGAACGCCTGGCGCTGCCAGAAAGCGCCTTCAGCTATCTGAGTTCCCACGGCTCACTGGATATCGAACACATGCAGACCTACCGCCGCTTGATGAACCTGCTCGAAGACCCGGCCGATCAAGCCGCGGTGATTCATGCCTCGAAGGTCGTGTACACGCTCTACACCGACATGTTCCGCGGCCTGCCGCGTGATGGGGAGAATCTGCATGCGCCCGTCTGAGACGCGCGTGGTATTGACCGGCGCCAGCGGCGGCATCGGCCTGGCCATCGCCGGCACCCTGTGTGCCAGTGGTGCACACGTATTGGCCGTAGCCCGACATCGAGAGTCGCTGGAGCCCTTGCTCGAGCGCTACCCGGAGCAGTTGCGCTGGGTCGGGGCGGACCTGACCCTGCCCGATGACCGGCGCAAAGTGCTGGCGGCGGCCGAGGCCATCGGCGGCATCAACCTGCTGATCAATGCCGCGGGCGTCAATCACTTCGCCATGCTCGAACAGCTCGATGACAGCGAGATCAACGCCATGCTCGCAGTGAACGTCAGCGCGCCAATCTGCCTGACCAGGCTATTGCTGCCGCTGCTCAAGCAGGTCGAGAGTGCCATGGTGGTGAACGTCGGTTCGACCTATGGTTCCATCGGCTACCCCGGCTACGCCAGCTATTGCGCCACCAAGTTCGCCCTGCGCGGTTTCTCCGAAGCCCTGCGCCGGGAACTGGCCGATACCCGGATCAACGTGCTCTATGTCGCTCCCCGGGCAACCCATACCAGCATGAACAGCGCGGCGGCCCAAGCGCTGAACGATGCGCTCAAAGCCAATGTCGACGACCCGCAAACCGTCGCTTCGGCGGTCATCCACGCCATTGCCGGCGACCGTCGCGACTTGTACCTGGGCTGGCCTGAACGCTTTTTCGTGCGCCTGAACAGTCTGTTGCCGCATCTGGTGGACCGTGGCTTGCGCAAGCAATTGCCGCTGATCCGTCGCCTGAGTCAGAAGCCCGATAAGGAGAGCCTCAAACCATGAAGAAAATCCTCACCTGCTTGTTGCTCGCCGTGCTGAGCCAAAGCGTCTGGGCGCTGGAAGCCGCCGATCAGCAGCGCCTCAACGCCATTCAACAAAGCTGGGCGCACATCCAGTACGAATTGCCCGCCGAACAGCGCAGCGCCGCCTTCGAAAAACTTGCAGCCCAGGCTTCCGCGTTTACCCGGGAACGCCAGTCCCTGGCTGAAGCGTGGATCTGGTCCGGTATCGTCACCAGCAGTTGGGCCGGCGCCCAGGGTGGCCTCGGTGCCCTGAGCAAGGCCAAGGCAGCCAAAGTCGATCTGGAAAAAGCCTTGGCCATCGATCCCAAGGCCCTGCAAGGCTCGGCCTATACCAGCCTCGCGGCACTGTATGATCGGGTGCCCGGCTGGCCTATCGGTTTCGGCGATGCCGACAAGGCCGAACAGCTGTTGAAGCAGGCCCTGGAACTGAACCCGACCGGCATCGACAGTCTGTACTTCTGGGGTGATCACCTTTACCGTCAAAAGCGCTATGGTGAAGCTCGGGATGCGCTGCAAAAAGCCCTGCATGCCGCGCCCCGTCCTGGCCGGGAAAGCGCCGACGCCGGGCGTCGCAAAGAGATCGAAGCATTACTGGGTGACGTGAACAAGAAACTCGACTGACAGGAGTCCCGTGTGCGCTTATTACTGATCGAGGATGACGTAGCCCTTGGCGAGGGCATTCATCAGGCCCTGGGCCGTGAGGGGTACACCGTCGACTGGCTGCAGGACGGCAGCAACGCTTTGCATTCACTGCTCAGCGAAACCTTCGATGTGGCCGTGCTCGACCTCGGCCTGCCGCGCATGGACGGTCTGGAAGTGCTACGCCGCTTGCGTGACAGCGGTTCGAACCTGCCGGTGCTGATCCTCACCTCTCGGGATGCCACTGAAGACCGCATCGCCGGGCTGGATGCCGGCGCCGACGATTACCTGGTTAAACCCTTCGATCTGGCCGAACTCAAGGCTCGCCTGCGAGCTTTGTTGCGCCGCAGTGCCGGTCGCGCGCAAGTGCTGATCGAACACGCTGGCATCTGCCTGAACCCCGGCACCCAGCAAGTCAGCTATCAGGGCGAACCGGTGGCGCTGACGCCCAAGGAATATCAACTGCTCCATGAATTGCTCTCGCCTCCGGGCCGGGTCATGACCCGCGATCACCTGATGCAACTGCTTTACGGCTGGAACGAAGAAGCCGAAAGCAACACCCTGGAAGTGCACATCCATCACTTGCGCAAGAAGTTCTCCACCGACCTGATCCGCACCATTCGTGGGGTGGGTTATCTGGTGGAGGAGCGTCGATGACTTCGATCCGGCGTCGCACCCTGACGCTGATCATCGGCCTGATGCTGACGGGGTTGGCAATCCTCAGCGTGTTCAACCTGCACGACAGCAATCACGAAATCGCCGAAGTCTACGACGCCCAACTGGCGCAGAATGCCCGGCTGCTGCAGGGTGTGATGCGCATGCCGCTGGCCAGCCATGAACACGCCGAACTGTATCAAGCGTTCAACAAGGCCTTGAGTGAAGCGGTGCCGGGCGTCGATGGTCACCCCTATGAAGGCAAAATTGCCTTTCAGGTGTGGAATAGCAAAGGCGAAGTGCTGGTGCACACCGCCAGCGCCCCCTCCTTCACCGTGCCGCCGACGACACATGGTTTCAGCGATGTGGTGGATTTGAGCAGCCGTCATTGGCGGGTGTTCGTGCTCGAAGACAAAGAGAATGACCTGCGCATCTGGGTCGGTGAACGGGACGACGTGCGTGCAGACCTGGTCGACCGGATCGTGCGTCACACCCTGTGGCCCAATGTGCTGGGCAGCCTGATGCTGGCGGCCATGGTCTGGCTGGCCATTGGCTGGGGGCTCAAACCCCTGGCCGATATGGCGGCAACGTTGCGGGCACGGCACAGCGGTTCTCTGGAGCCGTTGCAACTGACCCCGTTGCCCAGCGAACTGGAACCGATGCAAGCGGCGCTCAATCGGATGCTCGCGCAAATTCAAGAGGTGCTTGGCCGTGAGCGGCGCTTCATCGCCGACGCCGCCCACGAATTACGTACGCCACTGGCCGTGTTGCGGGTGCATGCGCAAAACCTGCTGGAAGCCGGCACGGAACAGGAGCGTCGTGAGTCCCTGGCGTTTCTGATTGCCGGGGTCGACCGCGCCAGCCGTCTGGTCAATCAATTGCTGACCATGGCCCGTCTCGAACCCAAGGCCGTGACGCCGGTGCTGCACAGCATCGACCTGAGTGAAACCGTGCGCGCCAGCCTGGCCCAGCTCACACCCTGGCTGCTGAGCAGGAACCTGGAATTGGCTTTCGACGCCGAGGACCGGCCTTTCAAAGTCCTCGCCGACGCCGGCACCATCGACATCGCCCTGAACAACCTGGTCAGCAACGCGGCGAATTTTTCGCCGGAGCATGGCGTCATCACCGTGCAACTGAGCCAGGACGACGGGTTCTACAACTTGAGCGTCCAGGACCAGGGACCGGGCATCGACGAAGCGGATCGCGCACGATTGTTCGAACGCTTTTACAGCCGTGGAAACACCGGCGGCGCAGGCTTGGGACTGGCCATCGTCAACACCATCGCGACGCAGCTGGGTGGGCGGATTACCCTGGTCAACCCACCAGAAGGTGGGTTGCGGGCGACGCTGTCGATTCCTGTTGACCAGCACCATTGAACACTCTGTGGCGAGGGAGCTTGCTCCCGCTGGGGCGAGAAGCGACCCCAAAAAAGGGACCGCTGCACAACCCAACGTCAGCTATCCACTCACCACAGCAGAGCGCACCTACTTGGGCAGATCAATTTTATCCAACACCCGGTTCGCAGTGATCTCCGCCACCATGATGCTGTTTGAAATGCCCAGCAGGGCGTAGCGCGACTCACCCTCCAGATGATCCACCAACTGATGGACCATCACATCGACCGAGGCCAGTGTCTCGACCAAAAAAATCGCCAGGGTTTCGGTCGTGGCCTCTGGGGCCACAGCAAACAGCCTGCTGGGTTTACGCGCGGTGGCTTTGATGTCGGCATTCGACGGAAAGTGGAAGTTCAGAGCCCGCTCGGCGGCCTCGTTGAGCTTCTTTGAATCGGGTTCGTACGGGGAGACCGGATCGGCGTCCGGCGGATTGGGTGTGACCTTGAACATATTCTGAGTTTCCTATTGGGTGCCACCCCTCTTGCGACTAAACGAGAGGGGAGGCAGCTGCACGCAGGTTAGTCGACCGGGAAACTCAGAAATCCGGCGCGCCCGAAGGCGCCCTACGTACAGCTACCATCAAGTACAGGAATGAAAGACCTGCATGACAGATGCACGCACAACTGAGTTAACGCGGGCGACTAAACCCGATCACTGATGGGCAGTGACGGGAATCAAGTTACCGAGCGGGCCCAAGGCGCACAAGCCGGCGGATTCTGTCTTACGTGTAGGGGGTGGCGCAAGGCGTTGTAGCCTTTGGATGGTAACGGCAAGCTTCATTTAAACGATCGCGATTGTTCTTGTTTAAGCGCAAGAAAGCTCGCCGTTAACAAGCAACGATTAGAACTATTGCGAAGAGATCTAATGAACTGTCAGTTCTAACAGGTCACTTTCAGTTTGGCCGGGGCTAAGCTGCGTCCACTGGAATGAGTTGAGGTGTTCATCATGTCTCGCAATCGTTACCTGTTGCCGCTGGGCGTTCTCTTGTTGGCGACGCTGTCGGTGTTCCGCGATGTCCAAGGCGGCCAGTGGACGCCCTTACAATCCGAAGTGAACTTCCAATGCGACAACGGCGTCACGACGCTGGGCTACAGTGTTTATGTTGTCGGCAACCGTCCAGAGTTAGGGAATTGGGATCCGACCAAGGCCGTAAAGCTTGCCCCTACTGCCTATCCAACATGGACCGGCAAGGTACTTTTCCCAGGCACGGACGATGGCAAAGATGTGGAGTGGAAGTGTGTCGTGCGCAACGAGACCATACCGACCGACGTGCAGAAGTGGCAGAGCAATCCCAACAACATAGTGAAGGTGACTTTCAAAACAGCGAGTGTCGGCACGTTCTGAGGCGTGAGTGAACATATGGGAAAGTGAATCTGTCATTCTTCCGAGATCAAAAAATCGCAGCCTTCGGCAGCTCCACACTTATCCCCGGAGCGAGGCTTGCCCGCGAAGGCATCAGGTCTGGCACACTGCGTTATCGTTCTTCGCGGGCAAGCCTCGCTCCTACAGGGGGAACGGTGCCTCGCAGCAGAGCCTGCTCACGCTCACACAACTCCACCACGTAATCCCACAGCACCCGCAGCCGCACCGACTTGTGCAGCTCGCGCCGCGTACTGATCCAATAGCTGCGCTGGATGCTTTCGTCCGGCAGCAACGGCACCAGTTCAGGATCGGCGCTGGCCATGTAGCACGGCAGCACCGCGATGCCGAGGCCCGAGCGCGCGGCCTGTTGTTGGGCGATGACGCTGGTGCTGTGAAACACCACCTGGGGGTTGCGGCAGAAACTGTTGAGGAACATCAGTTCCTGGCTGAACAACAAGTCGTCGACGTAGCCGATCCACGCATGGCGGCCGAGGTCTTCGCGGCTGCGCAGTGGTGGCGAGCGGTCCAGATAGGCTTGGCTGGCGTAGAGCGCCAGTCGATAGTCGGTGAGTTTGCGGGTGACCAGCATGTCGGCGGCCGGGCGTTCCAAGTGAATGCTGATCTCCGCTTCACGGTTGAGAATGCTGACGAAGCGCGGCACCGCCACCAGTTCCACTTCCAACCCTGGATAGCGTTCGAACAAGCCGTTCATGCGGCTGGCGAGGAACATGATGCCCAGCCCCTCCGTTACCCCGACGCGGATCTTGCCCAGCGGCGCGGTGGATTGGGTGATTTCTTCCTGGGCCAGCAACGCGACGTTTTCCATGGCCTCGGCATGCTTGAGCAGCGCTTCGCCAGCCGGGGTCAATTCGTAGCCCTGGGCATGCTGGACGAACAGCGCGGTGCCGAGGCTTTTTTCGATGGCCTCGATGTGCCGGGCCACGGTGGCGTGGGTGGTGTTCAAGCGGCGGGCGGCGGTCAGCAAGCGGCCGCTGCGCTGCAATTCGAGAAAAAACCGTAGGTCATTCCAGTCGAACATGAACCATCCTTGACGTTATGCCGTTAATGACGCTGTTTAAAAACGCACAGCAGCTGCGCAAAAACTAACATTCTTTTAACGAAAGCTAACAACTAGGATGACCGACAACAAGAACAACAATACGAGGTCAGGGATGCAGACTTCCCTTGATGAATACGACTACATCGTGGTCGGCGCCGGCCCTGCCGGGTGTTTGCTGGCCAATCGACTGTCGGCCACCCCGCAACACCGGGTGTTGCTGCTCGAAGCCGGCGGCCGCGACAACTATCCGTGGATTCATATCCCCGTGGGTTACCTGTTCTGCATCGGCAACCCGCGCACCGACTGGTGTTTCAAGACCGAGTCGCAACCGGGCCTGCAAGGCCGTGCCCTGAGCTACCCGCGCGGCAAGGTGCTCGGCGGCTGTTCCTCGATCAACGGCATGATCTACATGCGCGGCCAGGCTGGCGACTACGATGGCTGGGCGGCCGAGGGCAATCCCGGCTGGGGCTGGCAAGACGTGCTGCCGCTGTTCAAACAGAGCGAAAACCATTTTGCCGGCGATTCGGAGTTTCACGGCGCCGCTGGCGAATGGCGGATCGAGCGGCAACGTCTGTCGTGGCCGATTCTCGATGCCTTCCGCACTGCTGCCGAACAAAGCGGAATTGCCAGCATCGATGACTTCAACCGGGGCGACAACGAAGGTTGCGGCTATTTCCAGGTCAATCAGAAGGCCGGGGTACGCTGGAACGCGGCCAAGGCGTTTCTCAAACCGATCCGCCACCGCGCCAATCTCACGGTGCTGACCGACGTTGAAGTCGACCGCGTGCTGCTGGAAAACGGCCGTGCCTCGGCGGTCAGCGCACGCTGGCAAGGCCAGGCGAAAACCTTCAAGGCACGCAAGGAAATCGTCCTGTGTGCCGGCTCCGTCGGTTCACCCGGCATCCTCCAGCGTTCCGGCATCGGCCCTCGCCCGCTGTTGCAACAACTCGGTATCGGCGTTGCCCATGAACTGCCCGGCGTGGGCGGCAACCTGCAGGATCACCTGCAACTGCGGCTGATCTACAAACTGGAAAACGCCCGCACCCTGAACCAGATCGCCGGCACGCTGTGGGGCAAGATGGGCATGGGCCTGCGTTATCTGTATGACCGCAGCGGCCCGTTGTCGATGGCGCCAAGCCAACTCGGCGCCTTCGCCCGTTCGGGGCCGGAACAGACCTCGGCGAACCTCGAATACCATGTGCAACCCCTGTCGCTGGAGCGTTTTGGCGAACCGCTGCACGCCTTCCCCGCCTTCACCGCGTCGGTCTGCGATCTGCGCCCGCAAAGCCGTGGGCGCATAGACATTCGCTCCGCCGACCCGCGAGAAGCGCCGCTGATTCAACCCAATTACCTGAGCCATCCCGAAGACTTGCGCGTGGCGGCCGACGCGATCCGCCTGACCCGCCGCATCGTTCGCGCCCCCGCCCTGCAAGCGTTCAAACCGGTGGAATACCTGCCCGGCGACAGCTTGCAGAGCGAAGAGCAATTGCACGAAGCCGCCGCCCGGATCGGCACCACCATTTTCCACCCGGTGGGCACCTGCCGGATGGGCAACGACGCGGAAGCAGTAGTCGACGCTGAGCTGCGCGTGCATGGAATCCCCGGCCTGCGCATCGCCGACGCCTCGATCATGCCGCGCATCACCTCGGGCAACACCTGCTCGCCGACATTGATGATCGCCGAGAAAGCCGCGCAACTGATCCTCGAAACAACCGCAAGGAGTTTTGCCCCTGACGAAAAAGCACTGACCGCAGTCTCTTGAGCAAAGGAATAGCGGCACCCGCCCACAAGGCTGGCGTCGACAGTGGAACAACAAAAACAATCACTGTGAGGGATACCGATATGTCAGAACATGTTCAACCCCTGGAAGCCGTCCGCAGCGCGGGCACCAGTCAGGAAACCCAGAAAGTCATCTTCGCCTCGTCCCTGGGGACGGTGTTCGAGTGGTACGACTTTTTCCTCTACGGCGCCCTCGCGGCGGTCATCAGCAAACAGTTCTTCGCCGGGGTCAACGACACCACGGCGTTCATCTTCGCGCTGATGGCCTTCGCCGCCGGCTTTATCGTGCGGCCGTTCGGTGCGTTGGTGTTCGGACGCCTGGGGGACATGATCGGGCGTAAATACACGTTCCTCGCGACCATCGTCCTCATGGGCCTTGCAACCTTTTGCGTCGGTTTGCTGCCGACCTACGCGAGCATCGGCATCGCTGCGCCGATCATCCTCGTGGTGCTGCGCATGCTTCAAGGTCTGGCGCTGGGTGGTGAGTACGGCGGCGCTGCCACTTACGTCGCCGAACACGCACCGATCGGCAAACGCGGCTTCCACACCAGCTGGATTCAATCCACCGCCACCCTTGGCTTGCTGCTGTCGCTGCTGGTGGTGCTCGGTTGCCGTTATTTCACCGGCGACCAGTTTGAAGTCTGGGGCTGGCGCATCCCGTTTCTGTTTTCGATCGTGCTGTTGGGCATTTCCACCTGGATTCGCCTGAGCCTGCACGAGTCGCCTGCGTTCGTGAAAATGAAAGAGGAAGGCAAACTCTGCAAGTCGCCGCTGCGCGACTCCTTCGGCAAATGGGAAAACCTTAAAGTGGTGCTGATCGCCCTGTTCAGCATCAACGCCGGGCAAGCGGTGACCTTCTATGCCGCGCAGTTCTACGTGCTGTTCTTTCTCACACAGTTCCTGAAAATGGACCCGGCCCTGGCCAACAGTCTGCTGATTGTCAGCGTGATCATTGGCGCGCCGTTCTTCATCTTTTTTGGCTGGCTGTCGGACAAGGTCGGACGCAAACCGGTGCTGATGATCGGCCTGCTGCTGGCGACTGCACTGTACTTTCCGATCTTCAAGTCCATCGCCCACTACGCCAACCCGGCCATCGACCAGGCCAGCCGTCAGGCACCGATCACCGTACTGGCCGACCCTGCCACCTGCACCTTCCAGTTCGACCCGGTGGGCAAGGCGAAATTTGATAGCCCGTGCGACAAGGTCAAAACCTTCCTGGTCAAACAGGGCCTGCCCTACAGCAGCGAAGCGGCCCCGACCGGCAGCGGTGTGCAGGTGAGCGTCGGTGACGTGAAGCTCGACGGCTTTGACGAAGCGGCCCTGCGTGGCGCAGTGACCCTGGCCGGGTATCCGTCAAAAGCCGACATCCAGCTGATCAATAAACCGATGATCGTGGTGTTGATCGTCGCGCTGATCATCATCTCCGCCATGTGCTACGGCCCGCTGGCGGCGCTGATGGTCGAACTGTTCCCGACCCGCATTCGCTACACCTCGATGTCCCTGCCCTATCACATCGGCAACGGCTGGTTTGGTGGTTTCCTGCCAACGGTGTCGTTTGCCCTGGTGGTGTACACCGGGGATATTTTCTACGGGCTGTGGTACCCGGTGGTGATTACCGGGGTGAGCCTGGTGGTGGGGATGATGTGTTTGCGGGAGACGAAGAACGTGGACCTTGATAAAAACTGAGCGCTAACGGGAGGTTAGTTTGTGGCGAGGGTGCAAGCCCCCTCGCCACAAAATGTTTTCTGCACATCAGGTCTTGAGCACCTCAAACGTCACTTCGTCAGGATAGAACGCCACATACCCGCCAATCTGCGCAACCGACACCTTGGGGTGCTCATAACTCCATACCGCGTTGGCACTTTCATGCCCGGGGATCTGCAGGCTGTAATAGCTGGCATCGCCCTTGTACGGGCAATAGCTGGTGTGGTCGGTGCGGGCGAAATACTGTTCGGCGATGTCCTCCCGCGGGATGTAGTAGACCGGAGGATAATTGGTCTCATGCATGACCAGCGCCCGAGTGGACGACGCCACTTGAATGCCATGGAACTTCACCACCACGCAGCCGGGCTGGGGGACGATGGAGATGGGATTACCGGCACCTGGGACTTTCATGAGGTCGGCTCCTCTGTTGCTGTTGAGCTGTGTTTGCGCCCCATCAGGTATACCCCATGTTCCGGGTCTCGCGAATATTTCGCAGCCGAACGGAGCGTGCTTCAGTCGCTGGATTGACCGCTGTCATCAACAGCAACAGCTCAAGCTGTACATCCATACAGATAAAGATTGCTCCATCGCTCATCACCCGCCATTCTGTGCACCTCTCGAACACTGATCGATGATGGTGGTTATGCGGCTGTACCTCTGTGAAAAACCTTCCCAGGCCAAAGACATCGCGGCCGTGCTCGGCGCCAGGCGTCGGGGCGACGGCTGCTGGCTGGGAACGGACGTCACGGTGACCTGGTGCATCGGCCACCTGCTGGAAACCGCGCCGCCGGATGCCTACGACGCGCGCTACAAGCGTTGGGTGCTGGCGGATCTACCGATCATTCCCGAAAAATGGAAAATGACCGTCAAGCCGCGCACGGCCAGCCAGTACAAGGCAGTCAAACGCCTGCTCGGCGAGGCCAGTGAACTGGTAATTGCCACCGACGCCGACCGTGAGGGCGAGATGATCGCCCGGGAACTAGTGGAGCATTGCCGTTATCGCGGGCCGATCCAGCGGCTGTGGTTGTCGGCGCTGGACGATGCGTCGATCCGCAAGGCATTGGCGGCGCTCAAGCCGGGGGCCGAGACGTTCAGCCTCTATCATTCGGCGTTGGGGCGCTCCCGGGCCGACTGGTTGATCGGGATGAACATGAGTCGGCTGTTCACCCTGCTGGGGCGTCAGTCCGGCTATCAGGGCGTGTTGCCGGTCGGTCGGGTGCAGACGCCGACCTTGCGCCTGGTGGTGGACCGCGACCGCAGCATTGCCGATTTCGTCCCGGTGGCCTACTGGGCCATCGACGTGCAACTGCTGCACGATGGCACGGCATTCATGGCCCAATGGCGTGCAGCATCGGACGCCTGCGACGATCAGGATCGCTGCCTGAATCAGGCGCTGGCCCGGCAGGCGGCTGCGGCCATTGGCAACGCGGCGAGCGCTCGGGTGATCAAGCTGCGTACCGAGCGCATGCGCGAAGTCGCGCCGCTGCCGTTCGACCTGGGCACCTTGCAGGAAGTCTGCTCGAAAAAACTCGGGCTCGGCGCCCAGGAAACCCTCGATATCGCCCAGGCCCTGTATGAAACCCACAAAGTCATCACCTACCCGCGCAGCGACTGCGGCTACCTGCCCCTGAGTCAGCATAGCGAAGCGCCGGGTATTCTGGCGGCGCTCCGGCAAGCCGACCCGGCGCTGAACGCCTTGCACGATTATCTGGAGCCGCAACGCCGCTCGCGAGCCTGGAACGATGCCAAGGTCAGCGCACACCACGGCATCATTCCGACCGCCGCGGCGAAGAACCTCGACCGACTGGCGGGCAAGCAACGGGCGGTCTACACCCTGATTCGTGCGCGTTACCTGGCGCAGTTCCTGCCCAACCACGAATACGACCGGACCCAGGCCGACTTCGACTGTGCCGGTGAGGCCTTGCGCGCCGTGGGCAAGCAGATTGTCGAGCCCGGCTGGAAACGCGCCCTGCCCGAAGCCCTCGCGCCTGCCAAGGGCCGCGAAGCACCGGCACCGCAAACACTGCCGACACTGGCCGAAGGGCGTGACTGCGCGGTGGCCGACGTGAAACTCAAGGACCTCTGGACCCAACCGCCCAAGCCATTCACCGAAGGCGATCTGATCAAGGCGATGAAAAACGTCGCCAAACTGGTGGAAGATCCGCTGCTCAAGCAAAAGCTCAAGGACACCACCGGCATCGGCACCGAAGCCACACGCGCCTCGATCATCCAGGGCCTGCTGGATCGCGGTTATCTGATCAAGAACGGCAAGGCCCTGGCCGCGACGCCGGCGGCTTTCAGCCTGATCGATGCGGTGCCGCGAGCGATTGCCGACCCCGGCACCACGGCAATCTGGGAACAGGCGCTGGACATGGTGCAGAGCGGTGAAATGAGCCTGGAAGAATTCGTCACCAAACAGGCCGCGTGGATGAGCAAGCAAGTGGCACGCTGCGCCGGCCTGAACCTGACCATCAGCGGGCCGGCAAGCCCGGCCGGGCGTAGCGCCACACCGTGGAAGAACAAACGCAAACCCGCCAAACGCAAGCCTTCGACTGGAACCAAGCGCGCGGCGAAACCGGCGGGCAAGGTTTGAGGGCAGCGAATCGAAATGGTCTAGTGTTCTTCAATGTCAGTTAAGACACCGAAGGTACGACCATGGCGACAATCAGGAGCCAACCCTCAATAGAACTGCACGCCGCCCAGCGCGACGAACTGGAAACCATCGAAAACCTGATGCAGTTCTACATGTACGATTTCAGCGAATGGCTGCCGCTGAAGCTCGGGGAACATGGTTACTTCAACATCCAGCCCAAACTGGACTACTGGCGCAACCCGGCAACCCGGCCTTTTCTGATCAAGGTCGACGGCGAGCTGGCGGGGTTCGTGACGGTTGATGACGAAACCCATATCGTCGGCGCCGAGTACAACATCGGCTACTTTTTTGTCAGTCGACGCTTTCGTGGCCAAGGTGTCGCGAAGTTTGTCGTCTCTGCCCTCTTGAGCCGGTTCCCCGGTCAATGGCAGATTTTCCACATCGATGCCAACCAGCCTGCGCGGCTGTTCTGGGCCAGGGTGATGCCCGATCTCACGGGCGGAGCGTTCACCGTGCATCAACTGCCGATTGACGGTTATCCATGCACCGTTTACCGCTTTGAAAGATCGCAGCCTTCGGCAACGCCTCCGGGGCCCGGGTAAGCGCTGCCGAAGACTCCAAGCGCTGGCCACGCTGACTTTCTAATTCCAAAACCACTTTGTCCGACAATATGTAGTGAACAAAAATAATCACTACAAAACCGTTGACGCCTCCGATTTGCCCTTGCATGATGCAGACGTCTCCCCGATCGGGAGTACAGGCAACACGTTTGAGCAAGTTCGTCTGACCGCCGAGCTGTTTTTCCCGGATACACGCTGCCCACAAGGCAGATTGAAGAAGCTGACCTGGCCTGAACGTCCAGTACAAGGGCGAGAAGCGCTGGCGATCAATCCTCATGAAGCTTGTGGCCGACCCTGAAAACGTCGGCAGTGGCCTCCAGGTTTTCGCTGCTTCTCTTCGTTGTGACGCTATTGCGTAGCAGTTATTCAACACGACTACATGCAACAGACGCGTAACCCCGTCGTATTGACGGTCGACCGCTGACGTCCTGGTTTCGGTGCCAGGGATCAACTAACCGATGGGCTACCTGTATTAGCGAATCAACTTTGAAAGATCACCAAATGGTCAAGGGGCTTACTATGAATCTGAACAATCAACCTACTATCGATGAACTGGCTCGCTTGTTCGCTGCGCAAAAAGACAGCCAAGACAGCCATATTCTGTGGATCAGCAAATCGGGCCAGGTTCATATCGACTGCCTGTCGCCCCATGCCCACGAAGAAGAGTTCGACAAGAACAACCAGAACCTGCTGGCCCGTCTGAAGATGTACCGTCGCGGCCAGGGCTATGTCGGCAAGAAAGCCGCGGCCGACAAGGACTTCATCGGCAACGTGCTGCAAACGCTGAAGCAGGCCTGGGCCTCGATGCAGAACCAGAATGAAGTTCGGGTGATTGATCGGTTGTACTGATCTCCCCCAAATACAAGAAGGCCCCGCTCGGTTATCGAGCGGGGCCTTTTTTGTCTTTTGCGTCTGCACCTCTAACTTCGCACCGGGTCAAAAGAACAGAGCTATGGTTAACAGTGCGCTGGACATCGGTTTATCCGCTGGAGGTCTGCGATGAAAACAACCCTGACATTCATGCTACTGGCATTGGCGAGTGCAGCTTATGGGAACAGTGTTCCCGGCGTTCCCGCCTTCGATGTGGACTGCCCCGGGAAAATCATGGTCCACGCCGACCAGGATGGTCCGGTGATGATCAACAGCAAAGAAGCCCAGACCAAAATGATCAATGATCGCCTTTTCGAGGCCAAGGGGCCGGATGTGACGATCTCGATCAGCATCGCGGATGACGATACGGTAGCCGTGACCTATACCAGCAAGAAAGGCGGCAATGGCATCTGCCAGTCGGTGGATGATTGATTCACACGCTGGTGCTGCCGGCCATCACCAGGTTCGCGAACGCCACAGACGCGGCACTGTGATAGTTGTTCTTCCTGCGCAGCAATGCCGCGTCGCGCCGGGGTGCCTCGCCCTGTAATTCAATCCGGCACAATGCCCGTTCCGCCGTGGCGATGGGCTCCGGGAGGATGGTGGCCATCGGCGTGTGGCGAATGACCTCCAGCAACGTACTCACCGAATTCACCTCGATCGCCACCTTGGGCGTGATGCTCTGTTGCCGAAAATACTCGTCGACTGAGGATCGGGTGATGAAGTCCGGCGTCAGCAACGCGAATTCCAATTGCGCCATCTCCTTGGGCGATAGCGGGATCTGCCGTTCGTACAACGGATGACAGTGCCCGACCACCCCCCCCAGAGTCTCGACAAACGCCGGCACGCACTCGATATCCGGGCTCCTCACCGGGGTGAAGGCAATGGCAATGTCCAGCGAGTCATCAAGCAACCCCGCCTCGATGTCATCCATCGACAACTCGAAAATCTGCAGATGGATGTTCGGAAACTTCGCCGCGTAATCGCGCACCAGCGGCCCCACCAGATACGCCATGAACGTTGGCGTCATGGCCAGTCGCAAGGTGCCGCGAGACAAGTCCTTCACGTCATGCAGCGCGCGTTTACCCGCTTCCAGTTCCACCAGCACCCGCCGGGCGCATTCGATATAGGCCTGCCCCGCGTCGGTCGGTTTGACCGTGCGCGAGGTGCGGTCGAACAGGCTGACACCCAGGGTTTCCTCCAGTTGCCGGATCTGCTGGGACAGTGTCGGTTGGGAGACGTGCAACGCCTCGGCGGCACGGGTGAAGCCGCCGTGGTCGGCGACCGCCAGCAGGTAGCGCAAATGTCGGAGCAGCATGGGATTCATCATCTATAGGCAGTAATTATGCAAAACATTGTATATCGATCTTGGACGCTATGGATCAATCAACCGAAGATGGCTCCACTTTCCAGCCACAACCGATAGGAGTCACACCATGCAACAGTCCCACGCTTACCAGGACACTAGTCTGGCCCTGACCACTTCGATCCTCGATGCCAAGGCGCGCAAGAATCTGTCCTGGCAGGATCTGACCGACGGCACCGGCCTGGGTCTGGCCTACGTCACCGCCGCCCTGCTCGGCCAACATCCACTGCCGGAAGCCGCCGCCAGAGTGATCGGCGAAAAACTCGAGCTGGACGCCGACTCCGTGGCCCGCCTGCAAATCATCCCGCTGCGCGGCAGCCTGTCGGGTGTTCCGACCGACCCGACCATTTACCGCTTCTACGAAATGATCCAGATCTACGGCACCACGCTCAAAGCCCTGGTTCACGAGCAATTCGGCGACGGCATCATCAGCGCGATCAACTTCAAGCTGGACCTGAAAAAGGTCGAAGACCCGGAAGGCGGCTCCCGCGCCGTGATTACCCTGGACGGCAAGTTCCTGCCGCTGCGTCCTTTCTAAAACAACCGCTCAGCACCCCATGTAGCAGCTGCCGAGCCTGCGAGGCTGCGTTCGGCTGCGAAGCAGTCGCGAAATCAAACAGCGCGGTCTTTCAGGTAAACCGCGTGCACCGTGTTAACGACGGCTCCGCCGCCGAACGCAGCCTCGCAGGCTCGGCAGCTGCTACGCCCCCTTATTCATTGCAAGGAAGTCCGCCATGAAAGCGCTCATCGAAGGTTTATTGAAGTTTCAGAAAGAAGCGTTTCCGCAACGTACCGACCTGTTCAAACACCTGGCCACCACCCAGCATCCCGGCACCTTGTTCATCACCTGTTCCGACAGCCGCGTGGTACCGGAACTGCTGACCCAGCAAGAGCCCGGCGAACTGTTCGTGGTGCGCAACGCCGGCAATATCGTGCCCTCTTACAGCCCGCATCCGGGCGGCGTGTCGGCCACGGTGGAATATGCGGTCGCGGTATTGGGCGTGACGGACATCGTGATCTGCGGGCATTCGGACTGTGGCGCCATGACCGCCATTGCCCAGTGCAAATGCATGGATCACCTGCCCGCCGTCAGCGGCTGGTTGCAGCACGCCGAGTCGGCCAAGGTGATCAACGAATCCCGCCCTCATGCCAGCGACGCGGCCAAGGTCAGTTCGATGGTGCGGGAAAACGTCATCGCCCAACTGGCGAATATCCAGACCCACCCGAGCGTGCGCCTGGCCCTGGAAAAAGGCCTGTTGAACCTGCATGGCTGGGTCTATGACATCGAAACCGGCTCGGTCGATGCCCTGGATGCCGGCAGTCACAGCTTCGTGTCGCTGGCCGAACACCCCGGCACTTGCGCCGTGCACGGCAAAACAGTCGAAGCCGCCTGAAGGTGTCGACCGCACAAGCTGCACCAGGCTTGGCGCAGCGTTACAAAGTGGACAGGCGCGCTACTGCGCCCGTCCTCGTTTCCCGGCCGGGAATGTGCCACTCACACGATCGCCCCTGTTATTTGTCGTCCGTCTTGGCTGACGATTGTGGCCGACGTTCAGGTGTGTCTTCAGCGTTGGGCGCTTCTGGAAAACTGCCTGGCGTGAACACATGAGTGAGCAATTCGCTGGCATCGATGTTGACGACACCAGGAACCGAACGGGCCAGAGCAACAGCGTGCTCACACTGTCTATGGGTATTGACGCGACCGCTCAATGCCACCGCACCCGCATGGGTTTTGACATGGACATTCAGGCCAAGAGTGGTATCGGCCAATGCCAGGGCCGACTTTACCCGGGTGGTAATCCACGTGTCGTGAACGACCGTTTCCAGACCATGGGAGTAATGTTGGAAGTCATGAAGTTTCATGGCGCAATCCTCTCACACGTAATCAGATGCGCTGTCCGTCCCCGCGCAGGCACGGACACACAATAAGTATAGTGCGTGCCGTTGCCTGCGGTCAGAGGGCTGTCCCTGATGCCGGTAAGTTAATAAGAGCGACGAAATTCCTGTGGGAGCGTGGCTTGCCCGCGAAGAGGGAGTGTCAGTCAACATTGATGTCGCCTGACACACCGCTTTCGCGGGCAAGNCACGCTCCCACAGGTTTGCGCGTCTCAGCGTTTGACCGACAGACTCGTCTGGGTCATGCGGCTGCGGATCGTGAACACGCCATCACCCGAGAGAATCGCGCTGCGCGCAAACAGGCGACCGCTCTCCCAGTTCGAAAGCCCCAGTTCCGGCTTGTTCAGCGCGTACTGTCCGTCGACCCAGCGGGTGATCCCGTTGCCGACAAAAGGCGCGTTGACCGCGTTGTAGAAACGCGCCTGCGCCTGGGCATCTTCACTGATCAGCGACACGGTGAATTGCGGGCTGTAGCGGTTGAACAAGGCAATGGCCTGATCCAGATCGTCGACGATCTTCAGGCTGACTTCCGGGGTTTCTTCCCATTCCCACTCCCGGCCCAATTGGTCCTCGGGCAACGGTTCGGCCTGTGCTTCGGTCTGATAGCCTTCGGCGCGGTACACCTCGACGCTCGCGGTGCGCCAATCGCTCGGCAAATGCTGCTCGCTGCCCTCGACGATGTGCAGTTTGCAGCCTTGGCCCCGCGCGGTGCCGGCCTGTTGCAGTGCATCGAGAAACAGCGGCACCAGTTCGGCAGCTCGGTCGCGGTGGATCAGGCAAACGTTCAGGGTGTTGCAGACTTTGCGGTCCAGAGAGTTGCGCACCACGGCGGCGAAGCGCTGGGCATCGGCGTCTTTGTTCGCGATCAGCCAGGCGCCACCGGTGCCGTGCAGGCTGACGGCGGTGCCGGCCTGTTGCGCGATGCTGCCCAACTGGCTGACCGCACGCCCCGAACCACGGGCCACGGCCAGCGACAGGCGCCGGTCGGCGAACATTGCCCAGCCGGCGGCGTGATTGACACTTTCGACCAGCGACACTGCACCGCTTGGCAACCCGGCATCGGCCAGTGCCGGATTCAATGCATGGGTGACGATGGCCTGGGCGGTGCCCAACGCGTCGCTACCAATACGCAGCACCGCGGTGTTGCCAGTGCGCAATACACCGGCAGCGTCGGCGAAGACATTCGGCCGGCCTTCGAACACAAAAGCGACGATGCCCAGCGGCGAAACCACCTGCTCGACTTTCCAGCCATCGTGCTCGACGCAGCTCACGACTTGACCGCGGGTGACCGGTGCATCGCGCCAGGCCCGCAGGCCTGCGATCATGTCGCGGCGCATGCGCTCATCAGCCAGCAATCGCGTGGTGGAACGCCCGCGCGCCTTGGCCCGCTCGATGTCGGACAGGTTGGCGGCTGCAATCAAGGCCCAGCATTCCGGGGTTTCCAGGCGTTGCGCGAAGCGATCGAAGAACTCGCTGATGGCGTGATCCGAAACGCTGGACATTGCGGCAAACGCCGCCTCGGCGCGCTCGATGGCGACCGTCGCCGCCTGCTGATCCGCCACCGGGATCAGCAACAACTCGCCGCTGACCTGCTCCACCAGCAGATGGTCGCCGGGCTGAAAGCGCGCCGCCAGTTCGGGGCTGACGACAGTGACACGATTACCGGCAAATGGGATCGGCGTGCCAGCGACTAGACGTTCGAGCGCAAGAGACATGAAGCGGTTTCACCATGCAGGGGGCGGTCGGAAAATGTATAGCAAATTTCCCGCAGCGTCATGCCCACACCGCTCTAGAACACCGACCAACCAATCCGCTGACTCAACAACTCCAGCGCCGCCATGCCCGCGAGCGAGTTACCGGCGGCGTTCAATTCCGGGGACCAGACGCACACCGTGAATTGCCCCGGCACCACCGCGACGATGCCCCCGCCCACGCCGCTCTTGCCCGGCAGACCGACGCGATAGGCAAAGTTGCCCGCTTCGTCGTACAGCCCGCTGGTGGCCATGATCGAGTTGACTTGTTGGGTCTGGCGGGCGCTGAGGATCTGTGCGCCGCTGTGTTTGCAGAAACCGTCGTTGGCCAGGAAGCAGAACGCCCGGGCCAGGTCCACGCAACTCATGCGCAGCGCGCAATGGCTGAAGTAGCTGCGCAGCACCGCTTCGACATCGTTATGGAAGTTGCCGAACGACTGCATCAGATACGCCATGGCCGCGTTACGCGCGCGGTGCTGGTATTCGGATTCGGCGACCTTGCCGTCCACCATGATGTTCGGGTTGCCGGACAAGCGCCGGACAAAATCGCGCATCGACAATGCCGGCGCGGCAAAGCGCGATTGATTGATGTCGCAGATCACCAGCGCACCGGCGTTGATGAAGGGATTGCGCGGGCGCCCGCGCTCGAATTCCAGCTGCACCAGTGAGTTGAACGGCTGGCCGGACGGCTCGTGGCCCAGGCGTTCCCAAATCGCTTCGCCGGAGTGTTCGATGGCCTGCACCAGGCTGAACACCTTGGAAATACTCTGCACCGAGAACGGCGTGTCGGCGTCCCCCGCGCAAAACAACTCGCCATCATTGCCATACACGGCAATGCCCAATTGATTGCCCGGTACCTCGCCGAGGGCGGGAATGTAGTCAGCCACTTTGCCCTGACCGATCAACGGTCGGACTGCGTCAAGGATCTCGTTCAACAGCGCTTGCATGCCGGGTTCCGAAGTCTCGCCCCATGGGATTGCGGGGACACTGTCGCTAGACGCCGCTGGGCGGCGCTGAATCACAGTTTTGTATGGGAATGTATCTTTCACCGCCCGGGATACACCAACTTGCACCGGGGGGCCTTTCAGACATATCGCCAATACAGCTGATTGCAACACTTCTGTCGTCCGCTGACTACCGGCAAACCGGGTCGGCCCTTACTCAGGAGTGTTGTCATGATGACCCAAGTCCCCCGTTACCATGGCTGGTCGCTGTTTGGCCTGCTGGCCATGCTGGTGCTGTTGATGACCGGCCTGATTCTGCTGCTCAACCCCGATCTGGTGGAAGCCACCCGCATCGCCATTCGCGCCACCGCACGCACTTCGTTTGCGCTGTTTCTCGCCGCGTTCACTGCATCGGCCCTGGCGGTGCTGGTGCCCTCGCCTTTCAGCCGCTCGCTGGTGCGTGAACGACGCTTCATCGGCCTGGCCTTCGCGTTCTCCCATCTGGTCCACGCCATCCTGATCTACAGCTACGGCCAACTGAACCCCGAATTCTGGCCCGGTCGTACCACGGTCGGCAATATTCCGGGTTCGGTCGGTTACCTGTTCATTCTGTTGATGGCATTGACCTCATTCAAAACCACGGCGCGCCTGATCGGCCCCAAAGCCTGGAAAACCCTGCATACCAGCGGCATGTGGGTGATCGCGGCGGTGTTCGCCTTTTCCAACTTCAAACGCATCCCCCTGAGCGCCTGGTACGTCCTGCCGTTCGGCCTGATGTTTTCAGCGATTGTCATTCGGCTGCTGGGCAAAATTGCGCAGAAGTACAAACGGTCCGCCAGAAACACGCTATTGACCGAATAAAACCTCAACAACACCACCAATCCCCAGTGGGATCGGACTTTTGTGGCGAGGGGGCTTGCCCCCGTTGGGTTGCGAAGCAGCCCCAAAATCTCTGATGCATCAAAGATCTTGTGAGTGCTACGCACTCAAACGGGGGCAAGCCCCCTCGCCACAGTCCGCTCCCACAATGAATCCCTCGGAGATCAAACCCATGAACACTTCCCTTTCATCAGCCGTCAAAGGCCTGCACCTGAACCTCGAGCGCGTCGGCAACTGGATCGCCCCTCTCACCCTGCGGCTGTTTCTGGCCTGGGAGTTTTTCGAGTCAGGCCTGGAAAAATGGAACGGCCAGAACTGGTTTGCCGACATCCAGGATCGCTTCCCGTTTCCCTTCAACCACGTTCCCGCCACGCTGAACTGGGAACTGGCGATGTGGGCCGAGCTGATCTGCGCCCTCACTTTGCTGGCAGGCCTCGGGACACGGCTCTCGGCGATTATTCTAGTGGTGGTCACAGTCGTCGCGACCGCTGCCGTCCACTGGCCGGCCGATTGGTCTACATTGAGTGAACTTGCCCAGGGTTATGCCATCAGCAACAAGGGCCACGGCAACTTCAAGCTGCCGTTGATCTACCTCGCAGCCCTCATGCCGTTGTTGTTCTCGGGGGCCGGCAAACTCAGCATGGACGCGTTGTTGGCTCGACTCTTCTGGCGGCGCAGTCACCGCTGAGACGCCAGCGTCTCGATACCCCATCCAACTTGTGTAAAGGAGCCATCATGAGCGTAACCAGCCAATGGATCGAAATCAGCAGCCCCGAAGGCACCTTCGGCGCTTACCTGGCCATCCCCCACACCCGTAAAGGGCCGGGGATCGTACTGATTCAGGAAATCTTCGGGGTCAACGAACACATTCGCTCGGTTGCCGAGCAATACGCCGCCGACGGCTATCTAGTACTGGCGCCGGATCTGTTCTGGCGCCACGGCCACCGTATCGAACTGGGCTACGACGAAGCCGGCTGGAAACGCGCCGTCGAATTGATGAACGCCACCGACCGCTATAAAGCCCAGGCTGACATCAAACTGGCCATCGATACCCTGAAGACGCATACCGGGCTCGACGGCAGGATCGCCTCCATCGGTTACTGCTTCGGTGGCATGCTGTCGTACAACACCGCGGCCAACGGTTTCGTCGATGTGGCAATCGCCTACTACGGCGGCGGCATTCAGAACCAGCTGGATCGAGCCAGTGAAATCAAGGTGCCGCTGCTGATGCACTTCGGCGAACAGGACAGCCACATCCCCATCGATGCCGTGAAGCAAATCGCCGAGCGTTTCGAGTTCAACGACGACGTCGATATCGAGGTCTATCCGGGGGCCGAACATGGCTTCAACTGCTCGCACCGCGACAGCTACAACCAACGGGCTGCGGCCGAGGCGCATGGCAATACGTTGATCTTCTTGAGTCAGAATCTTTAAGGGCTGATCGCCGACATCAACAATCGGTAAGCATTCAACCCCGGAAACCAGCATGGACAACCTCGCAAAACCCAGACCAGCCTCACTGCGTATCCCCTCCACGGTCTGGGCCCTGGGTTTCGTCAGCCTGTTCATGGATCTGTCTTCCGAGCTGGTGCATAGCCTGCTGCCGGTGTTTCTGGTCACCACCTTGGGCGCCAGCGCCTTGACCGTCGGGGTGATCGAAGGCATCGCCGAGGCGACGGCGATGGTGGTCAAGATATTCTCCGGCGCCATCAGCGACTTTATCGGCCAGCGTAAAGGCCTGCTGTTGATGGGCTACGGTCTGGCGGCGTTGTCGAAGCCGCTGTTTCCCCTCGCGCACTCGGTTGATGTGGTATTTACCGCACGCTTTCTGGATCGCATCGGCAAAGGCATTCGTGGCGCGCCGCGCGATGCGCTGGTCGCCGATGTCGCCCCCGCCGAAATCCGTGGTGCCTGCTTCGGCTTGCGCCAGTCGATGGACACCGTGGGGGCGATTCTGGGTCCGGTTCTGGCGATCGTGCTGATGCTCTGGCTCGGGCAGATCCATCTGGTGTTGTGGTTCGCGGTGATCCCGGCGGTGATATCGGTGGTGCTGATTGTCGGTGGCGTCAAAGAACCGACCGATGTCGCCGGGAAACACACCTTTCGCTCGCCTATCCACTGGAAGGTTCTGCGGGAGTTTTCCCGGGGTTACTGGTGGGTGGTGATTGTTGGCGGGCTCTTCACGCTGGCCCGTTTCAGCGAGGCCTTTTTGGTCTTGAAAGCGCAGCAGACAGGCCTGACGGCCACTTGGGTGCCGATGGTGATGGTGGTCATGTCGCTGCTGTATGCGGTGTCTGCCTACCCGGCGGGCTGGCTGTCCGACCGGATCAGCCGCACCAAGTTGCTGTGTGTCGGCATGGGGCTGCTGATCCTGGCGGACCTGCTGCTGGCGCAAGCGGATTCAATCATGACCATGCTGGCAGGCGTGGCCCTGTGGGGCCTGCACATGGGGTTCAGCCAGGGCATTCTCGCGACGCTGATCGCCGATACCGCGCCTGAACATCTCAGGGGCACGGCGTTCGGCCTGTTCAATCTGATCAGCGGCGTGTGCCTGTTGATCGCCAGCGTACTGGCTGGCGCGCTATGGGAAACCTCGGGCTCCGCCAGCACTTTCATCGCCGGGGCGGTGCTGGCGGCTGCGGCGCTGTTGTTGCTTGTGCTGCGCAAGTCCTAGTCCGCGATCGCGGCGAACCCGCGTTGCAAATCCTCGATCAACGCGTCGACATCTTCCAGGCCAATGTGCAACCGCAGCACCGGGTTCAATGCGCGATCTGCCGCACTATTGCGATCCTGGGTGTCGGCGACGGTGATCAGGCTTTCATAGCCGCCCCAGGACGCGCCCAGACCAAACACCTGCAACGCATCGATGAAGCGCTCTACGTACGTGGCGTCGGCATCGCGCAGTTCGAAGGACAGCAGTCCGTTACTGCCCGTGAAGTCCCGCCGCCACAGTACATGATGGGGATGATCGGCCAGCGCCGGATGGAACACCCGTTTCACCTGCGGTTGCGCTTGTAGCCAATGAGCGATTTCCAGGGCCTGGCGTTCGTGCACCTCCAGGCGTGGCGCCAGGGTTCGGGCGCCGCGCAGCACCAGCCAGGCGTCGTCGGGGCTGACGGCGATGCCAAAGGTGTCGCTCATGGACGCCAGCGGCTGCCAGACTTCTTGCCGGGTACAGACGCTGCCCATGACCACATCGCTGTGGCCGCACAGGTACTTGGTCAACGCCATGATCGAGATGTCCGCGCCCAGCGTCAGCGGCCGGTACAGGTAGCCCGAGCCCCAGGTGTTATCGACGGCCAGCAGAATGCCTCGTGGTTTGCACAGCGCGGCGATGGCCGGCAGGTCGCTGAGTTCATACAGCAGCGAGCCGGGCACTTCGGTGTAGACCATTTTGGTGTTGGCTTGCAGTTGCGCTTGCAGGCCGTTGCCGTCAGGCGCGAAGTAGCTGACCTGGATACCGAACGGCTCAAGCAGTTCGCGGGCCAGACGTCGCACGGGCGCATACACCGCGTCGGTGATCAGCACATGATCGCCGGGCCGCAGGTAGGCCAGGAACGTCTGCGCGACCGCCGCCAGTCCGGTGCCGAACAGTCGGGTGCGGTAACCGCCCTCCAGTTCCGTCACCAGATCTTCCAAGGCAAAAGCCGTCGGATTACCCCGGGCGCCATAGCTCAGCACCCGCTCCCGGTCACGGCGAGCACGGGCATCGCGCATTTGCGCCAGGTTGTCGAACAGCACTGTGCTCAGGCGAGTGACCGGCACGTTGACACCCCGGCTGCCACTGCCCTTTTCGGTACGCGCCGCCTGCACCAGACGGGTACGCACCCGCGCATCACGAGTCGCTTGAGACGGCGCACGCAGCGGTTTGAGGCTGGCGATTTCGTCTGCGCTCATTTGCGCCAACAGGCCGATTTCCCAAGCCAGGTACTGACGCGCCGCGTCTTTGTTGCCGGCGTGACGATCATGGGTAAAGAACAGAAAATCGATGCACTGCTGATCAGGCGGCGTGTTGGCATCCTCTTGCAACGCAAGACCCGCCTCGCGCCAGGCGTCAACACCGCCGCTCAACAGCCGGGTTTGTGCACGCTGAACATCGGGTAATTCCAACGCTGCGAACGCGGCCAGCTGCGGGTCATCGGCCAGCAACACCAGAGGTCGCTGTTCACCGGCCACTTCACTTGCCAGCAACGAACGAATCGACCAGCGAGAGCCGGCGATATGGCCTTTACGGAAGGTCCTGCTCGGGCGCAGGTCAATCAATGCCACCGCGTCATCCTTCAACTCATCGGCCAAGGCTTGTGCCGTGGTGACCGGCAACGCTTCGTGTGCGGGCGTCTCATGCGTCGGCAACGCCAGACCGCTGCTCAGCCCTCCCTCCAGCACATAAGCTTCATGCCCCAACTGCCGAAGCCAACTGGCGATGATCGGCGCCCGTATGCCATCACTGTCGATCAGCACCAACCGCGCCTGACGTACGCCGATGTACAGGTCGGTAGACTGAATCAACTGCCCACCCGGCGTGTGTTGCGCACCCGACAGACTGCCGGCGACAAACTCCTCGGCGGTGCGCACATCGCACAAAAACAAACTGCGTGCGGCCTCCCCTGCCCACTGCTCGACCTGCGCCGCCGCAACGGTTTTTACCCCGGCCCGCTCGGCCAGTTGTGCCGCGGCGAGGCGTTGTTGCGGCAAGGTCTTCGATGACACCTCATCGGCATAGCGGCGGGTGCTGCCATGTTCCAGCCGGAAATTTTCCAGGTACCAGCCCTGCGTACCGTTTTCCAAGGCGTAGACCGGATTCTTTAATCCCAGATTGATCAGGGTCTGGGCGCCAATAATGCTGCGGGTTCGACCGGCACAATTGACCACGATCGGCGTGCTGTCGTCCGGCAACAGATCCTGTACGCGATAGCCCAGCTCGCCGTTCGGGCAGCAGACAGAACCGGGGATGGTCATCTTGCGGTATTCGTCGAACGGCCGACCGTCCAGCACCACCAGAGGCTCGCCCCGGGCTTGCCATTCAGCCAACTGCCTGGCGGTGACATGCGGCGTATCACTGGCTTCTTCCACCAACTCGCCAAAGGCTTTGGACGGCACATGCACACCCGCGAACAGTTGCAGGCCTGCCGCCTTCCAGGCATCGGCACCGCCGTCGAGAATATGCACGCGGCTGTACCCCAGCGCCTGCAAACGCCGGGCAGAACGCGCCGCGATGTCCCCGCCGTTCTGGTCATAGATCACCAGCCGCACTTGAGGATTCGGCGCCAGGCGTCGGACCTCCAGCTCCAGGCGACTATAGGGCAGGTTCACCCCGTGAAACAGGTGAGCCTCGCCATATTGGCCATGCTCACGCACATCAAACAGGGCAATTTCCTGCCCGTCGAACAGCCATTGCTGCAGTTGCTGTGGGGTGACGGTCCGATTCATGTGTAAGCCTTGATCGACGGCGCCATTTGCGAGGCGTTGTAATTGAGAATGCGCCCGTCGGGCTCGACCCCGTAACGGCCGTTGAGCGATTCCAGCGGCAAGCCATACAGGTGGAAATGCAGGGTTGGTTGCTCACCTTCGACACAGATGCCATGCAGGTCTTCACCGAGAAACGAGATCGACGTGCCGGGTTGCACGATCACTTCCTTTTCCAGGTGCAACGTGGTGAACCCGGGCTCGCGGCCCTCATCATCACGGGTGTAGACGTAGTTGATTTCCTGGCCTTCGATGGCGCTGATGATCGCCCAGGTTTCGTGGTTGTGCGGGATCGTACTTTTACCCGGCAACAATGAGTTGAGGTACAACGTCGGCGTGTCGCCATCGTCGTTCAGACGGTAGCGGAACGCGGTGCTGCCCTGCCCCGGCACGGGCGCCGGGAACGCGTCGAAATTGAACAGATCGCGGCGCTCGGCCAGGGTTTCGAGCAAAGCGACGATCTCCGTCAACGCGGCGCGGTCGACGCCACGCTGATGGATGACGCGGATTTTCTTGAGGAAATCCTCGATGACGGCGGCACGGTTATCGGTACTCATGAACAGACTCCTCGGTATTAGACGGACAGGCTGTAGCGGCTCAGGTTACTCAACAGATACGGATCGTTGGCGACACGGGGACGGCGTCCCGGATCGCCCAGGGCGTGACGCAGAAACTCCTGGGTCCGTTCGCTGGTGGGGTGCTGGAAGATCTGCTCGGCACTGCCGCGTTCGACAATCACGCCGTTTTCGGTGAAGTAGACGATGTCGCTGATCTCTTCGGCGAAGCGCATTTCGTGGGTCACCAGCACGCAGGTCATGCCCTCTTCGGTGAGTTCGCGAATCACCGTCAGCACCTCGCCAACGGTTTCCGGGTCGAGGGCCGAAGTCACCTCATCGAACAGAATCAGTTCCGGGCGCATGGCCAACGCCCGGGCAATCGCCACCCGCTGTTGCTGACCGCCGGAGAGTTGCCCCGGATAAGCATCGGCCTTGTGCTCCATGCGCACCTTGGCCAGCAGGGCGCGGGCGTCTTTTTCGGCCTCGGCGCGGTTGCGCCCCAGCACTTTGCGCGGGGCGATCACCAGGTTCTCCAGCACCGACAAATGCGGAAACAGGTTGTACTGCTGGAACACAAACCCCACACGCTTGCGCAATTCGATACGCTGACTTTCCTGGGCTAGGGTGTGAACCTCGGTGGCGCCGACGCGGATGCTCCCGCGCTGGGGCTGCAACAGGCCGGTGATGCAGCGCAGGATCGTCGACTTGCCGGAGCCGGACGGGCCGATGATCGACACGGCCTGGCCGCGATGCACGTCGAGGTCGATGCCCTTGAGCACCGGGTTGCTGCCAAATGACAGGTGCAGGTCGCGCAGGCTGACCAAGGGCTCGGCGACGGTTTCAGTAGAAGGCATAACGTCGCTCCAGGCGTTGGGTGAGTCGGGAAATCGGGTAGCAGTAAGCAAAGAACAGCACCAGCAGGCTCAGGTAAATCACCACGGTGAAGCCAGTGAGGTTCACCGTGTTGCTGGCGATTTGCGCGGTGTCGATCACGTCATGCACGCCCACCAAAGACGCCAGTGCGGTGCCCATGGTGATCACCGCGTAGAGGTTCATCCACGGCGGCAACATGCGCTTGAAGCACTGCGGCAGGATGATCGAGCGGAAAATCTGCCCGCGAGTGAAGGCCAGGGATCGCGCCGCTTCCCACTGGGTACTGGGGATCGAGGCGACGGCGCCACGGAAGATCTCCGCAACATTGGCGCTCGCCGGCAACGCCAGGCCAATCGTGACCTTGACCCAGTCCGGGAACGAGACATAAGTGCTGCCGATGTGGATCTCGAACGGGAACACATAGGTGGTGAAATAGATCAGCACCAGCCACGGCGCGTTGCGAAAAATCTGCACCCAGATCCGCGCCGGCAAGCGCAACAGCCACAACGGCGACAACGTCAGGGCACCGACCAACAACCCCAGCAACGAGCCCAGCCCGATCGCCACCAGACTGATCAGAATGTTCTGGCCAAACCCGACGACCAAGGCCGGCGACCATTGCAGCAAAGCCTTGAGTACGGGGCTGTGCGGCGCGAAATACACCAGCCAGAGCACGGCCCCCACCAACAGCAGCAACTTGCCGCCATGCCGACGCGGCCAGGCCAGCGGCGCGGTGACGGACGATTCAATGGCCATAGCCAGGCATCCTCAGGCGCGCTTCGAGCAGGCGACCCACACAATTGACGGTAAAACTCAGCAGGCCGAAAAACGTCAGGATCAGAATCATCAGCTCCAACACGTTATCGCTCTGGGTCCAGATCATGATCGCCGCGTAGGTGATGTCGCCGACGGCAATGGCCGAGGCGACGGCGGTCATTTTTACCAGGTCGATCAGGTTGTTGATCAGCGACGGCAAGGCGAAGCGCAAGGCCAGTGGCAGTTGCACATTCCACAACAACTGGCGGCTGCTGAACGCCAGCGAACTGGCTGCCTCCATCGTCACCGCCGGCACCGCTTCGATCCCGGCGCGCAAGGCTTCGGCATGAAACGCGCCTTTGTGCAGCGAAATCACGATCACCACCCAGGCGAACGGCGTCAGCGGGTTGGCCGCGCCAACGGCCTGGGTCAGCAGCATGTTCAGCACCAGAAATGCGCAATACAACTGCACCAGCGTCGGCGTGTTGCGGGTGACTTCGACGAACACCCGCGCGGGTTTTGCCAGCCAGGGTTTACCCGAGGTCAACATCGCCGCCAAACCGACGCCTGCCAGCAGGCTGCCGACGATGGTGAACAGGCACAGCAGCACCGTGGTCAGCGCGCCCTGCTCCAGGGTTCCGCGCTGATAAGCGTCCAGCACAAAGCCGTAGTTCAGGCCGAATCCGGCGGCCCAGTGGACGAATAGCTCCAACAAATGACTCATGGTTCGCCCCGCAATTGCCTGCAGGCTTGAGCGATGCGTCGTCCTGCCTCGGCTACGGTTTCAGTTGCAGTAGCGATGGACAAGCGAAACCACGGTGACAAGCCATAAGCGCTGCCCGCCACGCCGGCCACGCCCTCTTCCAGCAAATACGCGACGACGTCGGCATCGCTTTGCAGACGTTGACCGTCCGGGCGATAGCGCCCCAACAACCCGACACAGCGTACAAATACGAAGAAACCACCTTGAGGTTCAAGCACTTCAAGACCATCCACTTCGCGTAAGGCGCTGACCAGTGCATCCCGGCGTTGTTGATAGGCCGCGACTTGCGACCGCAAGAAATCCAGTCCACCTTCGAATGCCGCCAATGCGGCGGCTTGTCCGACCGAGGAAGCGCCCGAGGTGGATTGCGATTGCACCACGGTCATGGCCTGGGTCAGCGCTTGCGGTCCGGCGCCGAAACCGATGCGCCAACCGGTCATGGCGTAGGTCTTGGACACCCCGCCCACCAGCAGGCTGCGCGCCTGCAAATCCGGCGCAACGTTGAGCAGGCTCTGGGCAGGCAAACCGTCGAAACGGATATGTTCGTAGAGCTCATCCAGCAGAATCAGCACGTGGGGATGGCGCCGCAGCACCTCGGCCAGGGCACGCAGCTCGGCCGCGCTGTACACCGCGCCGCTGGGGTTGCCGGGGCCGTTGAGGATCAGCCAGCGAGTCCGTTCGCCAATCCGTTGCTCCAATTGTTCGGCCGTCAGTTTGCAGCCCTGCGCCAGCCCGCATTCGATAAACACCGGCTCGCCGCCATTGAAGCGCACGCTGTCGGGGAACGACGGCCAGTACGGCGTTGGCACCAGCACCTGATCGCCGTCGTCGAGGGTGGCGGCAAAGGCATTGAAGATGATCTGTTTGGCACCGTTGCCAATCACGATCGATTCCAGCGGATAGTCCAGCTGGTTTTCCTGCTGGAGTTTGCGTTGCACCGCGATGCGCAAGGCCTTCACGCCCGGTGTCGGCGTGTACTTGGTGGCACCGGCGGCGATGGCGGCATAAGCGGCCTGCTTGATGTGCTCCGGGGTGTCAAAATCCGGCTCGCCGGTGGTCAGGTCGAGGATGTCGCGACCAGCCTCGCGCAATGCCGTGGCTTGAGATTTCGCGGCGGCATTGGCCGACAGCGAGACGCGCTGTACGCGTTTGGACAGACGAAGCGTCATGACTGACTCCCCTTCAAAACCTTGCCGGGGTTCAGCAGATTGTTCGGGTCCAGCGCTTGCTTGATCCGGCGCATCAGGTCGAGTTCCACCGGGCTTTTGTAGCGCCCTAGCATGTCCCGTTTGCGCTGGCCGACACCGTGCTCGGCGCTAATGGAGCCGCCGTGAGCGTGGGCGCTGTCGTGCACCAGTTGGCTGAGTGCTGCGTAATGGGCCATGTGCGCCTCGACCGTTGAGTTGTGCGGATGGGCGACGTTGTAATGCAGGTTACCGTCGCCCAGATGGCCGAAGGTGTAATGCCGCACACCAGGGAAATGGCGCTGCAACAGCGCATCGGTATGGGCGACAAATGCCACGACCTGGGAAATCGGCACCGAGATGTCGTGCTTCATATTGCGACCGGCACGCTTCTGCGCCTCGCTCATGTTCTCGCGCAACAGCCAAAACGCCTGGCTCTGGGCGAGGCTTTCGGCGATCAGCGCATCGGCCAGCAGGCTCTGCTCGTAGGCCTCGCCCAGTACCTGCTCAAACGCTTCGCGGGCATGGCTTTCGCTGTGGTTATCGGACAATTCCAACAACGCGAACCAAGGCTGACGGGCACCGGAAAAGGGTTGTGGGCCTTCGGGAAATTGCTCGCGCAGCAACGCAAGGCACCCGGCACTGAGCAGTTCGAACGCGGTCAGGCTGGCACCGAAACCGGCGCGGGCATGGGACAGGAACGTCACCGTTTGGGCCAGCGAGTCGAAGGCCAACAGCGCTGTGGCCTGGGCCTTGGGCAACGGGAACAGTCTCAGGGTGGCGGCGGTGATGATGCCGAGGGTGCCTTCGCTGCCGATGAACAGGTCGCGCAAGTCGTAACCGGTGTTGTCCTTGCGCAAACCGCGCAGGCCATTCCAGATGTCGCCCTGGGCGGTGACCACTTCCAGACCAAGGGTCAATTCGCGGGTATTGCCATAGCGCAGCACCGCCGTGCCACCGGCATTGGTGCCCAGATTGCCGCCAATGGTGCAGCTGCCTTCGGCGCCCAGGCTCAGCGGGAACAGGCGCCCGGCATCGCGGGCGACGCCCTGAATGGTGTGCAGAATGCAGCCCGCCTCGACGGTCAGGGTGTCGTTGTCGGTGTCCACTGCCCGAACGCGATTCATCCGGTCGAGCAGCAACAACACCGCGCGGCCACTGGCGTCCGGAGTCGCGCCGCCCATCAGCCCGGTGTTGCCGCCCTGCACCACCACCGGCGTATCGCAGGCCACGCACGCGCGCACCACCGCCGCAACTTCTTCGGTGCTTGCCGGGTGCACGGCGGCAATCACCTGCCCCACGTAACGGCCCTGTTTGTCGGTCAGGTACGGCGCGGCCTCTTCGCTGGTCTGCACATGACGGGCGCCGAGCAGTTGCTGCAAGGCCACGAACAACGGTCGACTCATGACCGCACTGCCAGCGGTGCCGCGTTGCGGTATTGCTCGTGCAGGTCACGCAAGGCTTGCGACGGTGCCATGCCCGTGCGTTCGCCCAATTCGATCAGCCAGCCGCTGCGGTGCCAGTCGCGCACGATGGCATCCAGCTTCGCCTGGGTATCGTGCTCGCCCTTGCGTATCCAGATCACCGAGTTCGACGGGATCAAGTCACCCGGCAGCGGAATTTCATACCCGGCCCACTCGGCATCGCTCAATAAGGTATGCATGGTCGGGCTGACATGCACCGCCGCCACGCAGCCATTGCCGCGCAACGACAACAGCGATTCGGACTGGCTGCGAAACGCCTTGATCTGCGCGCCGTAGGTTTCCTGTAATGGCTTGATGAAGTTGCTGCCCTGGGACACGCACACCGGTTTGTCCTTAAAGTCGCTCCACTGGGTGATACCCGCACCCTTGCGAATCAACGCGGCGCCACCGACTTCTTCATAGGGCGTGGGCACGTAATCGAGAATCTCGGCGCGTTCTTCGGTGAACTGCATATTGGCGATCAGGATGTCGACCTTGCCCTGCTGCAGGAACTGCACCCGGTTGGGTGCCAGCACCGAAACAGTCTGGGCCTCGACACCCAGCGCCTCGGCGATGCCCTTAGCCAGTTCGACGTTGTACCCCAGGTGTTCGCCGGTCTTGGGGTCGAGGGTGCCGAACGGCGGACCACTGAGCATCACCCCGACGCTGATCGCGTGGCGTTGTTCGATCTTGTCCAGCGTGGCATCGGCCTGAGCGAGGCTGGCGCCCAGCACGGCGCATCCTGCCAGGCACAGCATGGCCAGGCTTCTAGCGGAAAAATATCGGTTCATGCACGACTACCTTGAACGACCGCCGAATCCGTCGGCGGTCTATTGAAAACAATGAGGTGAACCGCTCAGGCGCCGTTGGCCTGGAACTGTTTCTGCAACTCCACCAAGGCCGGTGACGCGGGCGTTATGCGGTTGCGGGTCTGGGCGTCGATCAGCCAGCCGCTGCGGTGCAGTTCCTTGACGATGGGGTCGAGCCGGGCCTGGGTATCGCGTTCGCCAGGTCGGGTCCAGATCACCGAAGGGGCCGGGTTGAGCTCCGGACTCAGCGCGCGATAGCCCTGCCATTCGGCGTTGTCGGCGATCAACGGGTTGATCAGCGTGGCGTCATGCACCGCCGCGACACAGTTGTTGCCACGCAGCGCGAGCAAGGATTCCGACGAGCTCTTGAACGCCTTGATCTCCACACCCAGCTCGGTGAGCGGCTTGATGTAGCTGCTGCCCTGGGAGGTGCAGACGGGCTGGCCCTTGAGGTCTTCCCAACGGGTGATCTTGCTGTCCTTGAGCAGCGCCGCGGTACCGCCGACACGGTAGAAAGGCGTTGGCACAAAACCGAGGATCTCACCGCGCTCGGCGGTCCATTCCATGTTGGCGATCAACAAATCCACTTTGCCCTGCTGCAAAAACTGCACGCGGTTGGCGGGCAATACCGGCACCAGTTGCACCTCGGCGCCCAACTGCCGACCCAGTTCCTGAGCGAGGTCGACGTTCAAGCCCCGAGGTTTCTGAGTACCCGGATCGATACTGCCGAAGGGGCCGCCGGACAGTACGACCCCCACCGTCAGCACATGCCGTTGCTGGATCTTGTCCAGCGTGGCATCAGCCTGAGCCCCGGCACTGGTAGCCAATGAGATCAAGGCGCCCAGCATCACAGGCAACCATCGTTTTACAGGTGAGCGCTCAAGCAACATGGATTTCCCCTCATGGATGATCGGCGTTCCCCGACCTGATGAGGCGGCATCCTAGGTACAGTCCTGAAGTAACGGAAATTCAAATATCTAATATCGTTATAACTTGCCGTATTTCTGCTAAGCGAAAATCCTCACAGCGCCCGTAGTTACCGCATTAGCACTAAAATATCGCCAAAAATACATAAACAAATGTAATGTTTATGTTTGCAGCCCTGATATAAAAACAGCCCGGAAATGGCCATGCCGACCTCACCTACCCTCGATCTCGAATTACTGCGCACCTTCATTGCCGTGGTCGATCACCACAGTTTTGCCGAGGCCGGCGCGCAACTGGCCCGCACACAATCCTCGGTCACCCAGCACATGCAACGCCTGGAACAACAAGTGGGGGTGAGTCTGTTCGAGAAGCGCGGACGCCAGAAGCAACTGACCGAAGCCGGTTTGCAGTTGTTGCGTCATGCGCGGCAGATGCTTTCGCTCAACGACGATGCGCTGAACTCCCTGCGCGAAAGCAACTTGAGCGGTGTGCTGCGGATCGGCTCGCCCCATGACATCGCCGACACCATCCTGCCGCCGATCCTCAGCCACATCGCCCGCTCGGCCCCGCGCTTGCGCCTGGAGATCGATGTCGGCCGCAGCCCGTTTCTGATGGATGACCTGCACCGGGGCAAGGTCGACATGGTGATCTCTACCCGCGAAGACCCGACGCTCGAAGGCTTCGCCTTGCGCACTTCGCCGGTGTGGTGGATCTGCTCGGCGCAGTACATTCATACGCCCGAAGAACCCTTGCCGCTGATTCTGGTGGATGAACCGAGTATCTATCGTCGCTACGCCCTGGAGGCGCTGGAGCGCGCCAACATTCCATGGCGCCAGGCGTACCTGGCGTCGAACCTGATCGGCATCAAGGCCGCAACGCGTGCCGGGCTGGGCGTCACGCCCAGAAGCATGGAAATGCTTGGCCCGGACATGCGCGTGCTCGGCGAAAACGATGGCCTGCCACGGCTGCCGGACGTGACCTACCACTTGTGGATTCGGCCCAACACCGTGAACCCGCTGGTGCGTCGGGCCTATGAGTTGATCAGGAGCAGTCGAGGGCTTTGACGCGGCCAATCATAAGAACCAAAGAGCATTAATAAATACAAAATCAGTATTTATCGTTATAAAAATATCCGCGTACTCTCAGCTCATCCCGTCATTCATCACCACAGTGAAGTGCCCCATGAATCCGACTGACAACCTCATCGACTTCGCCAGCTACCGCAAACGCAAACAGGCTCAGCAACGGGCACGGGCCATGTGGGAAATGTACGCACGCAACGCCGGCCTGCAGGCCTTTCAGTGGATCCAGGCCGCCCAATCGACCGAGACCCGTCACGCATGAACGCGCAGCAACCCTCGCGCTTTCTGGTGAGCGCAGGCGAACCCGTGACGGACTTGAGTAACCTCGAACAACTGGAAGAAGACCCGATCTGCGAGCGGGTCGCGCAGAACCTGCAACGGCTGCGAGGCAAGCGTCATTTGTCCCTCGACGCTCTGGCGCGACAATGCGGCGTGAGTCGGGCCATGCTGGCGCAGATCGAATCCGGACGCAGCGTGCCGTCGATCAAAGTGCTGTGCAAAATTGCCAAAGGCCTGAAGGTTTCGGTGGCGGCGTTTCTCGAGCACCGGGCTTTCGAAGGTGTGGCCGTGCTGTCAGCGAACCAGAGCAAACGCCTGGTCAGCGCCAGTGGCGCCTTCGTCAGCCGCGCGCTGTTTCCGTTCGACGTGGCACGCCAATCGGAATTCTACGAACTGCGTTTGAGCCCGTTGGGCGAAGACCACTCCGAGGGCCATGGCCCCGGTGTGCAGGAAAACCTGGTGGTGTCACAGGGCGTATTGGAAATCAGCGTCAACGATGAACGCTACCTGCTGTCCACCGGCGACTCGATCCTGTTCTACGCCGACCAGCCCCACCGCTATCGCAACCCCGCCGACAGTGAGGCTGTGGCTTATCTGGTGGTGACCTACCCAGAACGCCTGGACTGAATTCCATCGCGCCGAACCGAGATCCCTTGTGGGATCTGTGGTGTCGCCAGAATGAAAAAGCCCCCGCAACCATCAGGTCGCGGGGGCTTTTAAATGTCTGCTGCCAAGGATCAGCAGGTGCAGCACATCATTGGCATGCCGTTGCAGCTCATCATCATCGGCATGCTGCAATCGTTCATCATTTTCATCATCAGGGCGCAGCAGCTTTTCATCATGTCCATGTTCATGCCAGCCATCGGCATGATTTTGCACATCATGCCGTCGGCCATCATGGTGCATTCCATCATGCACTTCATCGACGGCATCGGCATGCCCATCATTGGCATCATCATGTTCATCATTGGCATGGCCATGCTCGCCTGAGACATGCACATCATGCTCATGTTGCCGCAATGCATCATCATCGGCATGCCGCAGTTCATCATCATCTGCATCATTTCAGCGCTGTTCTTGAACATCGCCATATCCATGCCAGCAGCCGGCATCATTTTGCACATCATGCCGTCGTCCATCATTTCGCAGCTCATGGTCGCCATCATCATCGGCATGCCCATCATTGGCATCATCGACATGTTGGTGTTCATCATCGGCATTGGCATCTGCATGGCGTTCATCATGGTGTAACTCCCTAAGCGATTCGATAGTTGGACGAAGCTGATGGGGGCGGATTCTAAGGACTGGCGAAGGGACGACAAGATGATGGCCGAGCAGCAGAAATTGATGTTGAAACCGCTTTAGTGCCGTGGCGGGGACGCCGTTGTCTGCTGTAGCGCCCCTATCGATTTCATCGCATACAGAATCAAAGCGAGGACGTGGTTTTATCGGTTATGGATATTCGACCCAGCGCTATATAAAGAACCGAAAGAAATAATCGATCTAAACAGCGCAGAGTTTTTTACCCGTGCCAGGAGCTAGCAAGGCTTGTGCATTCGCAACCAGGCCTGCTGGCGCTGTTGCGGTCAGGAGCATGCAGCAGTACACCGACCTGACCCGCGAGCTGTTCTTTGAGAACAATAACGTCAAACGCTTCAAAACCCTTGTTTCGATGAGCACCGTGAAGCTGGGTTTGAATATCCCGTTGGGCGTTGAATAACCTACGGTGCAGTGGAAGCGTCAACGACCAAGACTATCCGCCAATCCTCTGGCCTGTTGAGTCGCGACCTCACGCGCGCCGAGGTCAACGTCTTCCCCCAGGATAGTTTTCTCTACAGTCACCGAGTGCACATCCGTCACGCCGATAAATTTCAGCCAGGCTTCCACGTAGGGCTTCTGGAAGTCGAAGCGCTCTGCCGGGGTGATCGACTGCGCCGAAAAATCCAGGCCGCGGGCATACATCACCACAGCGGTCTTGTTGTGCAGCATGCCTTCCAGACCGCGCTCCGGATCGAAGCTGAACAGGATGTCTTTCTGCGACACCAGGTCGATGAAGTGCTTGAGTTTGTACGGGATGCTGAAATTCCACAGTGGCACGGACATCACCAGCACATCCGCGCTGTGCAGGTGCGCGGCCAGATCTTTTAAGGTGTTCCAAGCGTCTTGTTGTACCGGGGTCAAGGGCGTGCCATTGAGTCCGGCGTATTTGGCCTCCATGGCCTGATCATTGAACTCCGGCAACGCCATGTTCCAAAGGTCGAGGGTGATGATTTCGGTGTCCGGGGTGTTTTCCTGATAGCGCGCAATGAAGCTGCGGGCGACTTCAAGGGAGGCCGAGCGCTGTTTGCGCGGGGAACATTCGATATGCAGAAGAGTAGTCATGGCACGCCTCGGGTAATGGGAGATGGGGGGGCGGCAAACATTGCAACATAGTTTCATTTGGAATATAAATCGTAAATAAATAGCCAATTAATCACATATCAAACTATGTTCGATGTTCTGCTACTCAAGACATTTGTCACGGTCGTCGATGAAGAAGGCTTCAGCCGTGCAGCCGAGAAACTGCACCTGACCCAGTCCGCGGTCAGTGGGCACGTGCGGCGACTGGAAGAACAGATTGGTAAACCCCTGTTGAGGCGTACCACCCGTTCCCAACAACTGACGCCCGATGGCGAACGCCTGGTGGCTTATGCACGCACCATCCTCGCGCTGAACCGTGATGCCTGGGCAGAACTGACACGCACGCCGTTTCACGGGCGACTACGGATCGGGGTATCCGAAGATTTTGTCGAATCGCGATTAATGCGGACTTTTCAGGATTTCGCGGCGCAGTACCCGGGGATGGAGATCGACGTGCAGGTGGGCATTCCGGGCACGTTGCTGGCCTCGATGAAACAAGGGCATCTGGAACTGGTCATCGGCTCTCTGTGCGAAACCAGCGACACGGGGCTGCTGCTATGGCAAGAACCGCTGGTGTGGGCCTGGTCGGCGCAGCCCGTCACCGAGTTACCGACGCCGTTGCCGCTGGCCCTGTTCCCCGAGCCGTGCCCTTATCGCGAGGTGGCCCTGACACAACTGGCTCGGGCGGGAATCGCCCAACGAACGGCGATGTTGTGCAGCAGCACGGCCGGATTGCGAGCCGCAGCGCTTGCTGGCTTTGCGGTAGCGCCCATGCCAGTCAGCCAGTTGGGGCAAGGACTGGCGGTTCTTGGGGCGGAACAAGGATTGCCGGATTTGCCGGATGCGCAGTTTCGCTTGTTCAGCGCTCCTGAAGCGGATCAGGCGATTGTGGCAGCGGTCACTCAACTCATTGTGAAGTATTGCTCTACGCGCAGGACTTAAGAATCATACCTTGTTGACCCCGTTACTCACTGCTCAGGGAGAGCGCCATGTCTGTAGAAATCCAGCTTTCGGAAAATGCGACTGAAGCAGAGCGACTAGGAATTTTGACCCCATTGCTGGCCCATAACCTGGCCAACGGTGGGGACGACGCCTATGAAACTTTTGCTCTGTTGCTACGAGACGCTGACAGTAACGAAGTTATTGGTGGGCTGTACGGCAAGATCTCTTATCGATGGCTGCTCATCGATCTTGTCAGCGTTCCCGAGTCAATGCGCGGTCAGGGTATCGGAGAACGGCTAATGCGCATGGCTGAAGAAGTCGCGCAGAAAAAACACTGCATTGGTATCTGGCTGGAAACCTTCAGCTTTCAGGCTCCCGGTTTTTATCGAAAACTGGGTTACTCCGAATTCGGACGCCTGGCAGACTATCCACCAGGACATACCCGGCTCTATTACCAGAAGTTGTTGTGCTGACCACGTTTTCGATCCGGGGCCGATAGTTGCGCTTTACAGCGGACGGCTATCGGCCAATTGCGAACCTTAACGATCGTGAATCAGTCCTCACCTTCATGCGCTCATTTGCCAACCCGGTGCCGTGCAGCTACTGTCAGCTTTATGAATCAGCCACGAATTGCCTTGACCACGACTACCACGACCGCCAGAGGCGGGTCGTGAGAGGTGTCGTGAGCCAATAACATACGAACTTCAAAGGCCCGCCAGCGATGGACAGGGCCTTTTCTTTTGCCCTTGTGTCGCTGGTCCAAACGCAAGGAAAAGCACTATGTATGCACTGTTGATTCTCGATATGCAGGTTGGGTTGTTTCATGGTCCGGATAAACCGTGGGCTGGCGAAGCGCTGCTAGACACGTTGAATAACCTGTTGAGTAAAGCCCGGCGTGCAGGTGCGCCAATTTTTCTCGCACGCCATATTGGTCCACCTGGTTCGCCTATCGAGTCTGGAAGTCCGTTGACGCAACTGGTGGAGGAACTGGAGCTACAGGGCGACGAAGTGATCTTCGAGAAAAGCCGACCCAACGCCTTCACCAAGACTGGTCTGGCCGATCAGCTACGAGCTTGTGGCGCTCAGGGCGTGGTCATTACCGGAATGAAGACCCAATACTGTGTCGACAGCACCTGCCGCGCTGCACGGGATTTTGGATTCGATGCAGTGCTGATCGCCGACGGCCACACCTGCAACAGCACCCCTGCGCTGAAGGCTGAAGAGATTGTCGCTCATCACAATGCGACTCTGGCGGGACCATTCTGTCGCGTCGTATATGCTGAGGACTGGTGTTTCTAACCGCCATCGACAGACCGATCCGAGTCAGGGCCGATCTGCCCACTTTGGGTCGACAGCAGCCTTTGCCGAGTGGCAATGGTCGTGGCCCGCCCCTATCGCCCCCTGCTGCGCCCTCTTCACGCTCACACCTGATCCATAGCCTCGACCACTTCCCGATCCTCACCCAGAAACCCGCCGCTTTGATGCTGCCACAGCCGCGCATAAATCCCGTTCTTCCCGAGCAATTCGGTGTGGGTGCCCTGTTCGATGATTCGTCCGTTGTCCATGACGATGAGCCGGTCCATGGCCGCAATGGTGGACAGTCGATGGGCGATGGCGATCACAGTCTTGCCCTGCATCATTTCATCGAGGCTTTCCTGTATGGCGACTTCGACTTCCGAGTCCAGCGCGCTGGTGGCCTCGTCAAGAAGCAGGATCGGGGCATTCTTGAGCATCACCCGGGCGATCGCGACGCGTTGGCGCTGGCCGCCCGACAGCTTGATGCCGCGCTCACCCACAAGGGTGTCGTAACCGGTATGGCCTTGCCGGTCGCTCAGTTGGCTGATGAACTCATCAGCCTGGGCATTGGCCGCGGCGCTGCGGATTTGCGCGTCGGTCGCATCGGGGCGGCCATAGGCGATGTTGTCACGAATGGAACGGTGCAGCAGGGAGGTATCCTGCGTGACCATACCGATGGAGCCGCGCAGGCTGTCTTGCGTCACTTGTGCGATGTTCTGGCCGTCGATGCGAATCTCCCCGCTGTCGACGTCATAAAAGCGCAGCAGCAAGTTGATAAGCGTGGATTTGCCGGCGCCAGAGCGGCCAACCAGACCGATCTTTTCGCCCGGACGGATGTGCAGGCTCAGGCCATCGAGCACCTGACGTTCGCCGTTATAGTTGAAGCTCACCTTATCGAAGGTGACCGCGCCGCCGGAGGTCACCAGGACGCCCGCGTCCGGCGCATCCTGCACCTTTGGGCCGCGGGTCAGGGTTGCCATGCCATCCTGCACGGTGCCTATGCTCTCGAACAGCGAGGTCATTTGCCACATGATCCAGTGCGACATGCCATTAATGCGCAGCGCCATGGCGGTGATTGCCGCCACGGCACCTGCGCCGACCTCACCCTGGTGCCATAGCCACAGGGCATAACCCCCCGCCGCCATGATCAACGCCACCACCAATGCCTGGTTGACGATCTCGAACTGGCTGACCAGGCGCATCTGGCGAAAGCCGGTTTGTTTGAAATCCTCCATCGCTGCACGCGCGAAATGCGCTTCCCGATTGGAGTGGGAGAACAGCTTCACCGTCGTGATGTTCGTGTAGGCGTCTGAGATACGCCCGGTCATCATCGACCGCGCATTGGCCTGTTCCTGCCCGACTTTCCCCAGGCGGGGCACGAAGTACCACATGGCCAGCCCAAACAACACGACCCAGGCAATGAAAGGCAGCATCAGTTTCAGGGCGAAGCCGCCGGCCAGTGCGATGATCGCGATGAAATACACCCCGATCCCGGGCGCGATCTCGATAAGGGTGAATAGCATGTCGCGCACCGCCAGCGCAGTCTGCATCACCTTGGTGGTGACCCGGCCGGAAAACTCATCGGAAAAAAACGAAAGGCTTTGCCGCAGCATCAAGCGATGGAAGTCCCAGCGCAGCCGCAACGGCAAGTTAATCGCCAATATCTGGTGCTGCACCATGGTGCGCAACGCCACCAGCCCGACACTGGTCACCATGATGATGCCCATGCCCCACAACACGCGACTTTCCTGCGCAGCCGCTTCACCGCCTGCCTGCCAGGTCGAGAGCAGGTCCACGACCTGCCCGAGGAAGGAAAATAGCCAGGCTTCGTAAATCGACACACCGGCACTGAGCAGCGCAAACGCAAGAATGTAACCGCGGGCTCCCCGCGTACAGGCCCACAGGAAGCGAGCCAGGCCGTCGGGTGGCGGTGGTACCTCGTCAGGAGGAAAGGGGTCGAGCCTTCGTTCAAACGCACGAAGCATGGTGTTCTCCAAAACGATCAAGTTGAGGAGATTCTGCCATTGAACGGTTGCTTTGAGGGGGTTGCGAAGTTAGAGGTATGGCGCTTAGGCAGGTCGCTCTGAGGATTGGGCTGCCGGGAGCGGCCTCTTATACGCTGCCAGAAACCCTGTCGGCAGCGATAAATGCGCCGGTATCGAAGGGGGCTGGCCAAGAACGGACGTTCATCGAAGGACCGCTTTCGGCCCAGAGTGTGTAAAAACGCTTCGCCAAAATTGAAGTGTGCACGTCTACGTTAAATCTGAAGTTTATCGGCACGTCAGCAGATGTGGATTTCGCGTAGAAGCACGATTTCCAGTCCGGTTTTGAGTACCTGTCGCGCTCAAAAACGTTTTTACACAGCCTCGGCCAATAGCAGACGTTGAAGTGCTGTCTCCCACGCAGATGAATCAGGTCCGGGAAGCAAGCAAATCAATAAATGTACATGTCGATAGCTATCACAATGTCATTTTAGCTGCTCTATCAGTGTCGCTGAAACTTAGCGGTGCCCTTCTATATCACACGATTGAAAACCGTCTCCGATAATCACTCGGCCCCACCCCGAGACGCCGTATGAATGCCCTTCTGAATCCATCGGTATTGGCATAGCCGACGGTATCGGCCAGGCGCTTGAGTGATACATCCGAGTCTTCGATCAGGCGCTTAGCCGCGTCGATGCGGGCAAGCTCGACAAACTCGGCCGGGGTGGAGCCGGCTTCCGCCTTGAAGGTTCGGGCAAAGTTTCGTTCGCTCATGCCAGCACGACCAGCCAATACGGGTACGCTCAGGTCGGCCTTGAGGTGCTGTAATACATACTCCTGCACCTCCCTGATCACACTGCGTTCAACTGTCTGCGCGGCCAATTGCGCACTGAATTGCGATTGCCCGCCAGGACGCTTTAAGAACATCACCATTTCACGGGCGACGCTTAGCGCCAGTTCCCTGCCGTGATCCTCTTCTACCAGCGCCAACGCCAGATCCATTCCTGCCGTGACCCCGGCCGAGGTGTAGATATTGCCGTCCTTGATGAAAATGCTGTCGGGTTCGACGCGGGTTTGCGGATGTTCCCTGGCGAGTTTCGCACTGGAGTTCCAGTGAGTCGTGACACGGCGCCCGTCGAGCAGGCCAGCGGCGGCCAGCACGAAAGCACCGCTGCAGACCGAGCCGATACGCCGCGCGGTTTTGGCCTGCTGGCGCAGCCACTCCTGCAACGCAGGGTTCAGGGCAATTTCGTCGATGTTCGGGCTGCCGGCCACGAGCAATGTGTCAATCCTGCCCTTATAGGTCTCGAAGGTCTTATCGATGCCAAGCTGCAAACCGCTTGAGCCTTTAATCATGCCCTTGTCGGTACCGATGACTTCGACCCGATAGGCCCGTTGATTACCCAGCTGTTTAGCCGCTTCGGCGAAGACGTCGGCTGGGCCGACGATGTCCAGTAGTTGCACGCGGGGGAATGCCAGGAGGGTTATGCGCATGATGTCTGTCCTCGTCGAATCATTGGCTGAATACATCGTAACCTGCCTATTTCAGCCAAAACCCATTGGACCGAAAATAGCCCCAACAGCACATTCAGTCCAGCAGGAGACGACCATGAACACTGCATACATCCCCACCGTCGCTGCAGCTCAGTCGATACCAGCCAGCACGACGTCCATTAAAAACCTGCCCATCAATCTGTTCGGTTCAGTGATGGGGTTGGCCGGCCTGGGACTAGCCTGGCGCTTGAGTGGTCAGTATTTCGGTATCGGCGGCATGTTGGGTGAAGCAATTGGCGCACTGGCCGGTCTGGTATTCGTTCTGCTGACCCTCGGTTACCTGGGCAAATGGCTGAAACACCCGGGTGCGGTGAAGACCGAGTTCAACCATCCAATTGCCAGCAACTTTTTTGGCACCGTCACCATCGCACTGTTACTGCTGTCGGCCGTCGCGGCGCCTCACAGTGAAATGCTCGGTCAGGCGCTCTGGATTCTGGGCAGCGCACTGACCGTGTTGCTTGCAGGCCTGGTGGTTTCCCGTCTGTTGTCGGGCAATCAGGACTCGTTGAATGCCGTACCTGCCTGGCTGATTCCAGGTGTTGCCACCCTCGATATCGCGGTCACCGGCGCGCACATGTCTATGCCATGGGTGACGGAGTTCAACCTGTTTGCCCTCGCGGTGGGTGCGGTGTTGGCGCTGGTTTTCTTCACCCGGATTTTTTCGCGGTTGGTGCACGAGGCCCCCCTGGCCAAAGGTATGGTGCCTTCGTTGATGGTCCTGATTGCACCCTTTGAAGTAGGTTTTCTGGCGTATACCAACGTGTTCGGCGAGATCGACCGGTTTGCCAGCGTTTTGTTCTTCTTCGGCCTGTTTCTGTTCGTAGTGTTGAGCTTCAAAGTGTTCCGTCGCGATGTGCCTTTTGCCCCTTCGTGGTGGGCAATCAGCTTCCCCATCGCAGCCCTGAGCAATGCGGCACTGAAATACGCACATGCTCAGGACAACATCCTGCTGATGATCATCGCTGCCGTGATTCTGCTGTTCCTCACTGTGGCACTGACCGTGCTGTTGGTGAAAACCCTGATCAGCCTGTTCAGCGGAAAACTGCTGGCCAACTGACCTTTTACCTCCCTTTGGCGAGCCTTCACCGGCTCGCTTTTTTTTTGCCCATACAGGTTTTATCGAATGACATACAACACATCGTGGCTACTGCTTATCCTTGCCGGATTCCTGGAGGTTTTCTTTGCAATCGGGTTGAAATCTGCAAATGGCCTTGAACGGCCCTGGCTGCTGGTCGGCACGGTCATCGTGTTGGCCGGCAGTTTGTGCTTGTTGACGATGGCGTTGCGGGTGTTGCCCGTAGGAACTGCCTATGCAGTCTGGACCGGAATCGGCGCCGCCGGCACAGCCATTGTCGGAATATATTGGTTGGGTGATGCGGTATCGTTCTGGAAGCTTGTCTGGATCGGCTTGATACTGTTGAGTGTCGCCGGCCTACGCTGGGCAGCCTAATCAGGGCGAGCCAACCCCCATGTTTTGAACTGTGAGAAATAGGAACATAGACGAAGATTGCTTTGAAATGTCAGCAACGGTTCATACTTTAAAAAGACAGCTTTGTGTCGATTTCTGCCTGTGGTGACCGGTAACTATGAGTCAGAAGTGGTCGGTCGCGAATAGCTGCTTTCGATAGCTGCCCGTCGCGATTGACAAAAATCGGCCAAGTGCGGACTGACGGATTCCGTCCATTAGCGCGAACCGACGAACGGCTCCGTAACAACCGCGGCACCTAACGACTTTCTTAGATAGGTTGCCGCTGCAGGACACAAATGCTTGAACTGGACGGTTTGACTGATAGCGACCGGCGCTTCACCCCTATTGAAAATTTCATACCCGTTGGCTGTAAAAAATCCAGTCGCGCTTTGAGTTAACAAGTGCAACCGATGCCCCCCCTGGAAGGCAGCATATTGTTCCAGCTCTGACAGCACAGCTTTGCCAAGCCCTTTCCCACGATGCGAATCACTAACGACTAGTGAGCGAAGCAGCATGTCTTGACCAGAACCCTCCAGCCCGCCATATGCAATCCATTTTCCGTCCATCTCAAAACGGAAAAACTGCCTACCCGGTTCGCTTAAATCATCAAAGGGCAATGCGGCTTGACTCAGAGCCTCACGGAGCTGATTCAATCCGTTCGCCTCGATTTTAAACATCTGCATTATCAGTGCCTTCTATAGCTCCCAAAGCACTCAACGCTAGCAGACTTAGCCGTTTTGGCCTTGTCGCCGGTCGACACGGTATTGGACCCTTGGGGGTCGATTTCTGCCAGTTATGACAGGCAGAAATCGGCCGATTCTGTTGAAAAAGTAGCTCCCCCGTCTGGCCTGCGGCAAAATTCTCGCATTGGCCAGCAGGGAAGCACGCAGCATGATGGGACAGTTATCGAGTGGGCAGGAACGGCTGCTTTACTCGTTCAACCTTAAAGCTCACATCCCACAGAATCGACCCAGAGCGGACGGTGGCGATAGGCAAAAGTCGGCCAAAAGCGGACGTCTAAAGAGGCTCGATTTTGAGGGTACAGTGTCTTACGAAGCCGGGGCGATTCGCTCCGTATCTCTTCATATCTGAACGAACGTCCTCTGATTTCTCCAGCCCTGAAACCGTTGATATACCGTTGACCATGGGCCGAAGTACTCCGCTATATCTCGGCACGCAGCACCGAAGCAGAGTACCCAGAGCACACCAGCAAGCATCAGGCGGTCGCTCATGACAGTGGGCCTCGTCCGAGAGATCGTAGCTTTGCCACGATGAGTTACACCACTTCCTGGGACACAATCGATAGGTACTGGCTGGCGGGGTACCTCGGTGTGTGGCCGGGCATGAAATGCCTTCTGCTGAGGGGCCTTTTATAATGGATAAGCGATTGATTTAATATGTTTTTGGGGGCGTACCCATAAAAGCGGTTGAAGAATGTGATGAGCGTCAATATTAAAAATATCGGCCGGTATTCAAGCAAGTCAGGTTGTCGATTTCATTCCTGCTAGAGTACCAGACCATTCCCGGTTGTTTTTCTTTTGCATAGTTCACGAAAAAAGCGACGTAATTTGTGTTTTTTTCCTTGAAGATGGTTTTGTATTCAACCTTTACTCTGAGCATTAAGCTGCGCGTTTCGCGTAGCGGGGTGTTTGTCCTGTTGTTTTGGAGTTGCCTGGAGTGTGTGACGCTTGCATCGTAAAGGCAGTAGCCTTCCGGTATGTATTTGGCAGTTATCAAGGTGTTGATATCCCTCACCGATACCAGAGGTAGTGCAATTGACTGACCTTTGCTGATCTTGATGCCATTGCCTCCGGCGGCAACGTAAAAGCGACTTTTTTCGGTTTTAATGACTTTGGAATCTGCTATGGGGCTACCTGGAATTTCGATGGCCAAGCTTATTTTTGTATTCAGTGCCGGTAGCTCTGAGACATTTTTTATTGTGGCAGCAAGAAATTCACGATTGCCGTCATAAATGGTGCTCGAAAAGTCCATGGATTCGAGCGTTAGCGTAGTCGGGTGGGTGGCGATCAGATAGGCATCTTGTATAGTTGTGGGTGGAGGCAGTTGGCAGTAAATATTGATCGGAGAGTCGGTTATATCCTGGAGGTTGTTGGCGCAGTTGGAGCTTCTTATTTCCTGTTTTTCGGCGCTTAGCGCAGGCAGGGAAATGATAAGTAATATCGAGGCGGTCAACGTTTTCAATTCAGTTCGTCCTGATGTTGATAGGGCTATTGCTGACATTGTTGAAGTTGTTGGCATTCTTGGAGTTGGTAATGGTTTGTGAATGTGCCGCTTCTTCTTTATCTTGCATGCTTGAGAGGTGTGCCGTGATGGTTTTTAATACCTCGAGCTTGCAGGTCTGCGTGCTCTTGATTGCGTCTAGAACTTGGTTTTTCAAGACACCTTGGTGTGCTTCCTTTGTATGGTCGGCTGAAAGGGAGACTCCCAGTCTTGCTAATTTTTTTGCGAGTCCTGAGAGTTGGGCGTCTATATTGCCTTGGACCGTGGTTTTAGTGGTTTCGCCAGCCAGTGGTGCTTGCCCACATATCGCATTGGATGTCTCTATGGATAATTTCATCGCGCGATCCAGTTGTGGATTCAGATCAGCGACAGCCATTGAGTTCGTGCATTGAATTAGAGCAATTAGTGCGATGCCACACTTGATTTTCATTTATGAATACCTGTACACATTTCAATGTTTGAAGTGTTGTCTAGATTGAGCAGGAAACTCCCCTTTGTGCGCAGCATAACGTCGATGCGCATGCTAGGACTTGTACGCAGTTTATACATCAAATAATGGCTATTAGCCATTAATGATGGCCGAGGCACTCGGCCAACCTCCATATGATAGGCATGGCCTTTCGGCATTCAGCCGTCATTGTGGCGATGGTCGACCACCGCACGACTCGACCAGTGCGGTATTCACTGATCGACTTCAACGGATCAGCATCCCCGCTAACACCAGTTCGGATGTGCCCTCGATCACCGAGCGAGGGTTGGGATGTCCCCAATGCCTCGCTGATGCTCGATCTCACAGCAGTACGCAAAAGCAACACGATATTTCAGGCATACACCGCGAAGCATTTCTATTCCCGTCAATCGCAAGCGACTGCGCTAAGTTTCCCCCCACCGGCATTCTTGCCGCCCACAATTCCTTTATGTTTCGTTGCGAGTAGCCTGTTGAGGAAGTTTGCGTATGTGAGTGCTGCTGAGCATGAATACAAGGACCTGCCGCCGGACGTTCAGGATGAGTTCGGCAAAGACCTGCGACGCATCCAGTATTGCCAGGACCCAGAGCGGCCAATCAAGTCGTTGATGGAATCGGTAGGAGTGGGCGCCATTGAGCTCATCATCTGGGGCCCTATCGATTGCTGCTATGCGATAGGACGTCTGCTGCTGAAGACAGGGAGGGGCACAAAATGTCTCAAAGTAGCCTATTATAGACGACCGCTATCGACCCAAAGTGGTCTCTCGCGATTGACTGCAACCGACCAGAAGGAGGCGCTCGAAAGCGTCTACGGGATCGGGCCTATTCAATGTGTTGATTGCTTGTATATTACCATTCCGTAAATGAATATCGTGGGAAGGGCTTCAAGTGACAAACGATTCAATACCCAAGGCTCGTACCTTCTGGGAAGAGAAAGATTATCTGAGCTCGGTGAGGGTAGGTCTAACGACAGAGCTCCCATCCAAATATAAGAATTCAGGGCATTTTGCCGAAGTATTACTCAATCTCGCTTATGCGCTATACAGCGCATCCGAAGCTAATCTCTACAATGAATTCACGCGCATTTTTCCTAAGTATATGGCGCTTGTCGCACCCAACATTCATTCCGAACCCCCAATTGGATATCACAACCACGCGTGCTTGATGCAGCACAATCTGAAAGCCGTGATATTTCAATATTATGAGAATACATGCTCGATTGATGAAGTGAGGGCGGCCGAAGAGCTTCTAGTAAGATGTACTACTTTTACACCCAACCCTTCGGCGTTAGACGAACAAAATACAAAACTCTTGGGGTTGGTCGGTCTCATCCAAGCGGGGAAAGACCCTTACTTCACTGTAGCTTTCAAGCTTCCGTTTGCTCTGCCTTTACCCGATGGTAAGTACGAAGTAACGCATCCGGGCGGAAAAATGACTATTTCCGTCGAGGGCTTCGTCGCTGACGACGTGTCTTCTCGTGTGGACGACCGGCACTTCTCACGAGTGGAAGTCACAGCAAAAGGGTTCACTTGCACCGACAACTACTGGAGCGGCCCCAATATCGAAAGCGACCAAACGGAACCATGGAATAGACGTCTTGCGCTCTCGGTCGTGAACCGGGTTGTGCTGGAATCGAAATTGGTAGACGAGTCGCTTCGAATTGTCATGGCTTCATCGCGCGACATCGGAAATATAGCTACTACACAGTACGACGGGGATGGTGCCACATTCCATCTATCGATTGCGTTGACCTTTGGGGGATTCTCTCTGGTAGATACCCTGTCTCGGCAGCAGGTTACTCCAGAAAAATGTCAGCTCTTGACCGAACGACTGTCGGTCGGAGAGATGGCGATGCATGAAAATCTGTATGCCCAGGCGCTGATCCAACGAGGTACCGAAAACTTGGTTGGGGCCTACTATCTTTTGAACTCCGCTGCAGAGGCAATGATTGACTGCTTCTTAGTCTCTTTATGTGAGAAGTTCGAGGTATCCGACAAACTTAGTCGTTTTTTGTTGGGCGAATCGATTTGCGTTTCCTGCGAGCTGTTCAAGGCGGCGCCGGTTGCGATCGATACACCTCGCTCAGCCAATCCACCGTCGGCGTTTCAGCGATTTAAATTTTTGAAGGAAGTAGGAGTCGCAAAATCCGCTGATGTGCGTAGCCTCATTAAATCGCTTGTGACCGTTCGGAGCGACAGTCTGCGCAACGACTTGAGTCACGGAAGGAAAGACTGCATCCCTTCAGTTGCGGTCGACAAGGCAATAGTAGCGTTCCGTGAACTCCGATCCACTTTTCAAGCACTAAGTATCCGCGATGAATAAGTGATGACAGTAAATGAATCTTGAGCCCCACGACAGTAACCGTGTCGATGGCAAGAACGCTTTGCATTGGGTGCATACAGAAGCCGTCAATAGCATGTTGACGGTTGCCAAATGACCAGTATTTTTTTCGAAAAATGAATGGCAGTTGCGAGTGTATCGGACATTTTAGCGAGCAAGTGCCGGCCTAGGTGAACGACCGCTCATGGCCGATCTCTGCCTGTCACCAAGGGCTGTATCCGTACCCATAGCTGCCCTTCGCGGGGGCAGCTCATGACCAGAAAGCGAGTCGTCAGCCTAAGACGATTGCGCTGCTTCATGCCGAAAATCACGGAATCTCGCCGCGTTTGGTTCAAGGGCAAGGGTCAGGCTATTGGCGATATACGATACCGTTCGATAGAAGCCCGCCAGCATCAGCAGTTCAAGGATTTGATCATCATCGAGGTATCGTCGAGTGGCCTGAAATTCCGCTTCAGTCAAGGTAGCGCGGTTGTGCAGGGCATCAATAGTAGCCAGCAGCACCGCCTCTTCCTCCGTCCAGTGCTCCGCCCGGAGCGGATAATCCAAGGTGTGGCCGATATCGTCTCTCGTCAATCCGGCCCGCTCTGCGAAAGCCATAACGTGCACACCCCACTCATATTCGCATCCGGTAAGTGCGCAGACCCTATTGATGATTAGCTCCCGCTGACGAAGCGTCAGCAGGTTTCCATCCAGCAGTGAACCAGCCGTGAACTTCCGCCATGCCCTTTCGCTAGTGGCGATGGTGGTGAACAACAACAGTGGTGGGACGCCCTCTCCCATTATTTTGTCAAACGTCGCCTGGAGGCCTTCCGTGTAGGGTTTTTCGAGTGTTTTGATTCGAGTCATGATGTACCCTTCGCTATCAAATGTGTAGCGCTAGTATTTGCTACATTATCTGTAGCGAGCAAGGGCCATATGCATGAATGATGATCACAGCTTGGGTTTGCAAATGATGAGTGGGCGTCGCCCAATCATGGCACTTTTGGATGTGCTCGGACAGAAATGGGCGTTGAGGATCCTTTGGGAGCTTCAGCACGGTTCACTCAGTTCCCGTGCACTGCGAAGTGTGTGTGGCGATATCTCGCCCACTGTCTTGCAAAGTAGGGTCAACGAACTTCGTGGGGCAGGTTTCATTGAGTCAAACGAGGGCGGTTACGGGCTCACTCCACTGGGTATGGAGCTTTCGGAGTCGTTCTTCCCTCTGTATAGATTCGCCAATACATGGGCTGATTCATTGGGCAAAAATAAGGTTTGATTCCTGGTGGGATGTCCCCCTTTCGGGGTGTAAGGAGCCAACGGCGAACGTCTGCATTTGGCTGTGGATTCAACCGGTCGATGCAACAGATTGGCTAAATCGTTCAGCAGTCGCATTCGACAGGCGAACTTCTGAGCGCCTCGCTTAGATATGCAGCCAAGCCAGCGAGCCCAACATGACGCCAACACCCGCGGCCCCAAACGAGATCCGCTTGAGCCATTCCTTACGCGTCAGCAAGGTAATGGCCGCCAGTGAAATTGCTATTTGAATCGCTGTCATTGCCTGGGCCCAGCGGTGATGCTGATGCAACGCCTGCTCTGACTTCTCGTCCCACTCCCTTGCCCGTTGTTCGAATGCTTCAGCCTTCTTGCGCGCCTCCTCCTTCTGTTCCCCGTACCGCCGCGCCTCAGCAACATAATGGGCGGAATCCAGCCCTGGGAGATGGCTTGCCAGATCCGACAGGTTCTGCCGGCTGGACTTGGCCTGGTAGTAACTCCACTCGTTGGCTGCTTCGGTTTTCTGGATGGCGGCGTTGTTTTTGTCCATGGCCGCCTCATTCTCCGTTGAGCCGGCCTGATAGCTCATCAGGGCGCCGACGGTCGCCATGATGGCTGTCATCACCGCAATCTTGCTGGCAAAGCTGTCGCCTTGTGCATGCGCATGATGGGTGGTGTGCTCAATGTGTTGCTCGTGTGGGCTGGGGACTTCGAACTCTTCAGGCATGGGTGTCGATCTTGGAGGCGTTAGTGGAGATGGACAGCATTATGAATTGTCCCTGATTCTTTGGACACAATTGACTGGCAGCCAGTAATCGGTTGCAGACTATTCTTGATCTGGGTAACCAACCGGTCGCACCGAAGGAGGTCACTCGTTTATGCACTGTGCCCTTTTTGAAATCCGCCGCGGTTCGATCTGATGCATGAAGGCAAATCGATCTGCGCCGTCATCGAGTTCCGATGAACTACCGGCCTGGGGCACGGCCCCAGGCACTTTTGTCTGACACCCTGAAACGGAGACGCCAGCATGAGCACCTTGCAACTTCACCCTGCACTGGACAATGGCATCCAACCCGCCGCCGCGAATTTCACAGGTGGCACCCTGCAATGCCTGTGTGCGACCGACAAGGTCGAGGTCAAGATCGACGCACAAACTTTGTATAACCACGCGTGCGGCTGCAGCAAATGCTGGAAACCCAAAAACGCGACATTCGCCGTTATCGCCGTGGTGCCTCGAGATAAGGTCAGCGTCATTGCCCACGGCGAAAAACTGGAGATTGTCGACGAATCCGCCACCATCCAACGCCACGCCTGCAAGCAGTGTCACGCCCATCTCTTTGGGCGCATCGAGAACAAGGACCATGCGTTTTATGGCCTGGACTTCGTCCACACCGAGCTTTCGCCACAGCGCGGATGGGCTGCGCCGGGATTTGCGGCGTTCGTGTCCTCCATCATCGAAACCGGCACGCCGCCAGCGCAAATGAAGGCTATCCGCGAGCGCTTGCGATCGATCGGCCTGGAACCCTATGACTGCCTGTCCCCGGAGTTGATGGACGCAATGGCGACCCATGTCGCCAGACAGAAAGGCCTGCTCCCCGCCGCCTGATTGATCGGTCGCCGCGGTTTCTTTTCCGGACCGCGGTCCGATTCACCAGTTCTGTGGGAGCGGGCTTGCCGGATCGCCGGACCGCGGCAATGGCTTCACCGCAAGCACACCGGTCTTTCCCCAAGCAACTACCGGCGCCAGCATCAGGGCTCTGCTGGCCGCAGATAGGGCTCGATAAAGCCGCAGCCAAGGATCTCGTTCAGGCGTTGCGCATCGTTCATTCGGCGAAACAGTCCAATAGTCTTCCATGGCGCGTGACCATCGACATTGGGCGCTCCCAATCCGGCCAACAGGTCGGCGATCAGTATTGATCGGGTCTCGAAAGAGATGCGTGTCAGCCCGGTACTGTTGCCGACGCCGGCATGGGCATGAGCCCCGGAAAAGGCGATCAGGCTCCCCGGAGCGATATCGACGGCAATCCCCTCCCGCGGGTCGATCGCTTCCAACAGATGTGGAATGGCTTCGTCGGCATCCACGGCATTGCGGCCGTCTCGATGGGATCGCTGCAAAATGGCGCGCATATCGAAATTTGCGCTCGAGTTACCCAGCGGTCGCTGCCAGAGGCCTGGATACAAGGCGACGGTACGCCCTGCCGCGATGGGATAGATGGGCGCCCACCAGTTGGTTTGTGCATAGATATTCGACCCCCAGGTATCGCGGTGAAACGCGATGGTGGCCGTCGTGCGGGCACGCGGTGTCGACTGCTCTGGCTCGCAATGTGGCTGAAAACGCAAATGCAGGCGATCGCACGCCAGGGTATCGGGGGCGATGCCAAGGCTTTGCACGACGTCCTGCCAGCGCTGCTGGACCTCAGCCGAGCCTGCGAAGTCGTTCTGAATTTTCGCAAAGCGCTCAGTCTGCTCAGGGTGGCTCAAATGGCGATGGATCTGTTGCGGCGACCACGGATGCAGCGCGTCTTCGAGGAACGCACGCGTATATTCCACCAGGGCCTTCATGGGCTGCAGGTCAGTGAAGCGAATGATCTCGCCAGCATAGATCCGGTCATGCAATTGGCGAGCGGTGCTCGGTATGACAAGCGAGCTGTACATGACTGGAAGTCCCCTGAGGATGCGCCCCCTGACTTTAGATCCACGCCGAGTGTGGCGAAAGTGGCAGGTGAGGCGAAAAAGCGCGGATCAGGCCCTGGGGACGTGAGCAACAGGCGACCTTCAAGCCATGAATGGGACGCTTATGACAGTTCTTGGCAGGCAGTTAACAGCCAGAAGCCGACACTAGATAGCAAACCTCAAAGAGACCAAACAATGAGGTCGTCGGCTATTTAAGCCGCGGTGTCCTAGAACTTTTCTCTTTTTATCGGTCTATGTGGACAGGCACATCCTCGGTAAGCGCGACCTCGCAGGCTTCCCGCAGTCAGATAGCCACACGTCCATTGTCAATCAGAGGTTGTCTTCGCTCATGAAATTCCATGACCCACGGATGGTGCTCTTCGGCCTGTTCGCGTTCGCGGCAGTGGGCTCCGCATCAGCAACACAAATGAAGACCTCAACCCCTGTTTTCGCAACTGAAGTGGCAGCCGTTCAGGCTCCGGTCGAGGCCGCCGGCAACCCTTGGCCAACCTTGGCCAGTATGGCTGGCAAACAGCCTGGCCCCTTGCTGGCCCATGACGACCGATACTGGCATGACGGCCGTTGGCACGATCGTAGAGACGATTGGCGCCGAGACGAATGGCGTAGAGAACAGTGGCGCAGAGAGCAAGCCCGTCGAGAAGCTGAACGCCATCGTTATTGGGAGCGCCACGATGATCGGCCCATGCGGCACCGCTACGAGGACGATCACCGCTACTATCGTCGCTAGCCTGGGAATAGAGGTCGATGACGCCTTGGGAATGGCGGAACAGACGGAAGTCTGACAATTGATGTGACGCGACGGTCGAAGCTGGACCGCCGCCGACCCGCCAGAAGACACTCAGAAACTCATCCGTGTACCAGATAGGCTCCCAACGGAACCCGATGCCGTAGCTTCTTGCATTTACCGGGTGGGGGCTGATGCCCGGGCGGGCGATCAGGAAACCAGATTCGGCATTTACCCGGAGGCGGCCAATGGCCGCGGGGAATCTCAACTTCATCGTACGTGGGCGCTGGCTCGACGGAAGCCGATTGCAATTCTCCTTCGGGCATTTTGCGAGCGAAGTTGCCAGCATCGCGCCCAGTATTCGGAGCGGCTTGTTCAGCAGCGGCCATTTCTGCTTCGCGGAGCCTTTGAGCCTCCTCCTCGAGCCCCTTCTGTACTGCAACCTGGTCCTCTTTGGCGTTGGGTGAGGTGCTCGATGCGTTGGCCTGCTGCGCCGCCTGGATCAATTGGAAGTTGCGGTTGCGTAACGCTACGTTGCTGCCAACCCTCATGTTCGAGCGCACCGCCAACGTTTCAGCCTGCTGATACTGCCCCTGCTGAAGACGCAACACACCGAGATAATGCAGTGTCGCTGGATTGTTCGGCTGGATATGCAGGGCACGCTCCAGCGTGGCAGCGGCTTGGTCCAACTGGCCATTTCCATACTGCCGCGAGGCGGTTTCGATCAGGGTGGTTGATGCGCTGTTACTTTGCGAAGTCGCCCTTCGCTCGGCAGCAACCGAACAAAGCGACGCGACGGCGCAGAACGCCAGGATGAGACCCGGTAGAAAATTTTTAGTTGGCATCAGGGGTGGACTCGGCTGATCTCGGACGGCACTGTCATAAAACAGGCCACCAGCGCTGCTCGGTATCTGCGATACAGGGCCCCCATTGACCTGGCCTGTACCCTGAAGTTCCCGCAGCTACAGCCACTGCGGACGGCGTGGAATCCGCAGGTCACCGCAACCGGTATCATTTTTTCCTGAAATTTTAAGCTGGTATCATTCAAGCACTGACAAACCGAGCAAAAAATATGAATCGCCGTAAAAAAATAAATCAGCTGTTAAAGGCTAACGCCAAAAAGGCCAGTGCCAAACTGGCTCCGAAAAGCAAGACTAAATACATTAGTAAAGCTGACCGATTGAAGCTGGCGGCTGAAGCCAGTCAGGACTCAATCATTTCCGCTGAGAGCTGATTTACGTAACCCTCGCGACTGATAGCTTCCAACCCAGAGCGCTCATCCCTGCCCAACCGATCTGACAGATTGCGCGGGCGCCAAAACTGCTACAGCGGTTTTTTTGTTGAGCTGCAGCAGTTCCCTTAGCACGAGTTTACAAACTTTCTTCTTTGTAGGATGACTGAAGAAACTCTGCTATCAGCGATGTGATCTGCTGCTGAATCACCCCACGTGAGCGACCGCCGTCGCCATCCAGGCAAATGATGCCATCGCCTGGTACATCGTCTTCGAGCAGTTTCTGCGCGCCAGGTTTGCACATCGACAAGAAGCTGAAATGGCTTGCGTCGCTGATTTCGACGTAACGGCTTGTCGCCGCAGGCAAGCGTTTGGCCAGGTTGGCAGACTCCAACTCAGCAGGAAGCTCGCGCGACGGTACGCCGGCAGCGATCACCAGGGCTGGTACCGGCAGCGCGGCCAGGCTTTCATCGGTCAGGCCCCGTGAAAGGCCAATGTCCAATGTAACCACAGCAGTGACGCGTTTATCGCGCAAATCGGCGGCCAACGCGGCCTTTGATTTTGAGGTGCTTGCAGGGTTTATCGTTTCGTAGACGGTGCAACTCGCTAACTGCGGGTGGGCTTTGCAGTCAAGGGCGAAGCGGTCTGGATCGAAACGAGCACCGGCGATCTCCAGGGCGGTCCAGCCGCCGAGTGAATGGCCCACTACTGCAATTCGGTCATTGGCGACCAAGCCGAATTTTTCTGGTTGAGTCGTAACCCTATCAATGACTCGGCGCAAATCAACGGGCCGCTGCCATAACTGCGCCGCTGCTTGAGGGCTACGGTCATGAGTGGTGGTGCCAGGGTGATTGATTGCGGCGACGATGTAACCCCTATGGGCCAGGGCACTGGCAAGCCAGATCTGGTTGCTCCAGTTCCCCCTGTATCCGTGGGAGAGCACCAACAAGGGATGCTTGCCAGCAGCGGGCGGCGCGTTACGAACGGCAGAAGCACCGACAAACACCACATCATCGCCGATCAATTGCGTGGCGGCGGTAGTTGCACTGGGGTACCAAACGGCCATCTCCAGTGAGCGGTCACTGTTCGAGTCCGTCAGTGTGGAAGATTGGAAGCCGACAGGGTTCTCGTCAGCGAGTGCGAGAGTAGTCAGACAGGTCAACAACAGGACGCCGAAAGCTATTTTCAATGTCGTTTCTTCCTTGATTAGACAAATGCATGGCAACCTGAACCCGCCGCCAGGCGAATCCACCTTCGTACGGAGTCGAAGCTAACGTGGCTGCATAGTGAGCACGGACATTAAAGCCCACGATCGAACCGCCGGGCATAACTTACATCGTTAACTCTGTTCGCGGTCTTTTAGAGAGAAGGCTGAGCGTCCGCTTTCCCGCGTGTCTTGCCCAGTGAAAGGCAGTCACCACCCGCTAAGCATCCTGCAATTTCTCACGCAGAAACTCGATAAACCGTTGGGTTTTCGCCGGTAACAGTCGCGTCTCGGTGAGGGCATAAACCGAGACGGGCGAAGCCTGCCATAGCGGCAAGACTCTGCGCAGCGTGCCATCGGCGAGGTCTTGCAAAACGATGCCTTCGGCCAGTAACGCGACACCCTGATCCAGCGTCGCCAGACGTCGAATCATCCCCACGCTGTTGAGCTCGAATCGACCGCCCACCTCAACCTCCTCCTGCCCTTCACTGCTGGAAAGTACCCAGCGCTCAGCACGGGTTCCGCGCAGACGCAGACATTCGTGGTGAGTCAGGTCCGAGGGCTGGACGGGATCGCCGTACTGTTCGAGATAACGGGGTGAGGCGTAAAGACCGCGGCGCAAACTGGCGAGCTTGCGGGCGATCAGGTTCGAGTTCGCGAGTTCCCCCATGCGGATGACCACGTCAATCGGCTCACTCACCAGATCAACCTGACGCGGGGTCAGATCGAGCTCGAAGCTGATGCCGGGATACAGCCGGGCAAACTCCGCTATCAGCGGCGCCAGGTAGATATTGGCGAAATCCACCGGCAAAGAGGCCCGCAGTACACCGCTGGGGCGGGCCAGCATTTCGCCGAGCTGCTCGTGCGCAAGCCGGGCTTCTTCGACGATGCGTTTGCAGCGATCGAAGTACAACTGCCCCGCTTCGGTCAGCTCGATCTTGCGCGTGGTGCGATGCAAAAGCCTGAGCCCGATTTCTTTCTCCAGGCCACTTATCCGTCGCGACAGCGTCGAGTTCGGCATGCCCATCGCCTCGGCCGCACGGCGGAAACTGCGCGCCTTCACAACCTCGACGAACAGCGCCATGTCGTTGAGAAACTCCAAAGCTATTGCTCCATAAGTGGATCAGTCATTTCGATTTTACCCGGTTTATCCCGGATTCGGATTGATCAATGATAGCCCCATGCCGCAACCCTACCGCCAGGAGCATCATCATGACGTATGAAAAATTCAGTGCCGACAATGCCGCCCTGCTGTTGATCGATCACCAGGTGGGAACGATGGGTTGGGTGAAATCCATCCCGTTCGAAGAACTTAAACGCAACGCGCTGATGCTCGCCAAAGCGGCCAGCATTCTGAAATTGCCGGTGGTGCTGACTTCCAGCATGGAAGGAGTGTAATGGCCGATGACATCGCCCTGCGGCGGATGGATAAAGGCGGCGTGACGCTGACCACCACCAACCAGCTGATCGCAGAACTCGCCGGAAGCTGGGCTACGCCGCAAGGTGGGCAGTTGGTGCAAGTGCTGATGGAAGCACTTCAAGGCTAAAGATTGGGTGCAATCCCTGTGGGAGCAGCGCACCGCCGCTCCCACAGGAATGAGTCGCTACATCTCAACCTGCGTACCCAGCTCGATCACACGATTGAGCGGCAAATTGAAGTATTTGAGATTGCTGTTGGCGTTCTTCAGCAAGAACGCGAACAGGGTCTCGCGCCAACGGGCCATGCCGATACGCTTGGTCGGGACGACCGTCTCGCGGCTGAGGAAATAGGTGGTGCGCATCGGGCTGAAATCCAGCTCTTTCAAATGACACAGACTCAACGCCAGCGGCACATCGGGCTCCTCTATAAAGCCGAAGTGCAGACTGACCCGGAAGAACCCTTCGCCAAAAGACTCGATCTCGAACCGCTGATCCGCAGGCACACGCGGGCGGTCTTCAGACACCACGGTGAGCAACACCACCTGCTCGTGCAGCACCTGGTTGTGCAACAGGTTGTGCAACAGCGCATGGGGAACTGCATCGGATCTGGCCGTCAGAAATACCGCGGTACCTTGCACTCGATGGGGTGGTTGCGCGCCGATGCTGCTGATGAACAACGGCAGCGGCAGAGCGGTTTCGTCCAGTCGCTCGACAATGATCTTGCGGCCGCGCTTCCAGGTGGTCATCAAAATGAACAGGGCAATACCGGCGATTACCGGGAACGCACCGCCCTGGAAGATCTTCGATATGTTGGCGGCGAAGTACAGGCTGTCGACCACGAGAAAACCCAACAGCATCGGAATCGCCAGCCAGCGCGGTGTTTTCCACAGCAGCAGGACCACGGCCGAGGACAGGATGGTCGTGATCAACATGGTCCCCGTCACCGCCACGCCATACGCCGCCGCCAGCGCACTGGACGACTCGAAGCCGATGACCAGCAACACGACGCCGACCATCAGCGCCCAGTTCACGAGGCCGATGTAAATCTGCCCCTGCTCCTGACTGGAGGTGTGCTGGATAAACATACGCGGCACGTAACCCAGCTGAATGGCCTGGCGAGTCAGTGAGAACGCCCCGGAAATCACCGCCTGGGAGGCGATGATGGTGGCCAGCGTCGACAACGCGACCATCGGCAGCAGCGCCCAGTCGGGTGCCAATAGATAGAATGGGTTGCGTACCGCTTCCGGGTTTCCGAGGATCAACGCACCCTGGCCAAAGTAATTGAGCACCAGGCCAGGCAGCACCAGCATGAACCAGGCGCGGGCAATCGGTTTGCGACCGAAATGGCCCATGTCGGCATACAGCGCTTCAGCACCGGTCAATGCCAATACCACGGCGCCCAGAATGGCGATGCCAATCCCCGGATGAACCACGAAGAATCGCACCGCCCAAGCAGGATTGAGCGCTTGCAGCACTTCCGGGCGTTGCAGAATGCCGTATGTACCGAGAATGCCCAACACCACGAACCACAGCACCATGACCGGGCCGAACAGGATGCCGATACGCGCCGTGCCATGTTTCTGGATCAGGAAAAGTGCTACCAGAACGATAACGGACAGCGGAACGACCCAATGCCCGATGCCCTCGAACGCAAGTTGTAGACCTTCAACCGCGGAGAGCACCGAAATGGCCGGGGTGATCATGCTGTCCCCGTAAAACAGTGCCGCGCCAAACAGCCCGAGCAACACCAGGTTCCGGCTCATTTTCGGATACGGCGCCGAGGCCCGGCGTGCCAGTGCCGTCAAGGCCATGATGCCGCCCTCGCCCTGGTTGTTGGCACGCAGGATAAACAGCACGTACTTGATCGAGACGACCCAGATCAGCGACCAGAAAATCAACGACAGAATGCCCAGTACACCGTCCTGATTGGCCTGGACGCCATAGTGGCCGGCGAACACTTCCTTGAGGGTGTAAAGCGGGCTGGTACCAATGTCCCCATAAACCACGCCGACCGCGGCGACAAGCAAGCCCACTCCTGATGTTTTGGCGTGGGAGTTTTCATGGGCGGGGATCGCTGTTTCGCTCACGGGTAGCTTCTCTGAGATTGAAGGAAATAAATGGCATGCCACCTTCGAGCAAGAGGGTTTGCGGGGCTACCGGGTAAACATTGGAACTCAGCCATGAAACCCCACGGCTTGATAATGAGATTAGTCCATGGGTGTCATGCCGTTCGTTCAGGCGACCTGGAGAGTTTTGCAGGCCTGTCGACGATCAAAAAAACGCGGCAAGTATCCTCGCAGGGGAAAACACCTACCGTAAAGAAAGCGTAAAAATGTACGGACAGCAGCGAGCGAATTTCGATCAAGTTTCTTGTGCGCGACCAAAAATTGTCCTTAATTAGAGGCAAGGTTCTGTCCGGGACCTGGCCACATCGCTATATCCTGTATTTCAACCCGAATCACCTGAATCGAGTGCCAAGGCACCACCAGCATGGAGTTTGCGAATGAGCCAAGGGCCTGTCCATGACGACGACACCGCTATTGGAGCTACCTGTACACCCTCAGAAGGTAGCGAGCAAACCTCCCCGTCCCTTCACGACCTGGGGTTGAGCGATGTCCTTGAGGCACTGCCCGAGGCCATCTACACCACTGATGCCAAGGGTCTGATCACCTTTTACAACCGTGCAGCGGTGGCGCTGTGGGGAGTGACCCCGGCGCTTGGGGAGAGCACCTTTTGCGGCTCCTGGAAGCTCTATTGGCCTGACGGCACGCCGCTGCCCCACAATGAATGCCCCATGTCCATGGCATTGAAGGAACAGCGTCCTGTCAGAGGGCTTGAAGCCATCGCCGAACGTCCGGATGGCACACGCGTTCGTTTTCTGGCGTGCCCCTCGCCGATATTCGATGCAGAAGGCGGCCTGATAGGCGCCGTTAACATGCTGATCGATCTGACCGACCAGACCGTTGCCGATGAGGCCGCGCTGATCCATGACGCGCTGGTCGAATCGTCCGCCGACGCGATCATCGCCAAAGACCTGAACGGCACGATTACCAACTGGAACGCTGGCGCCCAGCGACTCTTCGGTTACACGGCCGAGGAAGCGGTCGGCCAACCCATTGACATGCTCATCCCCCTGGATCGGCGGGATGAGGAACCCGGCATTTTGGCGCGCATCCGTCGAGGCGAGCGCATCGAACACTACGAGACCCTCCGGCGGCGCAAAGACGGCAGCCTGGTCGAGATCTCTCTCGCCGTCTCCCCCATCAGAAATCGGCAAGGCCGTATTGTCGGAGCGGCCAAAATCGCTCGCGATATCACCGAGCGACGACAGGCGGAAGAACAAAAGAGCCTGCTCATCAGAGAGATGGATCACCGGGTGAAAAACCTGTTTACCCTGGCGAACAGCGTGGTCTCACTGAGCGCCCGTTCGGCAACGACCCCCGGTGAACTCGCCTCCGCCGTTTGCGCACGGCTGAACGCATTGGCGCGAGCCCATACCCTGACCATACCGCACGGTTTGAGTAACGAGCAGCCAACGACATTGCATGCCCTCATACAAACCATTCTCGCGCCTTATGCCGATGGCGGGGATAACAGCCAGCCACGCGCCTTCGTGACCGGCCCTGACATAACGATTGACGGTGCATCAGTCACCAGCTTCGCTCTGCTGTTGCATGAGTTTGCAACCAACGCCGCGAAATATGGGGCGCTCTCTTTGCCTGAAGGGCTTTTGGATATTGCCTGTAGCGAGAGTGAGGAGGTGTTCACCGTGGTCTGGAGCGAAAGGAATGGCCCGCTCATTGACCGGGAACCCGACAGCACCGGTTTCGGCACCCTTCTCGCCAAAGCGACCGTGCATGGCCAGCTTCACGGCGAAATCCGCCGTGACTGGAAGCGCGAGGGGCTGACCATCACCGTAGCGTTTCCCACCCGTAACATAAGCGGCCAGTAGAGGGTTGGCTCCAGGTGGTGCGAAGCGATTCGCACCTACTTTGCCGTCCCGCCGCCAGGTTTATAGAACAGAAACTTCCGGGTCTCGCCCGTCTTGATGTACTCCTTCGCCCAGTCGGGTTTCACCGTTCTGTCGTGGAAATACAAGGCACCGTGGGTGCGGTCCGTAAGTTGCTTGTTGAGTGCCTTGCGCGCGATCTCCTTGGCGATGGCATATTCGTCGTCTTCCTTTACCTGATCCGCACGCCCGTCGCACCACCAGGAAAACTGGCAGGCATGCTTTTCGGAACCTTGCTTGACCACGGCGCACACCGTATCCGGAAAACCTTCGTGCCCGAGTCGGTTCATGACCACGCTGGCGACGCCTTCCATGTCGGCAGCAGTCACCCCTTTGGCTTCCCAGTAGATACTGCGTGCAAGACACGTAATGGCATCCTCCAGCGGCGCGACTCCCGCCGGATCGACCGCCTGCGCTTCGGAGGGGGTGATGACCTCGGATTTGGGCACCGGAACTTCGCTGCCCTTCTCTGCTGCTTTCTGCTCCAGAACCTGCGCCTTTTCTTCGGCCACTTCCTTTTTTTGCTCCTGGTCGGTCGCCCACACCTGGCTGCACAGAAGGATGCTTGCGAAGCAGGTGGCTACCGCTTTGAATCGCATGTTCCGACCCTTCTGATTGAAACCTTCGTGAGCAACGAAACGATCGCAGACCTGGGTTGATTGTAGTAGCCGCAATTCATACCGACAGGCAGGCAATAAACTGCATTTGGATGCGAAAAGGCATTGCATCCGGAGGGGTGTATTCGCGCATCATGGGAGGGGGGCGTTCTCAATTAGTTTCCCCGCCGCGCCGGGTCTGCTGTTGTGCAGGGCAAGGCGCGAGAAGCGTGGTTTGGTCATTCCAAATAAGCTTCGAGCAACGCAGCCCTGCACAACAGCAGGCCCGGCCCTTCGGGTTGTGCCTTAAAGCGGGCCAGGCTGCGTTGCAGGCCTTGGAAAGGGAACAACCATTCCCAGCGGCCTGCGCCTTGCCTGGCCCGCTTTAAGGCGACAACGCGGCGGGGAAACTAATTGAGAACGCCCCCCTAGTCCGTTCAAGGGAGATTTTCATGCGCAGCCTGTCATCCGTTTTGCATCTTGGCGTGTTGTCATTCGGGTTGGTGTTCAGCGTCATCGCATCGGCGGCCGATGAACAACAGCTGGTAGAGTCGATCAACGTTTACCGCAGCCAGGTACAGCGCTGTGCCGGACAGGCGTCTTCGGAGTTACCACCGCTGGCCAGCGATCCGCGCTTGGTGCTGTCCGCCAACAGCATCGGTGACCTGCAGCAGGCACTGGCCCGCGCGGCGTATCCGATGGTTAATGTGCAGGCGATCAGCTTGTCCGGCCCGCGTGATGCGCCCGCCGCGATGAAGGCGATTCAGGAGAGCTTCTGCCGGGTGGTGCTGGACCCGCAATTTGTCGATATCGGTGTCAGCCGGGAGGGCCGCGAGTGGCGCATCGTGCTGGCGCGCCCGCTGTTGACGGGGCGCTTGGGCGATTGGCAGGCGGAGGGACAGAAACTCCTTGAAGCGATGAACAGCGCCCGCACGCAAGCGCGCCAGTGCGGTGCCCAATCCTTCGCCGCCACCACGCCGCTGGCCTGGAACGCCACGCTCGGGTCAGCCGCCGAAACCCACAGCCGGGCCATGGCCAACCAAAACTTTTTCGATCACAAGGACCGCGACGGCCGCACGCCGGGTGATCGGGCTGAACTGGCGGGTTACGCCGGCCAGCAGGTCGGTGAGAACATCGCTGCCGGGCAGGACACGGTGCGCAAGGTAGTCGATGGCTGGCTGGCCAGCCCGGGGCATTGCGCCAACCTGATGAACCCACAATTTCGCGAATTGGGTGCAGCCTATGCGGTGGACCCGAAGAGTGACGCAGGTATTTACTGGACGGCGATGTTTGGCACGCCGTAAAGGCCTGAATAATCCGTTGAAAAAGGAATCGTCATTTGAATAAGGCCCCCTCTTCGACCGTCGGGCAGGCGCTGTCGAAGCCTGAGGCGATCAGCCTGCGGGAAGCGTTTCTGTTCTGGCTGAAGCTCGGCTTCATCAGCTTCGGCGGGCCGGCCGGACAGATCTCGATCATGCATCAGGAGTTGGTGGAGCGCCGACGCTGGATCTCGGAACGGCGCTTTCTGCACGCCCTCAATTACTGCATGTTGCTGCCCGGGCCGGAGGCTCAGCAACTGGCGACCTACATCGGTTGGCTGATGCACCGCACGTGGGGCGGCCTGATTGCCGGCGGGCTCTTTGTGTTGCCGTCGCTGTTCATCCTGATCGGGCTGTCGTGGGTGTACATCGCCTTTGGCGAAGTGCCGGCGGTGGCCGGACTTTTTTATGGGATCAAGCCGGCCGTGACCGCGATTGTGGTGCAGGCGGCCCACCGGATCGGCTCACGGGCATTGAAGAACAACTGGCTGTGGGGCATCGCCGCGGCGTCGTTCACCGCCATCTTCGTGTTCAATGTACCGTTCCCGTTGATTGTGCTGGGCGCCGCGATCATCGGTTACTTCGGCGGCCGCCTGGCACCTGAACGATTCAGGACCGGAGGTCACAGCGCAGCGAAAAAGTCCTTCGGCCCGGCGTTGATCGATGACGACACCCCGACGCCCGAACACGCGCGTTTCAGCAGTTTCAAATTGCTGCGCCTGTCGTTGGTGGGTGCGGTCTTGTGGGGGCTGCCGATGGGGGGTCTCACCGCCCTGTTCGGCTGGGACGGCACCCTGACCCAGATGGGCTGGTTCTTTACCAAAGCGGCGTTGCTGACATTCGGTGGCGCGTATGCCGTGCTGCCATATGTGTATCAGGGCGCTGTCGGCCACTATGGCTGGCTGACACCCACGCAAATGATCGATGGCCTGGCGCTCGGCGAAACCACCCCCGGGCCGCTGATCATGGTGGTGGCCTTCGTCGGTTTTGTCGGCGCCTATGTTCATCAGGTGTTCGGCCCGGATCAACTGTTCCTGGCCGGCGCCCTCGCCGCCACATTGGTCACCTGGTTCACCTTCTTGCCGTCGTTCCTGTTCATCCTCGCCGGCGGCCCGTTGGTGGAGTCGACGCACAACGAACTCAGGCTTACCGCCCCCCTGACCGCGATCACCGCGGCGGTGGTTGGCGTGATCCTCAACCTGGCATGCTTCTTCGGCTATCACGTGCTCTGGCCCAAGGGCTTCAGTGGCCAACTCGACTGGCCTTCGGCGCTGATCGCCATTGCAGCGGCCATCGCCTTGTTCCGCTTCAAGCGGGGGGTGATCGAGGTACTGATGGGCTGCGGGTTGATCGGGTTGGCGGTGCATCTGCTGCGCTAACGCGCCGACAAGACCATCAATGAAGTTTCCGTTGCCGCTGTAGCTCGGTCTTCAACCAGAGGTTGGCCGGTTGTATGCCTGCCGGACAGCGCACTTCATAGGCGCGGCCACTCATGCTGCTTTGGGTGGCCGCCAGCTCAATGAAGTCTTCGGCGCTGTTCACCCTGTCCTGTTCTTCAAGGTACTCCAGCTTCTTCTCCAGATGCGCCCGGGCTTGAGGGCCGCCGTATTCGCTGCCGTTGCGCACAAACCGGCATTCACTGTGCTCGACAAAGTCCAGCAAGCTGTTTATTTCCTGAGTGGCTTGAGGTGGGATTTGTGCCTGTGCATTGAACACCACGACGGTCAGGCCGATACCGGCCGCCATCAGCCATTGAGTGAGGGGTGCAACAATATGCCCAGTCATTCGCATGGTTACTCCTCAGGAGATCAGAGCGGTGATGGCCGCTCTGGAGCTGGGCGCAGACAGGTCAATCGTCGTCTCGGTCGTCATGATCGCGGTGCCGACGGCGATCATCACGACGATCGTAATCCCGGTCATACCCACGATCATCACGGTAATAATAGCCACGGTCATGGTCGCGACGGTATTCACGGTGATCCCGATCGTACCTGTCTCCCTCTTCCCAGTAAGGAAAGCAACCTCCCAGCAGGAGAGTACTTGCAATGGCCAGGGTCATTATCGCGGTGCGCTTCATTTTAACGTCCTAAAAGGTCAGAACTACGGGGATGAGGTGACGCTAGCGGCGAATCGATCGCAGTGCGTTCAAACCCATAATTACGACCCTCAAGCCGATCAATGATTCCGTTATCGCCGGGCCTTAAAGCGTTCTCTGGCTGTTACCGATGGTTTTGGCTTTTTCGATGGCCCACTCCATCGCCGCTTCCATGTCCAGCAGATGCGGCGAGGGATGCTTGTCCTCGACAATGGCCGAGCCGTCCGGCCAATAGACCCCCATGAACATCTTCAGCGAACCGTCTCTCAGTATCTCGGCTTTGACCTCAATCGTGCATCCGTTCGACAGCGTTTCCGAGTGGGTTATATGACGCTCAGTCATGACTGCATTCCTCCCGTCGTTGCTATCAGCGTAACCCATGCGGCGCCGAGCGCGATGACGCTCAGACGCTTACCTGCACCACCTCGATCCCCAGTTTTTGATAATCCTCAAGATTGCCCGAGGCCACGTGACGCTCGGTAATCAGCGTATGCACACGGGCACAAGGCGCAACCACAAAGGGCTCAACCGCCCCCAGTTTGTCCGCGGTGGTTACGGCAATCACGTGGGAGGCGCTGGCGAGCATCGCCTGTTTCACTGGCACCTCGTCGAAATGCAGCGAGCTGAGGCCGACTTCCGGATGAATGGCACAGACCCCGGTGAACACCAGATCGGCCTTGATGCCCTCGATCAGCCGCAAGGTTTCATGGCCGCTGGAGGACATAGTCGCGGGATTGAGCTGACCACCGGCGACGATCACCGTGATGCCTTTGTATTCGGCCAAGGTGATCGCAATCATCGGCGACGCGGTGACGGCCGTGATGACAATGTCAGTGGGCAGCGAGCGTGCGATCTGCAGCGTGGTGCTCCCGGAATCGAACATCACGATCTGGCCGTCCTTGACCCGGCGCGCGGCGAGCTGCGCCAACCGGGTTTTCACCTCGTCGGTTTCGCTGACCCGAGTGAAGTAATCCTTGCCCGTGTCCTTGGGACGCGGCAACGCCCCGCCGTGCACCCGCTGCACCAGCCCGGCACTGGCCAGCTCCGACAGGTCCCGGCGAATGGTGTCCTCGGACACGGCGAAATGCTGACTCAGCTCGGAAGCCATGACCTTGCCGTCACGTTCGAGGATCAGCAGGATTTTTTGGCGGCGCAGTTGGGGGAGTTCGGCGGAGGAATGCTCAGCGTGCATGGTTATGCCTGTTTTTGCGTGTTTGTGCGAGATTAGCCAAACACCTCAATGAACACAAGGCGCTCCCACAAGGGATTGTGTTTGATTGATACCCATCACAAGGCACTCACGATGAACTCACGCAACCATTGATGCCCAGGGTCGCGGTGACAGCGCTCGGGCCAGAGCATCGACATCTCGTATCCCGGAACTTCAAGGGGAGGCTCGATCATCGCCAAGGCATGCGTATCGCGAACCAGGCGCGCTGGCAACATTGCCACCATATCGGTGCTCTCCACCACCGACGGGACAAACAGAAAATGGGGGAGCGAAAGCACCACCCGGCGCGCCATGCCCAGCAGGGAAAGCGCCTGGTCGGTGACACCCTGAAAGCCCCCGCCATCCCGGGATACGATGACGTGGTCGAGTTCACAGAACTGCGCGAGTGTCGGTCGCTTTCTCAACAGCGGATGGCCAGTACGCCCCACCAACACATAGCGTTCGGTGAACAATGCACGACGTCGCAAGCCTGGGGGAGCATCCTCGGTGGTATGAAACGCCAAGTCGATTGCCCCCTGCTCCGCTTGCCTGGCCAGTTGTGACGGCATCAGGTCAAACACCGCCAGACGCGTACCGGGTGCGGCCGAACGCAGCCCGGCCAACGCCGGCAGGACGATGGTCGACTCGCCGTAGTCCGACGCCATGACATTCCACGTCTGCCGTGCCTCGGCCGGGTTGAAAGGACTGGCGGGCGACACCGCGCGCTCCAGGGCTTCCAGTGCCTGGCGCAACGGCTCGCGCAACTCATCGGCCCGGGCCGTGGGCCGCATGCCCCGAGGCCCTGGCAGTAACAACGGATCGCTGAATATGTCCCTCAATTTGGCGAGATGAACACTCACCGAAGGTTGAGATAAATTCAGACGTTGCGCCGCACGGGTCACGTTGTGTTCCGAGAGCAGGACATCAAGCGTCAGCAGCAGGTTGATGTCCAGACGTCGCAGATTATTCATGACAATACCTGGCATATTGGTTATTCATTTCCAATATACCGGGTAAGACCTGATTCTGCTGGCTTCTGACAACGGAGACTCAGCCATGAATGTTCTGCTCGTTTACGCCCACCCCGAACCCAAATCATTAAACGGTTCGCTCAAGGACTTTACCGTCAAACGCCTGGAAGCTGCCGGCCACCAGGTGCAGGTCTCGGATTTATACGCGATGGACTGGAAAGCCTCGCTGGACGCCGATGACAGTTTCGGCCGGCCTGCCGACGCACGGTTCGATCCGTCGCAAGACTCCAAGCGTGCCTTCAAAGAAGGCCGGCAACGGCAGGACATCGTCCTCGAACAGGAAAAACTGCTCTGGGCCGATACCGTCATTCTGCAGTTTCCGCTGTGGTGGTTCTCGATGCCGGCGATCCTCAAAGGCTGGGTGGAACGCGTCTATGCCTATGGTTTTGCCTATGGCGTAGGGGAGCATTCCGACGCGCGCTGGGGCGACCGTTACGGGGAAGGCACGCTGGCGGGCAAACGGGCGATGTTGATCGTCACCACCGGTGGCTGGGAATCTCATTACAGCCCACGGGGCATCAACGGGCCGATCGACGATGTGTTATTCCCGATCCAGCACGGCGTACTGTTCTACCCCGGCTTCGACGTGCTGCCACCGTTCGTGATCTATCGGACCAGCCGAATGGATGAGGCGAGATTTTCAGCAACTTGTGAGGCGCTCGGCCAACGGCTGGATGACCTCTGGGAAACCGCGCCGATTGCTTTCCGGGCGCAAAATTCAGGGGCGTATGACATTCCGCAACTCACGTTGCGTGATGAGATTGCTGCGGGTCAGATGGGCTTTGCGGCTCACGTCAGTCAGGCTGCACATTCGTTGTAGCAGATCGCGAACACGAAAAAGCCCGCACAACGCGGGCTTTGGAATTCGATGTAGGTGGCCAGTGCTGGTCTCTGGCTTACGAGATTTATCGGGCCTCTCACAGAACAGGATTTTTAGCTTTGGGCTGTTCTGCCTCACACGGCATAAGGGCTGGATCTCAGCGCGGAGATCTTTCTAACCGTGTACCCTTGGGAGCGCGCCCCACGCCTCCTCGCTATCCCTTTGCGCATCAGTCTGCGTCTTCACCTACAACCTCAGAATAGCAAACCATGCGAAGCCTGGGTCGGGGTTTTTAGACTGATTATTTTCAAGGGGAATGATGGGTAAATGGAAAAATACTAACGCCGCGAGACGGGCTTCCGTGCTACCTCCAACACGCCCGCGATCTTTGCAGGCGCTACATCGGTAATTTGTATTCAAATGCCAGTTTTATAATATTTTACCGTTCCAGGGGTGATCCCTAGTCTTGACCCAAGAAATGGCAGGCCACAACCGACCTGATTCCAACTTCGATGGGTATAGAGATGACCACTGAAAAAACAAAAATAGATACGCTGATTGTGGGCGCCGGTCAGGCTGGCGTGGCCATGAGTGAACACCTGAGCAAACTCGGCGTGCCTCACCTCGTACTGGAACGGAGCCGCATCGCCGAACGCTGGCGCAGCGGTCGTTGGGATTCGCTGGTGGCCAACGGCCCGGCCTGGCACGATCGGTTTCCGGGCCTTGAGTTCGACGATCTCAGCCCCGACGGCTTTGCCCCGAAAGAACGGGTGGCGGATTATTTCGAAGCCTACGCGAAGAAGTTCAACGCCCCCATCCGCACCGGCGTGGAGGTGAAGAAAGTCGAGCGCAATGTCGGCCGTCCAGGCTTCACCATTGAAACCTCCGAAGGCGTGATCGAGGCCAACCGCGTAGTGGCCGCCACCGGACCTTTCCAGCGTCCGGTTATTCCGCCGATCGCACCGAAAGATCAGCCATTCACCCAGATCCACTCCGCCGAATACCGCAACCCGCAGCAACTGCCAGAGGGCGCCGTGCTGGTGGTGGGCGCCGGCTCGTCCGGGGTGCAGATCGCCGATGAATTACAGAGTGCCGGCAAGCAGGTTTACCTCTCGGTGGGTGCGCACGATCGCCCTCCTCGCGCCTATCGCAACCGTGATTTCTGCTGGTGGCTGGGCGTGCTCGGCGAGTGGGATCAGGCCGCCATGAAACCCGGCCGGGAACACGTGACCATCGCGGTGAGCGGCGCGCATGGTGGCCGTACGGTGGACTTCCGTGGGCTAGCCCATCGCGGAATGACGCTGGTGGGTCTGACCCAATCGTTCAATGGCAGCGTGGCGACGTTCCAGCCCAACCTTGCCGACAACCTGGCACGCGGCGATGAGAACTATCTGGCGCTGCTCAATGCCGCCGACGCCTACGTCGAGCGCAATGGCCTGGAGCTGCCGGAAGAACCTGAGGCGCGGCATACCTTCCCGGATCCGGATTGCGTCACCAACCCGATTCTTGAACTCGACCTGGCCAAGGCTGGCGTGACGTCGATCATCTGGGCCACCGGGTTTGCCACGGATTACAGCTGGCTGAAGGTCAACGCGTTCGACGACAACGGCAAGCCGCAGCATCAGCGCGGAGTGTCGAGCGAGCCTGGGGTGTATTTCCTCGGCCTGCCGTGGCAGTCCCGTCGCGGCTCTTCGTTCATTTGGGGTGTTTGGCACGACGCCAAGTACGTGGCTGATCAGATCGCCATTCAGCGCTCATACCACGACTACCGCGATGCCCTGCAACGCGAAGCTGAAACCGCCCCCGTCGCGCATAAAACCACCGTCAGCGCTTAACGAATAGTTCTTCAGGAGCCTCAGATGTCCACGCCAACCCATACCCGTATTCGCATGTTCAACACCAAGGAAACCTACCCGAACCAGAGCCTGGACAATGACCTGTGCCAGGCCGTGCGGGCCGGCAACACCGTTTATGTTCGCGGCCAGGTCGGCACCGATTTCGAAGGCAACCTGGTGGGCCTCGGCGACCCGCGTGCGCAAACCGAGCAAGCCATGCGCAACGTCAAACAGTTGCTGGAAGAAGCTGGCAGCGACCTCAGCCACATCGTCAAAACCACCACTTACCTGATCGACCCGCGTTACCGCGAGCCGGTTTATCGGGAAGTGGGCAAGTGGCTCAAAGGGGTGTTTCCGATTTCCACCGGATTGGTGGTGTCGGCACTGGGGCAGCCGCAGTGGCTGATGGAGATTGATGTGATTGCGGTGATTCCTGAGTAAGCAGGTAGACCGAGTCGCGGCTTTCGCGAGCAAGCTTCGCTCCTACAGTAGATCGCTGTTTCATGAACGACCCTGATCATCTGTAGGAGCGAAGCTTGCTCGCGAAGACGCCCGCACAGACAACAACTTCGCCAAGGCCAACCAAGGAGCAAAACCATGACCTTCTCCATCGCCGCCCGTTGCCCCGAAACCGGTCAGTTCGGCATTGCAATCAGTTCCTCAAGCATCGCCGTCGGCGCCCGCTGTCCCTGGCTATTGCCCGGTGTCGGCGCGGTCTCCACACAAAATATCACCCTGCCATCCCTCGGCCCGGAAACCCTCGCCCTCATGGAACAAGGGCTCGCACCTGCCGAGGCGCTGGACAAGGCATTGACCCGCAACGGCTACAGCCAATACCGACAAATCACAGCGATTGACCACCTCGGCCGCACCGCGCATTTCAGCGGCTCAGAAACCCTGGGCAACCACAACGCCGTGTCGGGCGAGCAATGCGTGGCCGCCGGCAACATGCTCGCGGACCGAGCCGTGATCGAGGCCATGGTCGAGGCGTACGAACATGGCGAGGGCCAACTGACCGATCGCTTGCTCACCGCGATGAAAGCGGCGGTGGTCGCAGGCGGTGAAGCCGGGCCGGTGCATTCGGCTGCCGTTGTAGTGGTTGGCGAACTGACCTGGCCGATCATCAACCTGCGGGTCGATTGGGCTGATGAAGATCCGATAGGCAAATTGCAGCAGTTGTGGGACGCCTATCGCCCACAGGTCAAGGACTACATCGACCGCGCCCTCGCCCCCGACAAATCCCCTGGCTACGGTGTCGCCGGAGACGACCGATGAGTAGCAGCCGCGATTTGCTTGAAGCCTTGGTGGCGTTCGACACCACCAGCCGCGAATCAAATCTGCAGCTGATCGAGTTCGTCCGCGACTACCTCGCCCGATTCGAGGTGCCTTGCGAACTGATCTACAACGACGAGCGCAGCAAGGCTAATCTGTTCGCCACCATTGGCCCGGCGGATCAGCCGGGCATCGTGTTGTCAGGCCACACCGATGTGGTGCCCGTCGACGGCCAGCCATGGACGGTTGCGCCCTTCAAGCTCACCGAGCGTGACGGCAAACTGTACGGTCGCGGCAGCGCGGACATGAAAGGCTACATTGCCTGCGTACTCGCCCTGGTGCCGTCACTGGTGAAGGCCTCGCTGCGACTGCCGGTGCACATCGCGCTGTCCTACGATGAGGAAGTCGGCTGTCTCGGCGTTCGTTCGCTTTTGAAAGCCCTCGAACAGCGCCCGGTCAAACCGATGCTCTGCATCATTGGCGAACCCACCGAACTCAAACCGGTGCTCGGCCACAAGGGCAAGCTGGCGATGCGCTGCGACATTCATGGCGAAGCCTGCCATTCAGCGTACGCGCCACTCGGGGTCAATGCGATTGAATACGCTGCCGAACTGATCGGCGAACTGGGGCGGATTGGCCACAGGCTCAAGGCACCGGAGCATCACGACACCCGTTTCGATCCGCCGTTCAGCACCGTGCAAACCGGCGTCATCTCCGGCGGCAAGGCCTTGAACATCGTCCCCGCCGATTGCCGCTTCGACTTTGAAATCCGCGCCCTGCCCTCACAAGACCCTGGCCTCGTTGCGCAGGAATTGCAGACCTACGCCGAGCAGCAAGTATTGCCGCGCATGCGCGCCGTGAGTGATCAGAGTGAAATCCGCTTCAGTGAATTGTCGGCCTACCCCGGTTTGGCGACCGATGCGCACAGCGAAGCCGCTGAGCTGATCGCGGCATTTTCCGGTTCTGGGGAGTTCGGTACGGTGGCATTTGGCACCGAGGGCGGTCTGTTTGACGCTGCGGGAATTGCGACAGTGGTGTGCGGTCCGGGCAGCATGGATCAGGGTCATAAGCCGGACGAATTTGTCAGCCTCGAACAATTGAACGGCTGCGATGAAATGCTGCAACGAATGCTGTTATCAATCAGCCGCTGATGATTGGCCCGACGCTCAGGTATACAGTCGGGCCAGTTCTTCCTGGCAGTAATCCACGAACAGCTGCACCGGTTTGGTCAGCTGCGACCTTCTCAACCATGCCGCCGACAGACCCGAACCGGTCACGGTTTCGGCCAGCGGTATGCACACGACTTTCTGCCCGTCATAGGTGTATTCGGAAAACGGTTTGGTGACCAGAATCGAAAAGCCAAAACCGCGCCCGACCATCCCTCGCACCATCTCGATCGAAGGTGAGCTGAACACGATGTGTGGCGTCAGTCCGCGCTCTTCAAAGATGCTCACGAAGTAGGTCCGGCTCGGCACCACGTCCAGCAATATCATCGGCTCCAGCACCAGGTCATTCAGCGACACTTTCGCCTGTTGCGCGAAGCGGTGATCCGCCGGCAACAAGGCGTAGGGCTGTTGCGGCGGCATCAGCGGCACTGTCTCAATGGTGCTGTCCAGATCGTGTTCGAACAGCATCGCCAGGTCGATGCTGCCGGCGGTCAGCGCCTGCACCAATTCCTGCTGCTCGCCATCGCGAATACGGATCTCCACACCCGGCCAGCGCTCTTTGAAACCGGCGATCAAACGCGGCAGGTACAGCGGCGCCACCGTTTCAAAACAGCCAATATCGATCTGCCCCGCGACCACGTCGTTGTCCGCCAGCGCGTTCTGCTCAAACTCATGCGCGACCCGCAGCAGCTCCAGCGCCTTGCGATAAAACCGCGACCCGCTCGGCGTCAGCGACACACCCTGGGCGTGATGCCGGATAAACAGCTGCACGCCAAAACTTTCTTCAAGGTGCTTGATCGCCGTCGACACCGACGGCTGCGCGATATAAAGCTTGCGCGAAGCCTCCGCCACGCTGCCGCAATCGGCGGTGGTGACGAAATATCGAAGCTGTCGCAGGTTGTAAGCGGCCATGGGGACCTCCAGACACAACACATCAAAATCAAAAAACTTCCGCGGAACACAATCACTGTAAGAGCTGGCGAAGCCTGCGGGATCAGTCGACGCACAACTCTGTGGCGAGGGGGCTTGCCCCCGTTGGGTCGCGAAGCGGCCCCAAAACCTGCAACCATGGTGTATCAGGTACACCGCATGCAGCGGTTTTACGACTGCTTCGCAGCCGAGCGGGGGCAAGCCCCCTCGCCACAGGTAACAAAACCAGGCATTACGGAGTATCCAAGGACGCTCAGGATCAAGGCTGAACATACCCGACACACCAAAACCCCGGGCATATATTTTTTAAGGTTTGAAGCAACAAACTTACTAATTTATCTATCCCGACGCATTGCACATCATCGCTCCAACAAGAAAAGCGTCGCTCGCGCGGCGCTCACCGAAGTACGACCACGTACTCATCCTTGCCTTGGAGTTCACCATGTCCACCGCAGCAACACCCTCCGCTCCGCTCATCGAAAAACACACGATTGGATACGTCCCCCCGGAAGATCGCCACGGAAAGGTAAGAGACCTGTTCACCCTCTGGTTCGGCGGCAACATCGCGCCGCTGCCCATCGTCACCGGCGCCCTCGGCGTGCAATTGTTCCAGCTGAACCTGGTGTGGGGCATCGTCGCCATTCTGGTCGGCCACCTGGTCGGCGGCGTGCTGATGGCCCTGCACTCGGCGCAAGGCCCGCAAATGGGCATTCCACAAATGATCCAGAGCCGCGCCCAGTTCGGCTCCCTCGGCGCCCTGCTGGTGGTGCTGATCGCCGGCATCATGTACATCGGCTTCTTCGCCTCCAATATCGTCCTCGCCGGCAAGTCCCTGCACGGCGTGGTCGACAGCGTGCCGGTGCCAGTGGGCATCGTCATCGGCGCGCTCGGGTCGGGCATCATCGGCATCATCGGCTACCGCTTCATCCACGTGCTCAACCGCATCGGCACCTGGGTGCTGGGCATCGGCATCGTGCTGGGCTTCGGCTACATCCTCACCCACGTACAGACCGCCGACTTCCTCACCCGCGGCAGCTTCAACATCTCCGGTTGGCTGGCCACCGTATCGTTGGCCGCGCTCTGGCAAATCGCCTTCGCCCCCTACGTGTCCGATTACTCACGCTACCTGCCAGAAGACGTGCCCGTCGCCGCCACGTTCTGGACCACTTACCTGGGCTCGGCACTCGGCTCCAGCCTGTCGTTCATCTTCGGCGCCGTCGCAGTCCTCGCCACGCCCGTCGGCATGGACACCATGGACGCGGTCAAACTCGCCACCGGCTCCATCGGCCCATTGATGCTCGTGCTGTTCCTGCTCAGCGTCATCAGCCACAACGCCCTCAACCTCTACGGCGCCGTGCTGTCACTGATCACCCTGGTACAAACCTTCGCCTACCGCTGGATCCCCACCGCCAAGAGCCGCGCCGTCCTCTCGGTCATCGTCCTCGCCGCCTGCTGCTTCGCCGCCGTCGGCGCCTCGGCCGACTTCATCGGCCACTTCGTCGACATGGTGCTGGTGTTACTCGTGGTGCTGGTGCCGTGGACCGCGATCAATCTGATCGACTTCTATGCCATTCATAAAGGTCAGTACGACATTGATTCGATCTTCCAGGTCGATGGCGGGATCTATGGCCGATACAACCCGCAGGCGTTGTTGGCGTATGCGATCGGGATTGCGGTGCAGATTCCGTTCATGAACACGCCGCTGTACGTCGGGCCGATCTCGGCGCACATCAATGGGGCGGATTTGTCGTGGGTGGTGGGGTTGCTGATTACCTCTCCGCTGTATTACTGGCTGGCGAATCGTGACACGGCTTACAGACGTCGGCTGTCTACCGGAAAACTGGCCAGCAGTCTGTAACCCTGTGGGATGAGGTTTGCCCGCGATGAGGCCTTCAAAAGCACCATCGCCGGCAAGCCGTTCTTGCTGTGGAACATCCGCAACGCGTTGCCAACACCCGCTACGAACGCAACACCCCCATCGCCCGCCGATACTTCTCAACGCGCTCCAGATCCTCCCAGGACGGCTGCGCAATCCGCGACAAGTCGCTGTTCTCTTCCAGATCCGCCAGCTTCACCACCCGCCCGATCGGGTTCTGTGCCGCGCGCTCGACGAACGCCTCGTAGGACTCACCCGGCACCTTGGTTACCGACGCAATTGCCGTCAGCACCGTTTCGCTGAAGCCTTCCTTGCGCAGATCGTCGAGGCTGACGCCGCAGTCCTCGACCACGTCATGCAGTACCGCGACGATGCGCTCTTCCAGCGTGTTCACCCGCAGCATCACTTTCAGCGGATGCAGGATGTAAGGCGCCCCGCCCTTGTCCACCTGCCCTTCATGCGCCGTAGCGGCGATGGCAATGGCGCGTTCCAGTGACTGACTCATGGGGTTCTCCTTGGGTTAAATGCCGTGACGTCGCGGTCAGGATTTTGAAGTCTGTAAAATATGTAGGAATTTGCCCTTTGTGGCGAGGGAGCTTGCTCCCGCTGGGCTGCGAAGCGGCCCCAAACCCTGCTAGTCCGTTTCCTCAGACACACCGCGACGCCCGGTTTTACTGCGTTTGTGCCACAGAACAGGGAAGACCACCTCGCCAAAATGACCATCCGGGCGTCCTACAGCCCGGTTGCGGCTATGAAAATCGCTGCCTAGAGTGGGTCTGTCGCTGACATCAGTTGGCGATAGGGTTTCGCAGCCCTTAAGATTGACACCTTGTTCCGTCAGGCACGGCCGACTCCCGGCTGCGTATCGTTTTATGGCGGTTGTGCGTGGGAGACCTTCGGGTCTGCCGGGTCCTGGTGTTAATCCTCCGGTCTGCGAACCCGCGCATAGCTGCCACCCATTTTGTTTCGCAGCAGAACGGTGGCAATTCTACTTTTATTAGGATTAACACCATGACGACGCAAAACCCGCTCCGCTACTACACCCCAATGTCCCACTTCGCCACCGACCACCCCGTCCTCCTCATCGACGCCGACGCCCCGATACGCGAACTCCACAGTTGCCTCAGCGAACGCCTAAACGCCGTCCTCAAATACCTCAACCTCATGGCCTGCACCAGCCTCCCCGACTACGCCGAACACGACATCAACACCGTCACCAACATCGCCCGGATCATGGTTCAGGATGTGAGTGATGTGTTTCGGGTGATTGAGCAGCGTGGGTTCGATACGCCCAAGGGGCAGTGATTAAATTTCAGTCGTAGAAAAACCGCATTACTGCGGTTTTTCTGCTTCCTGCAACGACTCTGACAACAACAATCAGTAAACCTGCACCCGCCACAACTCCCGCGACGAAGAACCCGCCGACATCGGCAGTCGCCCATGCAACGTCCGATAGTTGTCGATCAGCACCAGATCACCCTCACTCCATTGATGAGCAATCAGACACTCCGGGTCATAAACCAGCGCATTGACCTGTTCCAGCAACGCCTGCTGAGCCTGCTCGTCATGGTCCTGCACCGACTGGCTCAAGGTCTGCAATGTCGAGTCGGTGCCCTCTTGGTAGCGCAGGATGAGCTCGCCGCTGCGGGGGTGGTGGTCCACCAGGCTGTACATGCGCGGCGAGCCGCCGAAGTAGGTCATTTTGGTGTAGTAGGTGATGTTCACGCCCTGCCATTGTCGGGCGACTTGCTGCCCGACTTTGCGCAGTACGTTACGGCTGTCGACGATGGTGGTCTGACCCTCGCCCGGCTGCGGCGCGGTCTTGCAGTACAGCATGAATTTGCTGGCGCAGAATTTCGGGTTGCGTTGAACTTGTGCGTCGCTGTCGGGCAGCATGTTCAGGTCCCAGTGCAACGGTGTTTTCTCCAGCGAGTGCACCACACCTTGGGGTTTATCCGCAGGCTTGACCACGTGGACGGCACCGAAGGCCCATTCGTAGAGCGTGCCGAAGCGTTCGCAGCTGCGAGCAAAGCTATCCTGGTCGTCGAAACGGCAGCCTTTGAGGCAGACGAAACCGAAGGTTTCCACCAGAGCTTCCAGCAGGCCGGTGGACAGTCGTTCGAAACCCAGCCCCAACGTGTCTCGCACCACCAGGCCAAACAGCGGAAGTTTTTGCAGTTCGTACTCGAAGCCTTGGGCCTGCGGGTTTTCTGTTTGATGGTAGAGCCATGGCCGCCCCTCATAGGTGACCAGCACATGGTGGTCCAGGTCGACCTGAGCACGGGTGCGAAGGGTTTGGCTGCCGTCGAGGTTGCACACCGGCACGGCGTGCCAGGGGCTGTACACACGCTTGAGTCCTTCGGCCAGGCCGAAAGTGAATTTGGGGCCGGCATTGCTGTATTGATGGACCGACAAGCGAATGTCATCGCCGAAGAAACGGTCCACTGCCGCGTTCAATGCCTGCCCGCGATACATCATTTGGTAGGCTTTGAAGTTGATTTGTTGCAGGTACTCGTCCTCGCTCTGCCCGTCTTCGCGGCACAGACGCAGGTCGTTGTAGAGGTGACTGCAGAGGTCGTCATGCGCCCGGCTGAGGGATTCATCGTCGCGGCTCTGCTCGATCAGTTCGCCAAGGTTTTTCCACGGTAGACGGGCCTGCTTGATCAGGCTGGCGCGAACCGACTCGGCACTTTGGGCCTGGGGAAACAGGTCTTCCATGCTGACCCACTCAATCGTGTGGGTGGTGCACAGTTCACGCAACGCCCGGTTGTAGGCGGCGCGAACGTCGTCGGCCACGCCGACGATGTCATTGAAGGTCGTGCCGTCGCTGAGGATCGACACCACGCAGCCCGGTGCGTGCAACGCGGCGATGGCTTGGCCGAGTTGGTCGAGGCGCTCGATGGCCATGACCTCGCCGTAGTCCGGCAGCACGCCGAAGGTCTGGTCGCTGGCGTTTGGCGACTTGCAGGGAAAGCCTGGCAAAACCAGACGCACTGGCAGGCCCTGATCGAAGCAGTGCCCCAATCGAAGCGCCAGATGCGCCCGGCCTTGTGTGTCGAAACAATCATCCGTGCCTTTGAGCAGATAACCGGCCAGCAAATCGCTGACGGCAGCGATCCAGGCGTCTCTATGTTCCATAGAACAACTTCCTTGAGGGTGTGTGTATCAATAGGATTTGACGGTGTCGCCATGCTCGGTGAACGCATGCGCAGCCCCGCAGGCTCGCTGCAAAATGCGCAGCAATTCGGCCGGGTGTTCACAGCACAAGTCCGGGGCCTGGGCCTGCAAGTCTGGTGTCAGGCCATAGCCCCAAGTGACTGCCGCCGAATACATGCCTGCAGCACGGGCCGTTTGCAGATCGATCTCCGTGTCACCGACGAACAAGCAGCGTTGCGGATCAACCGACAACCGCCGGGCGGCTTCCCATGCCACCTCCGGTTGCGGTTTGAGCGACCTGCCTGCGCGATGCCCCAGAATTGGCCCGAAAGCATTCTGCGGCAGCAACGTTGTGGAAACCTGCAACGCCATTTCCTCGGCCTTGTTGGTCACGATAGCCAGCGGTAGCTGTAACTGTCGGCAGCCTTCGAGCAATTCCAAGACACCGCTGAATGGACGGGAAAATTGAACCAGGTTGTGCTGATAGAGCGCCACATAGCGCTGATGCAAGGCGACCGCATCGACTATGCCAAACTGCGCGGCGACCCGCTCGCTCATCGCCGTGGTGCCGCCGCCGATGTATCCGCGCACTGTTTCCGAGGTCAGCGCCGGGCAACCGTGTTCGAGCAGCACTTGGTTCAAGCACCAGGTGATATCGGGCAAGGTATCGACCAGAGTCCCGTCCAAATCGAAGAGTACGGCTTCGACCCGTAACCGAGACGTCATCATTGAGCACTGGCGTAGTGACAAGGACGCCCCTTGCGGAACACCAGGCGGTGATAGCGCTCATCGACATTGCTGCGTTTTTCGAGCGTGACCACACCCCGTCGCTTGATGGCCACCGAATGCCAGGGCGTACGCCACAGGTCACTGGTTGGCACCAACCGGATACCGATCTTCGTCGAGACCGCCAATTGCGGGTGAATCGACAGACGCAGGCAATGCGGGTAACGCGCCTGTAACAGCGCACCCCAGGCTTCACTGCGCTGGATCACCCGCTGCGAGGCCGGTTTGGCGACCTTCTTCACTGCGTTGAGGCTCATGCCAGCGAATACTTTCAGTCCCGAGTAATCCTCGGAAAGAAAGCGATGGATGCCGCAGTACATCAACATCATGTGCGGATCATCCTTGAAGCGCTGCTGCAACAAGATCAATGACTGACCGTGCTCGATCATCATCTCTTCACGCATGGCGTCCAGACAATCCAGCTGAGGGTAGGCATCCCGGAGATCGAAATGGGCAAACGTACCGCGATAGTGCTGCTCGGCGTAGTGCTGGATAGCGTCGGTGTAGGCCTTGACGTCGGAATCGGGAACATGCACCAAGTCAGAGAACACATAGCCATCGGAACAAATATGAATCAGCGCGCCCGGTGCGTAGATCTCCTGGATCTCTGTGCACAGGCGGTTTAACTCATCGATAGCATGATGTTCAGCAAGATCGGGCAGATGACTCAGGGTTTTCTTGCGGCTGGGCGATTTGCCGGGAAAGGCTGGCAAGACCATTTCAATCTTGCGACCGCTCTCGACCGCCTGCATGACCTTGGTCAGATGGGGTTCCAGCACCTGCGACGACAGTTCGTGATCCTGCCCCGGGGCGAGGCTACGACGGCGAAACAGGCATTCGAGGATTTGCTCGGCAATGTTCATGTGTGGGGTGTTCTGATGCTCGTGCACCAGCTGACCGCACACCTGTTGAGCAACGGTGTTTGAACCTTGCATAGACAATCCCTTGTGTGGTGAACAACGGCCATCTTTTGGCCATCAGCAGATATCCCTTACCTGCGGGCGGCTAAATTCCTACAAGTCGTGAGGGCTGTCAATCGTGGCAATCCGGAATATTACGGCACCAAAATCACCGAAAACCCTCACACAGGCTCATGCAACGTCCAGGCTGGCAAGGCCATACTGCGGCCACACAAGAAGGAAACGGGGACAGAACACGATTAAATTGAAGGAGCATTATCCAGCCCTCGATAAATCTGGTCTGTCCCCGTTTTCACCCCGAGTTAGAAATCCCTCCTCCTGAGACGAAGGGATCTGTCCTTTCCTTATCTCGAGTCATCTCCCCTAGCTTACTTTTAAATACCAAAGAATCTAAGCCAACTCCGTGCCTTTGTTTCTTGCGAATGCAAATGTGTGCTCGGGCCGTTGGGACGCAGTAAATCGCCTGGATAATGCGGATGTCCCAAGCATTGGCTGTCATCCAATCCAAAAACCTCAACAGCAGCTACAGCTTCAATGCACCAACGTCCAAAATAGCTGCCCTTTTCTAGCGGGTGCTTTTCAGGATCACCGTACTGGTACCACCACGGCTGCTGCTTGCCGCGTCGGTTGAGTTCTGGATACCAATCATTGACAAACTCTCGCAGCAATATCGCCTGTTGCTCCTTGGGTGCATCGATGGCCTTGAGCAACCGGGCATAAGGTTTGTCATGCAGCAGAACATCTCCAACAACGCGTGAAGGCTGGCGACTAACGATTACCCGATCCAGCAAAATGTCTTTACCTTCTTCACCAACGAGAGCCAATAGTCGGCCCCACTGACCGTCGGGAATTTGCAATACGAGAGCCAGTCCAACCAGCCAAAAACACCAGATATAGTGGTTGAGATCGGATAGATCGAAGACCCAGTCGCGACAGGTTTTCAGATTATGTTCTGCACAAATCCCATCCGCTAAAGAGTTCGACAACTCCCAAGTATCAAGCAGTTTTGGAAACAACTGCTTTATCTCGGGAACAGGATCGCCTTGGGAATACCGCCGAAGCATAAGGCGCAAAATATCCCTAGACGTATCCCAAACAAACTGAGGCCGATAGACCGGATTACCTGGTGGGGTTTTAATTTGCTCAAGATTCTTAGTGATATTTTCTTCACTGTGTTTTGTCCATTTGTCCCAATATTCCTCCCCTCCCAATGAATCCCGGATCATGGCTGTGCTCCTGAAAGATTTGTTTTTGAGGTTAATATTTTGGACGTATCAATGAGCTTTGGCTTACCTAAAGAATCGAGCACCTGGATCTCAGTGGACCCATCCCCCCCCGTCCGCACAACCCATGTTTCAGTGCGACCAGCATCAATGGCACGCATGACATCAGATGCATGTTGCTCTCCCACTGCCTTTTCCAACCGCCCGGCCCCCAGCGTCCAGCTTTCACTCCCCTGTTTACCATCGTTCGTGTTTATCAGGCTCGTGTTGCCACCTTTTTTGGGGTCCCCGACAAACTTGTATTCGATAACCACATAATCTACATCCGGACGATTGACCCGAAACAAGTCGTCAATGCCCGTCTCGCCCGCCCCCTGCATTCTCGCCAGTTTTTCGCCTTCAGGCACTATTTGCCGTATAAACGGGGACAGACCACGTTTTCCATCTAAAAAATCTAGTGCTTTTTCGGTCTGCCCGGGCATCTCCGCCGAGCTCGTCGCCCAATCATAGCTTCAATTTCGGCTGCAAATCGCGAACCACCAAGTACATAGTTGCCATTGGTGGCAGCCCGAATCTGGTCAACCAATCCTATCTCCAACTCGCTTCTAAAAAGCTCGCGATAGACTTCAGCAGTCGATACATCTGTGTCCCCAAGCGATAGGTACTGAGCATGCGGGGTAATGAGATGCGAAAA
>NZ_JDWJ01000013.1:0-134040 GCF_012932895.1 Pseudomonas sp. KD5 | reverse complement strand
AATTGGTGCCCAGAAGAAGACTCGAACTTCCACGACCTTGCGGTCACCAGCACCTGAAGCTGGCGTGTCTACCAATTTCACCATCTGGGCAGTATCGGCAGCGCTAGTGCGTCGTCGATGGCGCGCACTATACGGAGCGTCTTTTTAACTGTAAACCCCTGTCATCAAAAAAACCTGGAAAATTTTACCGGCGGCATTCAAATCAGCTTCGCGGTGTCGATAAAGGGCTTTAGATGGGCTGTCATAGCCTGAAATTTCCCGTTTCATTACGCCTATGCCAAACTAACCCGCATATAGACAAGGTGAAAACTCTCTAATGGCCGATTGGCAGTCCCTCGATCCCGAGGCCGCTCGTGAAGCGGAAAAATATGAAAACCCTATTCCTAGCCGCGAACTGATCCTTCAGCACCTTGCTGATCGAGGTTCGCCTGCTAACCGCGAGCAGCTGGTCGAAGAGTTTGGTCTGACCACAGAAGACCAGATCGAAGCCCTGCGTCGCCGCCTGCGCGCCATGGAGCGCGACGCTCAACTCATCTACACCCGTCGCGGCACTTATGCGCCGGTGGACAAGCTCGACCTGATCCTGGGCCGCATCAGCGGTCACCGTGACGGTTTCGGCTTCCTGGTCCCGGACGACGGCAGTGACGACCTGTTCATGAGCCCGGCGCAAATGCGCCTGGTGTTCGATGGCGACCGTGCCCTGGCACGTGTTTCCGGCCTCGACCGTCGCGGTCGCCGCGAAGGCATGATTGTCGAAGTGGTGTCCCGTGCTCACGAGAGCATCGTCGGTCGTTACTTCGAGGAGGGCGGTATCGGTTTCGTCGTCGCAGACAATCCGAAGATCCAGCAAGAAGTGCTGGTGACGCCAGGTCGCAATGCCAACGCGCAGATCGGTCAGTTCGTTGAGGTGAAGATCACTCACTGGCCGACGCCACGCTTCCAGCCGCAAGGCGACGTGGTCGAGGTGGTGGGCAACTACATGGCGCCGGGCATGGAAATCGATGTTGCCCTGCGCACCTACGATATTCCGCACGTCTGGCCTGAAGCGGTCTTGAAAGAAGCCGCCAAGCTCAAGCCTGAAGTCGAAGAGAAAGACAAAGAGAAGCGCATCGACCTGCGTCATCTGCCGTTCGTGACCATCGACGGTGAAGATGCGCGCGACTTCGATGACGCGGTCTACTGCGAAGCCAAGCCGGGCAAGCTGCGCCTGTTCTCCGGTGGCTGGAAGTTGTACGTGGCGATTGCCGACGTTTCCAGCTACGTGAAAATCGGTTCGGCGCTGGATAACGAATCCCAGGTTCGCGGCAACTCGGTGTACTTCCCCGAGCGCGTGGTGCCGATGCTGCCTGAGCAGTTGTCCAACGGCCTGTGCTCGCTGAACCCGCACGTCGATCGCCTGGCCATGGTTTGCGAGATGACTATCTCCAAATCCGGCGAAATGACCGACTACTGCTTCTACGAAGCGGTGATTCACTCCCATGCCCGCCTGACCTACAACAAGGTCAGCGCCATGCTGGAAACGCCGAAAGCCACCGAAGCGCGTCAGCTTCGTGGTGAATACACCGACGTCCTGCCGCACCTCAAGCAGCTGTATGCGCTGTACAAGGTTCTGCTGGCGGCTCGTCACGTGCGCGGCGCGATCGATTTCGAAACCCAGGAAACCCGGATCATCTTCGGTTCCGAGCGCAAGATTGCCGAAATCCGTCCGACCGTTCGCAACGATGCTCACAAGCTGATTGAGGAATGCATGCTGGCGGCCAACGTGGCCACCGCCGAATTCCTGAAGAAGCACGAAATCCCTGCGTTGTATCGCGTCCACGACGGCCCGCCGCCGGAGCGTCTGGAAAAACTGCGCGCCTTCCTCGGCGAGCTCGGCCTGTCCCTGCACAAAGGCAAGGACGGTCCGTCGCCGAAGGATTACCAGGCTTTGCTCGCGGGCATCAAGGATCGTCCGGATTTCCACCTGATCCAGACCGTCATGCTGCGCTCGTTGAGCCAAGCGGTGTACAGCGCCGATAACCAGGGCCACTTCGGCCTGAATTACGAAGCCTATACCCACTTCACTTCGCCTATTCGCCGCTACCCGGACTTGCTCACGCACCGGGCGATTCGCAGCGTCATCCATTCGAAAATGGACACCCCGCACGTTCGCCGTGCCGGTGCGATGACCATTCCGAAGGCGCGGATCTATCCGTACGACGAAGCGACCCTGGAGCAGCTCGGCGAACAGTGCTCGATGAGCGAGCGCCGTGCCGACGAAGCCACCCGCGACGTAGTGAACTGGCTCAAGTGCGAGTTCATGAAAGACCGTGTGGGCGAATCGTTCCCGGGGGTGATCACCGCCGTGACCGGTTTCGGCCTGTTCGTCGAACTGACCGATATTTACGTCGAAGGCCTGGTGCACGTCACCGCGCTGCCGGGTGACTACTACCACTTCGATCCTGTGCACCATCGCCTCGCCGGTGAGCGTACCGGTCGTAGCTTCCGCTTGGGCGACACCGTTGAAGTGCGCGTCATGCGCGTCGACCTCGACGAGCGCAAGATCGACTTCGAGATGGCCGAAAAAACCATCAGCGCACCGATCGGTCGCAAAAAGCGCGGCACTGAAACCGCAGCGCCTGCTATCAAAACAGCTGCCGAGCCGGTACTGGCCAAGGCCGGGCGTCGTCCTGCCAAGGAAAAGGCCGTCGAAGCCTATCGTCCGAGCGATGCGGCGGCAAAAAATGCCGAGTTGCGCAAAAGTCGTGAAATGAAACAGGCATTGCTGTCTGAAGCGAAAAGCGGCGGTAAAGCGGCGTCTGGGGGAAAGACCGGGCGGTCGGCGCCTGACAAGGCCTCCGGCGGCAAGCCAGCCAAATCGAGCAAACACCGTAAAGGCCCGCCAAAAGCGGGTTCCGCTCCAGCCGCCAGAAGCGGCGGGGCGCGTAAACCTAAGGCCAAGTCATGAGTCAGTTGGAAAAGATCTACGGCGTGCACGCGGTAGAAGCGTTGCTGCGTCACCACCCAAAACGCGTCAAGCAGATCTGGCTGGCTGAAGGCCGCAGCGATCCGCGCGTTCAGACGCTGATCGAACTCGCTGCCGAAAATCGCGTGGCCGTCGGTCAGGCTGAGCGTCGCGAGCTGGACGCCTGGGTTGAAGGCGTGCACCAGGGCGTGGTGGCGGACGTGAGCCCGAGCCAGGTCTGGGGCGAGGCCATGCTCGACGAGCTGCTCGATCGCACCGAAGGCGCGCCTTTGCTGCTGGTGCTCGACGGCGTGACCGATCCGCACAACCTCGGCGCTTGCCTGCGTTCGGCCGATGCGGCCGGCGCGCTGGCGGTGATCGTGCCGAAGGACAAATCAGCCACGCTGACCCCGACGGTTCGAAAAGTTGCTTGTGGCGCGGCGGAAGTGATTCCGTTGGTCGCCGTGACCAACCTGGCGCGCACCCTGGAAAAACTCAAGCAGCGCGGCTTGTGGGTCGTCGGTACGGCGGGCGAGGCTGAACAGGATCTGTATCAGCAGGACCTGACGGGCCCGACCATCCTGATCATGGGTGCCGAAGGTAGCGGCATGCGCCGCCTGACTCGCGACCTTTGCGACTATTTGGTGCGCCTGCCGATGGCTGGCAGCGTCAGCAGCCTCAACGTGTCCGTCGCCACCGGCGTCTGCCTGTTCGAAGCGCTGCGCCAGCGTGGCGTCAAAGCCGCCGGGACCGCCAAAAAGTCCTGAGACTCCTCTGCAGGAGTCGCCGCAGGCGGCTCCTGCAAGTGTTCGGCTTTCCAGTCGAAGTGATTGTTCAAATAATCACCAATTGCCTTGCACCTCCCTCGACCCTTCTCTACAATTGCGCCCCTTGCTGTGACGGCAGGCACGCATGTGTCTATCGCAAGCAAGTCCATAAGTGTCATTCACTCCTTGTCTGACCGCTTTTGAGCGGCAGGCTACAACCCGTAAGGAGCATTCATGCGTCATTACGAAATCATCTTTTTGGTCCACCCGGATCAAAGCGAGCAAGTCGGCGGCATGGTTGAGCGTTACACCAAGCTGATCGAAGAAGACGGCGGCAAAATCCACCGTCTGGAAGATTGGGGCCGTCGTCAACTGGCCTACGCAATCAACAATGTTCACAAGGCTCACTACGTGATGCTGAACGTTGAGTGCACTGGCAAGGCCCTGGCCGAGCTGGAAGACAACTTCCGCTACAACGATGCAGTGATCCGTAACCTGGTCATCCGTCGCGAAGAAGCCGTTACCGGCCAATCCGAGATGCTCAAGGCTGAAGAAAACCGCAGTGAGCGCCGTGAGCGTCGCGACCGTCCTGAGCACTCCGACGCTGAAGGCGTTGACAGTGATGACAGCGACAACAGCGATAACGCTGACGAGTAATCCACGGACCTTTTGAGGAGCCTATTACATGGCACGTTTCTTCCGTCGTCGTAAATTCTGCCGCTTCACCGCTGAAGACGTGAAAGAGATCGATTACAAAGATCTCAACACTCTGAAAGCTTACGTATCCGAGACCGGCAAAATCGTTCCAAGCCGCATCACCGGTACCAAAGCACGTTATCAGCGTCAGCTGGCCACCGCTATCAAGCGCGCCCGCTTCCTGGCCCTGCTGGCCTACACCGACAGCCACGGCCGCTGAGACCGGGCAGTCGACACGTAGCAAAGGATTGAATGCATGCGCGCCTTAGCTGAGTTCATCATGCGCGGCCGTATGCAGGCCACTCTGGTAGTGGCCGGATGCGCAACATTGCCGTTGTTGTATTGGTTGGGTGCTGCCGCTGGATGCCTTGTGCTCCTGCGGCGCGGATTGAAGGACGCCGTTGGCGTACTTGCTCTGGGACTGCTGCCGGCGTTGATCTGGTGGCTTTTCTTCGACGACCCACGGGCACTTCTGGTGCTGCTGGGGTCTTCGAGCCTTGCGTTGGTTTTGCGCGCAAGCGAGTCCTGGAACCGCGTGCTGCTGGTCAGCATAGCGATGGGATTGGTGTTTTCAGTGGTGCTGGGGGCGGCTTTTGCGCCCCAGATCGAGATGCTGGCGCAGGCTTTGATAAAAGTCATGCCGTCGCTACTCGGTGAGGTCTACCAGCAATTGTCGGTAGACGAGCAAGCGCGCTTTGCGTCCCTGATTGCACCGGTCCTGACCGGCCTGATTGCGGCCTTGTTGCAAATCGTCAGTGTGCTGAGCCTGATTGTCGGGCGCTACTGGCAGGCGTTGTTGTACAACCCGGGTGGTTTTGGTCGCGAGTTTCGCGCCATCCGAATCCCGCTGGGACCGGCGATGTTGCTGCTGGCGTTAATGCTTCTGGGGCCAAATCTTGGCCCGCAGATGGCCATGTTGACGCCGTTGTGCAGCGTACCGCTGGTGTTCGCCGGGCTGGCCCTGATTCACGGGCTGGTGGCGCAAAAGCGACTGGCCAAGTTCTGGCTGGTGGGGTTGTACGTCACGCTGTTGCTGTTCATGCAACTGATCTATCCGTTGCTGGTGGTCCTGGCCATCGTCGACAGCCTGATTGATTTTCGCGGTCGTTCGGCACCGAAAGATGCCGATAGCGCGAACGGTGAAGGTTAAAAGTTAAGAGGATTTTCACATGCAACTGATCCTTCTGGAAAAAGTCACCAACCTGGGCAACCTGGGTGACAAAGTGAACGTTAAGGCTGGTTACGGCCGTAACTACCTGCTGCCTTACGGCAAAGCTACCGCTGCGACCCCAGCCAACCTGGCTGCGTTCGAAGAGCGTCGCGCTGAGCTGGAAAAAGCCGCAGCAGACCGTAAAGCATCGGCTGAAAGCCGTGCCGCCCAACTGGCTGAGCTGGAAGTGACTATCACTGCCACCGCTGGTGACGAAGGCAAGCTGTTCGGTTCGATCGGCACCCACGACATCGCTGATGCACTGACCGCCTCCGGCGTTGAAGTTGCAAAAAGCGAAGTTCGTCTGCCGAACGGCACCATCCGCAACGTAGGCGAATTCGACGTAGCCGTGCACCTGCACGCCGAAGTTGAAGCCACCGTACGCGTTGTCGTGGTAGCAGCTTAAGCAGCACTTGTCGGCTGGCACCCTCGGGTGCTTGCCGGTAACATCGGGCACGATCCTGTTTACAGGTCGTGCCCTTTGTCTTTCTGCAGTTCCTGATTTTCACAATCCCTGCTTTTCCTGAATAAACCAAGTGGCCATGAACGATATCTCCGCTCCCGAGCAATACGATCTGCAAACCGCTGCCCTGAAGGTGCCGCCGCATTCCATCGAGGCCGAACAGGCCGTGCTCGGTGGGCTGATGCTGGACAACAACGCCTGGGAACGCGTGCTCGATCAAGTCTCCGACGGCGATTTCTATCGGCATGACCACCGTCTGATCTTCCGGGCCATCGCCAAACTGGCGGACCAGAACCAGCCAATCGACGTCGTGACCCTGGCCGAGCAATTGGACAAGGAAGGTCAGACGTCCCAGGTCGGCGGTCTCGGTTACCTTGGCGAACTGGCAAAAAACACGCCGTCCGTCGCCAACATCAAGGCCTATGCCCAGATCGTTCGCGAGCGGGCAACCCTGCGCCAGTTGATCGGCATCAGTACCGAAATCGCCGACAGCGCTTTCAACCCTGAAGGCCGCACCGCCGCCGAGATTCTCGACGAGGCCGAACGGCAGATCTTCCAGATTGCCGAGGCTCGCCCGAAAACCGGCGGCCCGGTCAGTGTCAACGACCTGCTGACCAAGGCCATCGACCGCATCGACACCTTGTTCAACACCGACAACTCGATCACCGGCCTGTCCACCGGTTACACCGACCTCGACGAGAAGACCAGTGGCCTGCAACCGGCCGACCTGATCATCGTCGCCGGTCGTCCGTCCATGGGTAAAACCACCTTTGCGATGAACCTGGTGGAAAACGCCGTGCTGCGCAGCGAGAAGGCTGTCCTGGTCTACTCCCTCGAGATGCCAGGCGAATCGCTGATCATGCGTATGCTGTCGTCCCTCGGTCGTATCGATCAGACCAAGGTCCGGGCCGGTCGCCTGGAAGACGACGACTGGCCGCGCCTGACGTCGGCGGTCAACCTGCTCAACGATCGCAAGTTGTTCATCGACGACACGGCGGGTATCAGCCCCTCGGAAATGCGCGCCCGGACCCGTCGTCTGGTGCGTGAGCACGGTGAGATCGGTCTGATCATGATCGACTACCTGCAACTGATGCAGATCCCGGGGTCCAGTGGTGACAACCGGACCAACGAGATTTCCGAGATCTCCCGGTCCCTGAAAGCCCTGGCCAAGGAATTCAACTGCCCGGTGGTGGCACTGTCCCAGCTCAACCGTTCCCTGGAACAACGCCCGAACAAGCGCCCGGTGAACTCCGACTTGCGGGAATCGGGAGCGATCGAGCAGGACGCCGACGTGATCATGTTCGTTTACCGGGACGAGGTGTATCACCCGGAAACCGAACACAAAGGCATTGCCGAAATTATCATCGGCAAGCAGCGGAACGGCCCGATCGGCTTTATCCGCCTGGCCTTCATCGGCAAATACACCCGATTTGAAAACCTGGCGCCGGGTAGCTACAACTTCGACGATGACGAATAAGATATTTGGTGCCTGGTAGGGCCTCTTTGCGGGCAAGTCGGATCGCCGCACCGCTCGCTCCTACAGGGAGATGCGTGATCCCTGTAGGAGCGAGGCTTGCCCGCGAAGGGCGCGCCACCAATTTCCGACCATAGCCGTCGGAATTGGTCAAAATTTGTGCTATATTCCGCGCCCGCGAAATTCAATGAAAGCCAACACCGGTTATCGACATGCAAGCAGCCAAGCCGTTATTTGACTATCCCAAGTACTGGGCCGAATGTTTCGGGCCAGCGCCATTCCTGCCGATGAGCAGGGAGGAGATGGATCAGCTCGGCTGGGATTCCTGCGACATCATCATCGTCACCGGTGATGCCTACGTCGACCATCCGTCGTTCGGCATGGCGATCATCGGCCGGCTGCTGGAGGCCCAGGGCTTCCGCGTCGGGATCATTGCGCAGCCGAACTGGCAGTCCAAAGACGACTTCATGAAACTTGGCGAGCCGAACCTGTTTTTCGGTGTCGCGGCCGGCAACATGGACTCGATGATCAACCGCTACACCGCCGACAAGAAAATCCGTTCCGACGACGCCTACACCCCCGGTGGCCTGGCGGGCAAACGTCCGGACCGCGCGAGCCTGGTTTACAGCCAGCGCTGCAAGGAAGCCTACAAGCACGTGCCGATTGTGCTCGGCGGTATCGAAGCCTCCCTGCGCCGCATCGCCCACTACGATTACTGGCAGGATCGGGTGCGTAACTCGATCCTGATCGACGCCTGCGCCGACATCCTGCTCTACGGCAACGCCGAGCGTGCGATCGTCGAAGTCGCCCAGCGCCTGTCCTATGGTCACAAGATCGAAGACATCACCGATGTGCGCGGCACCGCGTTCATTCGCCGTGATACGCCGCAAGGCTGGTACGAAGTCGACTCCACGCGTATCGACCGTCCGGGCAAGATCGACAAGATCATCAACCCGTACGTCAACACGCAAGACACCGCGGCCTGCGCCATTGAGCAGGAAAAGGGACCGGTCGAAGACCCGGAAGAAGCCAAAGTCGTGCAGATCCTGGCCAGCCCGAAAATGACCCGCGACAAGACCGTGATTCGTTTGCCGTCGGTTGAAAAAGTCCGTGGCGATGCGGTGCTTTACGCTCACGCCAACCGCGTGCTGCACCTGGAAACCAACCCGGGCAACGCCCGTGCGTTGGTGCAAAAGCATGGCGAGGTAGACGTCTGGTTCAACCCGCCGCCGATTCCGATGACCACCGAAGAAATGGACTACGTGTTCGGCATGCCTTACGCGCGCGTTCCGCACCCGGCGTACGGCAAGGAAAAGATCCCGGCCTATGAGATGATCCGTTTCTCGGTGAACATCATGCGTGGCTGCTTCGGCGGCTGCACCTTCTGCTCGATCACCGAGCACGAAGGCCGGATCATCCAGAACCGTTCCGAAGAGTCGATCATTCGCGAAATCGAAGAGATCCGCGACAAGGTACCGGGCTTCACCGGTGTCATTTCCGACCTCGGCGGCCCGACCGCGAACATGTACCGCATCGCCTGCAAGACCCCGGAAATCGAATCCGCGTGCCGCAAGCCTTCATGCGTGTTCCCTGGCATTTGCCCGAACCTCAACACCGATCACTCGTCGCTGATCCAGCTCTATCGCAGCGCCCGGGCCTTGCCGGGTGTGAAGAAGATCCTGATCGCCTCCGGCCTGCGCTACGACCTTGCGGTCGAGTCGCCGGAGTACGTCAAGGAGCTGGTGACCCACCACGTCGGTGGTTACCTGAAGATCGCCCCGGAACACACCGAGGAAGGTCCGCTCAACCAGATGATGAAACCGGGCATCGGCAGCTATGACAAGTTCAAGCGCATGTTCGAGAAGTACACCAAGGAAGCCGGGAAAGAGCAGTACCTGATTCCGTACTTCATCGCCGCTCACCCGGGCACCACCGACGAAGACATGATGAACCTGGCCCTGTGGCTCAAGGGCAACGGTTTCCGTGCCGACCAGGTGCAGGCGTTCTACCCGTCGCCGATGGCCACCGCCACCGCGATGTACCACTCGGGCAAGAACCCGCTGCGCAAGGTCACTTACAAGAGCGACGGCGTGACCATCGTCAAGAGCGAAGAGCAGCGTCGCCTGCACAAAGCGTTCTTGCGTTATCACGACCCGAAAGGCTGGCCGATGCTGCGTGAAGCGCTGACCCGCATGGGCCGCGCCGACCTGATCGGGCCGGGCAAGAACCAGTTGATCCCGTTGCATCAGCCAGCGACCGACAGCTACCAGAGCGCCCGTCGCAAGAACTCGACGCCGGCTGGCAGCCACAAAGTGGCCAAGGAAACGACCACCAAGATCCTGACCCAGCACACCGGCCTGCCACCGCGTGCCAGCGATGGCGGTAACCCGTGGGACAAGCGTGAACAGGCCAAGGCGGCGGCATTCGCCCGCAACCAGCAGGCTGCCAAGGAGCGTAAGGACGCGGCCAAAGGCAAGGGGCCGAAGCCTGCGCGCAAGCCGGTCGTGCCGCGTTAATCTCCGCGCCATATCGCAAAACGCCAGCCTTAGTGCTGGCGTTTTGTTTTCTAGCGAGTGTGCGGCCTGTTTGCTAAGGTGGCGCGCACTTCAACGGCTGCCCGGACAACCGATTTCCCTGTATAACGCCCAATCCTGTGGGAGCCGGGCTCGCCCGCGATGACGGCGGCACGGGCAATAAAGATCTCACCCCCGATTCTCAAGGACGATTCACATGAGCAACCCCTTACCGGGCATCGGCATGGATTACAGCCCCTCCCAGTTCATGGCCCGCCAACGCATCGAAAGCCAGATCAACCTGCCACGCCTGTTCGCCGCCATTGACGCCGACCCCGGAATCGTCGGCGCGGGCGTGGTGTACATTGACGCTGAGTTCAACGTAGTGACCCTGCGCGAGTTCAAGCCGATTTGCAGCATCAAGCCCAAGCGGATCATTTTGCGCGAGGCGCAGAAGTACATTGCGCCTGCGCAATTCGCCCAGCAGGTGCAGGACAATCCGCGCGAATCGCGCCTGGTTGGTGAGGCAGTCAACACCAGCTTATCGTGCGCGGGTGCAGTGATCGGCTGGATCGTAGTGCTCAGTGGTTCCGTGGCTATTCCGTTTTCGGCGGGGGCAAGTACGGTGGTCGCTGCGCTCGGTTATACCGCTGCGGCTGCCAGCTCAGTGCAGTGTTTTGCCAGCGGCTATCGGACCCGCAATGAGATCGTCAACCCCGCCCGTAACGATGAGCTCGACAGCGAAGAGTGGTACCAGTACACCATGATTGCGCTGGATGCTGCGTCCTTGGTCGGGGTAGGCGCATCCACGCTGACAACGCTCAAACTGGTCAGGCTGAATAAGGCCACGACCGGGAAAAGTGTCAGGGAAGTGCTCAGGGGGCTGAATCGACAGGAACGTGCCAAACTGACCAAAGAACTATTGAGCATCAACGACCCGCGCTTGACGTCGAAGATGATCAAGTTGAAGCAGTTGTCGGGCGAATTGCCCAAGCGTTTCACACCCACCGAGGTCAAGAATGCAACGGTCACTCAGATAAAAGACGCCTTGGGCGCCGCTATCGGTTTTACCGGCAGTGCAATTTCGGGGAATGTCCGCACCATTGCCGTAGGTCTGTACGAGGAGGCTGAGCAATGAATGAGCTGCCCAGCATTCGCAATTTTCTATCGAAGTATTTCCCGGTCTTCATGGGGGCAATATTCGCGTCAATTTTTACCCTGGTCTTTGCGGTGCCTTTGTTTTTCGAAAGCTATTTTCGAAGCCTTCCGTTGGCTGACAACACCAAGTACTCGTTTTTCGGGGGGATCGCGCTGACCCTCATTGTCGTGCACTGCCATTTCATGGTCGCGCGCGGTCGTCCGCATTGGGTGCGGCCTCTGGTTGTGCTTCTGGCCCTTTGTTTTCTTGGGGTATTGCCCACCATTGCATATGAGGTGCATCCCCTGACTTATGCTGTGACGTTGTTGTTCCCATTGCTGGCGCTATTGCTGCTCAACAGCAAGCGTCACCGCGAGATGCGCCAGAAGCTGCTTGAAGTACGTCACTTGCGCCAAGCTGTTATTGCAAAGCACAAAGCCCGTTAGTTGGGTAGATTCGGGCCCCGCCCTTCACACGTGCGCCACAAATATGTGCAACTCTCGCACCATAACCGCGGCCACGGCGCCGTTTTGGTGCTGTACTGCACCGGGTCTGTTGATAAAGCGCAATGACCGCCGCTCTGGCATAAGTCTTGCGCGCTTTGTGTCTATGCCCTGGCTCGCAGGAGGCCGCCGTGTCGATTCATGTCGCATTGCATCACGTCACGCATTACCGCTACGACCGCGCCGTCGAGCTCGGTCCGCAGATCGTTCGCCTGCGCCCGGCTGCCCACAGCCGCACGCGGATACTGTCCTATGCGCTGAAAGTCTCGCCCGAGCAGCATTTCATCAACTGGCAGCAAGACCCTCAGGGCAATTACCTGGCGCGGTTGGTGTTCCCGGAGAAAACCGATGAACTGAGGATCGAAGTCGACCTGCTGGCCGAGATGGCAGTCTTCAATCCCTTCGACTTCTTCCTCGAGCCCTACGCCGAGAAGATCCCTTTCGCCTATGCAGCGGATGAGCGCAAAGAACTGGCGCCGTACCTGGAAACCTTGCCGCTGACGCCGACATTCAAGGCCTATCTGGACGGCATCGACCGCACGCCGCTGCCCAGCGTGGATTTCCTCGTCGCGATCAACCAGCGCCTGAGCGAAGACATCGGTTACCTGATTCGCATGGAGCCTGGCGTACAGACTCCGGAATACACCCTCGAACAGGCCTCCGGCTCCTGCCGCGACTCGGCGTGGTTGCTGGTGCAATTGCTGCGCAACCTCGGCCTGGCGGCGCGATTCGTCTCCGGTTACCTGATCCAGCTGACCGCCGATGTCAAAAGCCTCGACGGTCCCTCGGGCACCGAAGTGGACTTCACTGACCTGCATGCCTGGTGCGAAGTCTATTTGCCCGGTGCCGGCTGGATCGGCCTGGACGCAACCTCAGGGTTGTTTGCCGGTGAAGGACACATTCCGTTGGCGTGCAGCCCCGACCCATCCTCTGCGGCACCGATCAGTGGTTTGGTGGAACCGTGCGAGTGCGAATTCACCCACGAAATGTCGGTCGAGCGGATTTGGGAAGCGCCAAGGGTTACCAAACCCTACACCGAAGACCAATGGCTGGCGATTCAGGCATTGGGCCGGCAGATCGATGCTGATTTGCTCGAAGGTGACGTGCGCCTGACCATGGGCGGCGAGCCGACGTTCGTTTCCATTGATGACCCGGACGGCGCCGAGTGGAACACCGCCGCGCTCGGGCCAGACAAGCGTCGGCTGTCAGCCGAACTGTTCCAGCGCATGCGCAAGCATTACGCGCCCAAGGGCCTGGTACATTTCGGTCAAGGCAAGTGGTACCCAGGCGAGCAACTGCCGCGCTGGTCGCTGAACTGCTATTGGCGCCGCGATGGCGTGCCGATCTGGCATAACAGCGCGCTGATTGCCGACGAGCGGGAAGATTACGGCGCCGATGGCGAACTGGCCGGGCGTTTCCTGGCGAGTGTCGCCGAACGCTTGAAAATTCCGACACGCTTCGTGTTCCCGGCCTACGAAGACAATTTCTATTACCTCTGGCGCGAAGGCGCTTTACCGCAAAACGTCAGCGCCGAAGACTCACGCCTGGAAGAACCTCTGGAGCGTGCGCGCCTGCGCAAAGTCTTCAGCCAAGGCCTGGACAAGGTCATCGGTCAGGTCCTGCCGCTGGCGCGCACCGCCAAGGGCGATCAATGGCAGAGCGGTCGCTGGTACCTGCGCGAGGAACACTGCCGGTTGGTGCCGGGGGATTCGCCACTGGGTTATCGCTTGCCGCTCGGTTCGCAGCCTTGGGTGAAAGCTGCGGAGTACCCATTCATTCATCCCACGGACCCGAATCAGGATTTCCCGGCGCTACCGGACACCGACCAGCTACAGAATCACGCTCAACCGAAAACGGCCGACGAACGTGTGCCCGAGATCGACCAGTCCGCCGACTGGCTGACCCGCACCGCGTTCTGCGCCGAAGCACGTGAAGGTCGGTTGTACCTGTTCATGCCGCCACTGGAGCGGGTCGAGGACTACCTGGAACTGGTCGCCGCCATCGAAGCCACCGCCGAGGAACTGCATTGCCCGGTATTGCTGGAAGGCTATGAACCGCCGAGCGATCCGCGTCTGAGCAACTTTCGCATTACCCCGGATCCGGGCGTGATCGAGGTCAACGTCCAGCCGTCCGCTACCTGGGACGAGTTGGTGGAACGTACCGAGTTTCTTTACGAAGAGGCGCGCCAGACCCGGCTGACCACCGAGAAATTCATGATCGACGGCCGGCACACCGGCACCGGCGGCGGTAACCATTTCGTCCTGGGGGGCGCGACCCCGGCTGACTCACCGTTTCTGCGCCGTCCGGACCTGCTGCGCAGCCTGATCAGCTACTGGCATAACCACCCGTCCTTGTCCTACCTGTTTTCCGGGCTGTTCATCGGCCCGACATCCCAGGCACCGCGGGTGGACGAAGCGCGCAACGATTCGCTGTATGAACTGGAAATCGCCTTCGCCCAGATGCCGAAGCCGGGCGAAGAATGCCCGCCATGGCTGGTGGATCGCTTGTTGCGCAATTTGCTGATCGACGTGACCGGCAACACCCACCGCGCCGAGTTCTGTATCGACAAACTCTATTCACCGGACGGCGCCACCGGACGCCTTGGCTTGCTGGAACTGCGAGCCTTTGAAATGCCGCCCCATGCGCGCATGAGCCTGGCTCAGCAGTTGTTGTTGCGGGCGCTGGTGGCGCGGTTCTGGCGCGAGCCTTATGCGCCGCCGAAACTCGCGCGTTGGGGCACCGAACTGCACGACCGGTTCCTGCTGCCGCACTTTATCGAGCAAGATTTCGCCGATGTGATCGTCGACCTGAATGCCGCCGGTTATCCGGTGCGGGCCGAGTGGTTCGCGGCGCATCTGGAGTTCCGTTTTCCCAAGGTCGGCGACTACGCCGTCAGCGGCATCGAACTGGAATTGCGTCAGGCGCTGGAGCCCTGGCATGTGTTGGGCGAAGAGGGCGGCGCGGGCGGTACAGTGCGTTATGTGGATTCGTCCCTGGAACGTTTGCAGGTCAAGCTGACGGGGTTGCCGCCGCAACGTTATCTGCTGACCTGCAATGGCATCCCGGTGCCGTTGCAACCTACCGGTCGGGTCGGCGAGTTCGTCGCCGGTGTACGTTTCCGTGCCTGGCAACCGTACAACTGTCTGCAACCGACTATCCCGGTCCACGCACCGCTGGTGTTCGACTTGCTCGACACCTGGATGGGGCGTTCGCTGGGTGGTTGTCAGTACCACGTCGCCCATCCGGGCGGGCGCAACTACGACAGCCTGCCGGTGAACGCCAATGAGGCCGAGAGTCGGCGGATGGCGCGTTTCTTCCGCATCGGACACACGCCGGGGAAACTTCCTGTACCGAAACTGGAAATCAACGACGAGCTGCCGATGACGCTCGATTTGCGACGCTTTTAAACCGTACGCGACGCTCGGATTTTTCGTCTATCCGGGCGTCATGAGCCTGCGTTAGTCTGACCGTTCTTTGCTGTCTGCCGAGCTTTCCATGCCTGACCTGCTTGACCGCTACCCGTTGACTGCGGGCACCTATCACGAACTGCTCGACAACAGCGGCGCCGTGCGCCCGCACTGGCGGCGGCTGTTCGATCAATTGCAACGCAGCACGCCAGCGCAACTGGTGCAGCGTCAGGCGCTGCTGACCCGGCAGATTCAGGAAAACGGCGTGACCTACAACGTCTACGCCGACCCCAAGGGCGCTGATCGGCCATGGGAGCTGGATTTGTTGCCTCATGTGATTGCAGCCGATGAGTGGCAGCAACTTTCGGCCGGGATCGCTCAACGGGCGCGTTTGCTCAATGCTGTGCTGGCGGACCTGTACGGTCCTCAACGCTTGATCGCCGAAGGCCTGCTGCCGGCTGAACTGGTGTTCGGTCATAACAACTTCCTCTGGCCTTGCCAGGGCATTGCACCGCCCGATGGGGCTTTTCTGCATCTGTATGCCGTGGATTTGGCGCGCACGCCTGACGGTCGCTGGTGGGTGACCGCCGACCGCACTCAAGCGCCATCCGGTGCCGGTTACGCCCTGGAAAACCGCACCATCGTGTCCCGAGCCTTCCCCGAGTTGTACCGCGACTTGAAGGTGCGGCACCTGGCCGGGTTCTTTCGCACACTTCAGGAAACACTCGCCCGGCAGGCGCCGAGCGATGATGAAGCGCCACTGGTGGTCCTGCTGACACCGGGGCGTTTCAACGAAAGCTATTTCGAGCACTTGTACCTGGCTCGTCAGCTCGGTTATCCACTGGTGGAAGGCGGCGATCTGACCGTCCGCGATGCCACGGTCTATCTGAAAACCTTGAGCGGGTTGCGCCGGGTTCACGCGATCATGCGTCGGCTCGACGATGATTTCTGCGACCCGCTGGAGCTGCGCACCGACTCGGCACTTGGCGTGCCAGGGCTGCTCGAAGCGGTGCGTCAGGGCCGGGTGCTGGTGGCCAACGCCCTCGGCAGCGGTGTGCTGGAGTCGCCGGGTTTGCTGGGCTTCCTGCCGAAAATCAATCAATTCCTGTTCGGCGAAGAGTTGATCCTGCCGTCCATCGCAACTTGGTGGTGCGGCGAAGCGCCGGTGCTGGCCCAGGCCCTGGAAAAACTGCCGGAACTGTTGATCAAGCCGGCGTTTCCGTCGCAGAGCTTTGCACCGGTGTTTGGGCGTGATTTGAGTGAAAAACAGCGCCAGGCTCTGGCCGAGCGCATGCAGGCACGGCCTTATGCCTATGTTGCGCAAGAATTGGCGCAACTGTCCCAGGCGCCGATCTGGCAGGCCGAAGGCGGACAGTTGCAACCTCGGGCCATCGGCATGCGCGTGTATGCGGTGGCCAGTCGGGACGGTTATCGAGTGCTGTCTGGTGGCCTGACCCGGGTTGCCGCCGAGGCCGATGCCGAAGCGGTGTCGATGCAACGCGGCGGTGCGAGCAAGGACACCTGGGTGTTGGGCGACCGCCCGCCCAGCGGCGAACAATGGAAAGCCCAGCGCAACATTGGCGTTCACGATCTGGTACGTCGTGATCCGTATCTGCCATCGCGGGTGGTCGAGAACCTGTTCTGGTTTGGCCGTTATTGCGAGCGCTGCGATGACAGCGCGCGGCTGCTGCGGGTCATGCTCGCGCGCTATGTCGATGGCGATGACCCGCAAGCCCTGGAGGCGGCGGTCGATCTCGGTGAACGCCTGAATCTGTTGCCGGAGGAGGGTGAGTTGCCGGAACGATTGCTGGCGGCGCTGCTCGGCGATGATTGGCCGTTCAGCCTGCGCTCCAATCTGCAGCGTTTGCAGTGGGCGGCGTCGCAAGTACGCGGCAAGCTCTCGCGAGAGAACTGGCAAGCGCTGGTGGAGTTGCAGCGCGAGGCCATGGAGCTGGAAACCGAAGAGCCGGATTTCGGCGAGTTGCTGGACTTCCTCAACCGATTGGTGATGTCGCTGGCGGCGCTGTCCGGCTTTGCCCTCGACGACATGACCCGGGACGAAGGCTGGCGTTTCCTGATGATCGGTCGGCGGATCGAACGGCTGCAATTTCTCAGCGGCAGTCTGGCGGCGTTTTTGCGCGGTGCCGGGGCTTTCGATCAGGCCGGGCTGGAATGGCTGCTGGAACTGGGTAACAGCAGCATCACCTACCGCTCGCGGTACCTGGCGGTGGCGCAATTGATCCCGGTGCTCGACCTGTTGCTGCTCGATGAACAAAACCCGCACGCGGTGCTGTTCCAGTTGAAACTGGTGACCCGTACGTTGAAGCGCTTGAATGACGACTTCGGCGCGCCGCGCGAAACAGGTCTGCTGCAGTTGGTGGAGCGGCTGGCGCACTTCGATCTGGGCTGCCTGGAGAACTCGCTGTTCGGCGAGGCCAGTGTTCATGCCGCCGTAGAGGGGCTGGCGGATCTGCTGCAAGAGATTGCCGATGCCAGCGGACAGGTGTCGGATCGCCTGGCCTTGCGCCATTTCGCCCATGTCGATGATGTCAGCCAGCGCACGGTGTCCGTCTGATGAGTGCCCATTACCAGATCTTCCACGACACCCATTATCACTACGACAGCCCGGTGTCCCTGGCCCAGCAACTGGCACATCTGTGGCCGCGGGCCTGTGCCTGGCAGCGCTGCACCGAGCAGCAGTTGCAGATCAGTCCCCAGCCGACTTCACGCAGGGATGAGCTGGATGTGTTCGGCAATCCGCTGACCCGGTTGGCGTTCGAGCGCCCCCACGATGAATTGCTGGTCAACGCTCGGCTCACCGTCGAAGTGCTGGAACGGCCGTCGCTGGACTTCAATCAATCGCCGGCCTGGGAAGCGACCTGCAACGCGCTGACCTACAGCGGTCAGCCACTCTCGCCTGCGTTGCTGGAAGCCTGCCGTTACCGCTTCGAATCGCCCTACGTGCATTTGAAACGCAGTTTTGTCGAGTTCTCCGAAAGTTGCTTTCCTGCTGGCCGGCCATTGCTGCTGGGTGTTCAAGCGTTGATGGAGAAGATCTTCAGCGAGTTCACCTTCGACGCCGAGGCGACCCAAGTGGCGACGCCGTTGGTGGAAGTGCTGGAGAGGCGTCGTGGGGTTTGCCAGGACTTTGCGCATTTGATGCTCGCGTGCCTGCGCTCCCGTGGGTTGTCGGCGCGGTACATCAGCGGCTATCTGCTAACCCAACCCCCACCGGGCCAGCCACGGCTGATCGGCGCCGATGCGTCGCATGCGTGGGTGTCGGTGTTTTGCCCGGTGCTGGGTTGGGTGGATTTTGACCCGACCAACAATGTGCAACCGGCGCTGGAGCACATCACCCTGGCCTGGGGCCGGGATTTTTCCGATGTGTCGCCTTTGCGCGGGGTGATTCTGGGCGGTGGCAGCCATGATCCCGAAGTTCGGGTGACAGTGATGCCATTGGAGTAGCGCAGACCCCATGTGGGTATGTGTTTTTTTGGAGGAAGGTTTCAATTTGGCCTGTGAGGGTCAGCAACATCGTTGCTGACCCTGGACACAGATCCGGTGGGCCTGATCAGATCATCGGGCCCGGAGGGTCTCAGGCGTCGGGCGCCTGATCTTTCGGTGCTTCAACATCATCTTCTGCCGCCACTTCACCTTCTGCATCCGGGTTCAGTGCTGCTGCTTCTTCTTCAGCTGTAGCTTTCTTGCGCTGAAGCTTTTCCTCTTTCTTCTGCTCCTTGGCCAAGTCTCTCTGACGTTTGGCGAAGGAATAATTAGGTTTAGCCATGGGCGATCCTCTGGGGTCGAAGGTGAGGTTGAGCGGCGCATATTCTGCCCTGTATCGGCACCAAGCCGTTAGCTGGGTTTTTGCTCGGTCCATTTTGGCGGTACCGAGGGTTGCCAGGCGTCCAGTGCATCGAGCAGGGTTTGCGGTGATTCGCTCATTTGCAGCATGTCACGGTGCTGCCCGCGAACGAAGCCTTCGCCGACGATATGATCGAGAAAAGACGTCAACTTGCTGTAGAAACCGTTCACTTCCAGCAAACCCAGCGGTTTGCCGTGATAACCGAGCTGGCCCCAGGTCCAGACTTCGAACAGCTCTTCCAGCGTGCCCAGACCGCCGGGCAGGGCAATGAAGGCATCGCTGAGTTCGGCCATTCGCGCCTTGCGCGCATGCATGCCGTCGACCACTTCCAGGCGGGTCAGGCCGCTGTGGCCGATTTCCTTGTCCTTGAGGCTCTGCGGAATGATCCCGATCACTTCGCCACCGGCCGCCAGTGCGGCATCAGCCACAATCCCCATCAGCCCGACAGCGCCGCCGCCATAAACCAGGGTCAGCTTGCGCTCGGCCAATGCTCGCCCCAGGGCGACAGCCGCTTCACGATAAGCCGGATTGGTGCCGGTGCTGGCACCGCAAAATACACAAACGGACGTTAAAGACATGCCTTGCTCCATGGTCAATCAGGACCACAGAGTAAAGGCAGGCTCGCATCGTTCCAAGGGTTAAACCGCGCGTTCAGGTGTTTCGTAAGTGCCACTGGCGCCACAGGCGTAGGCGGCCAACAAACTGCTCAACAAGCTGCTGAAAGACATGGCAGGCGCTCCAGGTGAGTAATGATGGCCCTGATGATAGGGCCGTCCCAGACGTCTGGCTGGTAGATTGTTTCGATGGGTGTCATAGCCCGAAAGTTGTATACAATTTTTGATTCAGGTCATAGGAACTTGCGAAGATTTCAGGCAGTCTTCTGTCCATTCGCACTTTTGTTAACCCTGCCTTGGAGATTCACCATGTTTGCCAAACTTGTTGCGGTATCCCTGCTGACACTGGCCAGCAGCCAATTGATGGCTGCCGAGTGCAAAACGACCATCGACTCCACCGATCAGATGTCCTTCAACACCAAGGCCATTGAAATCGACAAAAGCTGCAAGACCTTCACCGTTGAACTGACCCACTCCGGCAGCCTGCCGAAAAACGTCATGGGCCATAACCTGGTGATCAGCAAAGAGGCTGACATGCAGCCGATCGCCACCGACGGCCTGTCGGCTGGCATCGACAAAAATTACCTGAAAGAAGGTGATGCCCGCGTCATCGCTCACACCAAAGTCATCGGCGCTGGTGAAAAGGATTCTGTGACATTCGATGTGTCGAAGCTCAATGCAGCCGAAAAATACGGCTTCTTCTGCTCGTTCCCGGGCCACATCTCGATGATGAAAGGCACGGTTACACTGAAGTAATCGATTCAAGCGCATAAAAAAAGCGTCCACTTGGGACGCTTTTTTTTGTGCTCATTTCTACAGGGGGGCAGAATCAAGGCGCGAACGGCATCACACGCTTGTGATGAGTCTTCTTATACGTATCACAAATGATCTTGAACGCTTCCTCGCGCACCGGTTCGCCGTGCAGGAAGGCGTCGATCTCGGCGTAGGTCACGCCGTGGGACGCTTCGTCCGGTTTGCCCGGCGACAGGTCTTCGAGGTCGGCGGTCGGGATTTTCTCCACCAGCGACTCCGGCGCGCCGAAGCTGCGGGCAATCGCCCGGACCTGATTTTTCACCAGGCCGCTCAGCGGTGCGAGGTCGCAGGCGCCGTCACCGAACTTGGTGAAGAAACCCATCACGGCTTCTGCCGCGTGGTCGGTGCCGATCACCAGGCCATGAGCCGCACCGGCGATGGTGTATTGCGCGACCATGCGCATCCGCGCCTTGGTATTGCCCAATACGAAATCCACCCAGACGGCTTCTTTGCCTTCGAAGGCTGCCACTTCGCCGGCCAGGGATTTGACTGCCGGGCCGATGTTCACCGTGTGGCGTTCGTCCGGTGCGATGAAGTCCACCGAGGCCTGGGCATCGTGTTCATCGAACTGCGTCTGGTACGGCAGGCGCACGGCGATGAACTTGTAGCTGTTATCACCGGTACGCTCACGCAGTTCACGGATGGCGCGTTGGGCCAATAGGCCGGCGGTCAGGGAATCGACGCCGCCGCTGATACCGAGCACCAGGGCCTTGAGCCCGGAATTGACCAGGCAATCCTGAATGAAGGTGATTCGCCGGGCGACTTCAGCCTCAAGGGCGAGTTGATCCACGAACGGCGGTTGGACCTTGAGCTGTTCAGCAATCTCACGCTGTACGGCTTGCATGAATTCACTCCTTGCTTGATGTACTGGAAAGGGTGGCAGGTACTTGGAAAACGTGTCGCAAATAGGCGACGAAATTCGGGTCTTTGCAGTGAGTCTTGCCAGGCTCATCAGAAATCTTGGCCACCGGTTGGCCGTTGCATGCAGTCATTTTAAGCACGATGCTCATCGGTTCGACACCCGGAATATCGCAGGTCAGGTTAGTGCCGATGCCGAAACTGACATTGATCCGACCACGTAACGCCCGAAAAATCTCCAGAGATTTGGGCAACGTCAGGCTGTCGGAAAACACCAGGGTCTTGCTCATCGGGTCGATGCCCAGCTTGTGGTAGTGGGCGATGGCCTTTTCCGCCCAGAGCACCGGGTCACCGGAGTCGTGACGCAAGCCGTCGAAGAGCTTGGCAAAGAACAGGTCGAAATCGCCGAGAAACGCATCGGAAGTGATGCAGTCGGTCAGGGCGATCCCCAACAGGCCACGGTACTCGCGGACCCAGCAGTCGAGGGCGGCGATCTGGCTGTCGATCAGCCGTGGGCCGAGTTGCTGGTGGGCCATGATCCATTCGTGGGCCATGGTGCCCAACGGCTTCATATCCAGCTCGCGGGACAGGTGCACGTTGCTGGTGCCGACGAAACGACCGGGGAAGTCGTGCTTGAGCACGTTCACCACTTCTTCCTGCACACGGTACGAGAAGCGCCGGCGAGTGCCGAAATCGGCTACCTGCAACTCGGACAATTCATCGCTGCTGGCGTTGGCGGTCAGCCAGTCGAACTTGCGATAGAGCTGCTCACGGGCCTGTTCCAGGACGATTTCCCGGTAGCGATAGCGGTTGCGCACTTCGCTGACCATGGCCAGCAACGGCACTTCGAACAGAATCACGTGCAGCCACGGCCCGCGCAGGCGGATGAACAACTCGCCGTTTTCAATGCCGGTGTGGATATAGCGCAGATTGAAACGGAACAGACCGAGAAAGCGCAGGAAATCCGGTTTCAGGAAACTGATGCGCTCCAGGAAGCTCAACTGATCGGCACTCAGGCTCAACTCGGCCAGGCGCTCGATCTGGAAACGGATCTCCGCCAGGTACGGGCGCAGATCCTCGCTGTTACGGCAACGAAACTCCCATTCGACTTCCACGTTAGGGTAGTTGTGCAGCACCGCCTGCATCATCGTCAGTTTGTAGAAGTCGGTGTCGAGCAGGTTCTGCACGATGCGATCGGCAAACACACTCTCGCTCATAACGGGTCTCCAGGCGGGTCGCAGCCCGTGGCAGCGACGTTGCAGCTGTTTCAATGAATGGGGCTAGTGGCGCATATCAGCGGTGAGGATTGCCAGCAATTTTTTAGACGCTAGAGATCTCTGTGGCGAGGGGGCTTGCCCCCGTTCGGCTGCGCAGCAGTCGTAAATTCCGCATGCATGATCTGTCTGAGGGACCGCGATTGCAGGTTTTGGGGTCGCTACGCGACCCAACGGGGGCAAGCCCCCTCGCCACAGAGTTTTGCATGATATTTCAACTTTGCGGTGTATTCGGATTGTCCATCTGCTCCAGCATCCACTTCACAAAATCCCGCACCTTGGGCACTTCCGCCGAATGCTCCGGATACGCCAGGTAATAGGCGTCGGTGCTGGGCATTGCATGCTGCCAGGGAATGACCAGTTTGCCGTCGGCCAATTCCTCTTCCACCAGAAACTTCGGTAGCAGCGCTACACCACAGCCGACTTGGGCGGCGCGGATGCACATGTAGAACGTTTCGAAACGCGGGCCGTGGTAGCTGTGTTCGGTGTGGTAGCCCTGGCTGTCGAACCAATCGTGCCAGGCCTGGGGCCGGGAAGCGTTTTGCAGCAGGACCAGGTCGGTGAGTTGGGTCGGATCGGTGAACGGCGTATCCGGCAGACTGCCCGGGGCGCACACAGGAACAAGCTCTTCGCCGAACAGCTTCAGGCATTCGGTGCCGGGCCGTGAGCCCTGGCCGAAGTAGAACGCCAGATCGCTGCGACCTTGCAGCAGGTCGTCGGCTTCCTGTTCGCTGCACAGGTCCAGATGGATAGACGGATGACGCAGGCGCCAGCCTTTCAAGCGTGGCACCAGCCAGCGCGCGCCGAAGGTCGGAGGCGTGGAGACGCGCAAGACTTCGGTGTCTCCGCCGTAGGAACGCAGGTAATGGGTCGACATTTCGACTTGGGTGAGGATTTTTCGCACCTCCACCAAATACAAATCGCCAGCGGGGGTCATTTGCAGGCGTCGGCGCACCCGGCGGAACAACAGGTGCTGCAACAACTCTTCGAGTTGCGCGACCTGTTTGCTCACGGCGCTCTGGGTCAGGTTCAGCTCTTCGGCGGCGCGGGTGAAGCTCAAATGCCGGGTCACGGCCTCGAAACACTGCAGCGCAGTGATCGACGGCAAGTAGCGTTTATTCAGCATCGGTTCTCCTTGTTCTTGTCTCTCTACGTGGCACGCGTGTTACCGGCAGATTCGCAGCATGAATAAACGGAATGATATCTCGCTTAATCGTCGTTTGTTGGAGAACCTCGGGAGCGCTAAAACTACAGGTCAGATCAGTCGAATTAATCCGGCTGCACGTTTTCTGTTTCTGCTCGAGGAGTGACCCATGGTTGCCGCATTGCTTGATCGTCTTGGTGTGAACCCGGCCCTGTACCAGAACGGCAAAGTGCCGGTGCATTCGCCCATCGACGGTAGTCGGATTGCCGCCGTGAACTGGGAAGGCGCCGCTGAAGTCGAGCAGCACATCAGTCGCGCAGATCATGCGTTCGAATTGTGGCGCAAGGTGCCGGCGCCGCGCCGTGGCGAACTGGTTCGTCAATTGGGCGACATCCTGCGCGAGTACAAGGCCGATCTCGGTGAGTTGGTTTCCTGGGAAGCCGGGAAGATCACTCAGGAAGGCCTGGGTGAAGTTCAGGAAATGATCGACATCTGCGACTTCGCGGTCGGTCTGTCCCGTCAGTTGTACGGTTTGACCATCGCCTCCGAGCGCCCTGGCCACCACATGCGCGAAACCTGGCACCCGCTGGGCATCGTCGGCGTGATCAGCGCGTTCAACTTCCCGGTCGCCGTCTGGGCCTGGAACGCGACGCTGGCGCTGGTCTGCGGCAACCCGGTGATCTGGAAGCCGTCGGAGAAAACCCCGCTGACCGCGCTGGCCTGTCAGGCGCTGTTCGACCGTGTCCTGAAGAACTTCAGCGACGCCCCGCCGCACCTGAGCCAAGTGATCATCGGCGGCCGCGATGCAGGCGAAGCCCTGGTCGATGACCCGCGTGTCGCGCTGATCAGCGCTACCGGCAGCACCCGCATGGGCCGCGAAGTGGCGCCGAAAATCGCCGCACGTTTCGCCCGTAGCATTCTGGAACTGGGCGGTAATAACGCGATGATCCTCGGCCCAAGCGCCGATCTGGACATGGCCGTACGGGCGATTCTGTTTAGCGCCGTCGGCACTGCCGGTCAGCGTTGCACCACCTTGCGTCGCCTGATTGCCCACGAATCGGTGAAAGAAGAAATCGTCACCCGCCTGAAAGCCGCTTACTCCAAGGTGCGCATCGGCCATCCACTGGAAGGTAACCTGATCGGGCCGCTGATCGACAAACACAGCTTCGACAACATGCAGGACGCGCTGGAGCAAGCCTTGAGCGAAGGCGGCCGGGTGTTTGGCGGCCAGCGTCAGCTGGAAGACAAATTCCCCAACGCTTACTACGTTTCACCAGCCATCGTCGAAATGCCGGAACAAAGCGATGTGGTGCGCGACGAAACCTTCGCGCCAATTCTGTACGTGATCGGTTACACCGATTTCGAAGAGGCATTGCGCCTGAACAACGCCGTGCCACAAGGCCTGTCGTCGTGCATCTTCACCACCGACGTGCGTGAAGCCGAGCGGTTCATGTCGGCGGTGGGCAGCGATTGCGGCATTGCCAACGTCAACATCGGCCCGAGCGGCGCGGAAATCGGCGGCGCGTTCGGCGGCGAGAAGGAAACGGGCGGCGGTCGTGAGTCGGGCTCCGATGCATGGCGCGGGTACATGCGCCGCCAGACCAACACCGTGAACTATTCGCTGGAATTGCCGTTGGCTCAGGGGATTACGTTCGATTAAGCAGCAAGCGACAAGCTGTTGATCGATCGTTCCCACGCTCTGTGTGGGAACGATCGATGGTGTGTTGGTTAGGTTTCATTTTCGGAGTCTGGCAATGCCGTTACGCGAAGAGTGTCTGTGGGAAAAACTGACGCCGCAAAGGCCCGACAATGCGGCGCTCAAGGGTGAGGTGACGGTGGATGTCTGCGTCATCGGTGCCGGTTTCACCGGGCTGTCGGCGGCGGTGCATCTGCTGGAGCAAGGCAAAAGTGTCTGTGTGCTGGAAGCGCATCGTGCCGGCCATGGCGGTTCGGGGCGTAACGTCGGGCTGGTCAACGCCGGAATGTGGATTCCTCCGGACGAAATCGAAGCCGGTTTTGGCAAGGCGGTCGGCAGTCAGCTCAACCGTATGCTCGGAGCGGCGCCGTCGCTGGTGTTCAGCCTCGTCGACAAATACAACATCGATTGCCAGTTGCGCCGCGAAGGCACGCTGCACATGGCGCACAACGCGCGTGGCGAGGCGGACCTGCGCAGTCGCGAAGAACAATGGAAACGTCGTGGGGCACCGGTGGAATTGTTGACCGGAGCTGCCTGCGAACAAGCCACGGGCACCAGGAAAATCGCCGCCGCGCTGCTCGACCGGCGTGCCGGCACGATCAACCCGATGGCCTACACCACGGGGCTGGCCAACGCGGCTATCGGCCTTGGCGGTCAGTTGTTCGATCATTCCCCGGTGACCCGACTCGAACGTCAGGGCCAGCGCTGGTCGGTGCAGACCGCCCAGGGTTCGGTGCTGGCCGAACAGGTGGTGATCGCCTCCAATGCCTATACCGAAGGCGACTGGACGGAGCTGCGTCGCAACTTCTTCCCCGGTTATTACTATCAAGTGGCTTCGGTGCCGCTGACCGAAGACGCCGCGCAGCAAATTCTGCCCGGTGGTCAGGGTTCCTGGGACACCCGGCAAGTGCTCAGCAGCATCCGTCGTGATGCCGAGGGGCGGTTGTTGCTCGGCAGTCTCGGCAATGGCAACCAGAAACCGACCTGGTTCCTCAAAGCCTGGGCCGATCGGGTTCAGCAGCATTACTTCCCCTACCTGAAACCGGTGGCATGGGAATGCACCTGGACCGGTTGCATCGCCTTCACCCCCGATCATTTGATGCGCCTGTTCGAGCCAGCACCGGGTCTGGTGGCCGTTACCGGTTACAACGGTCGAGGGGTAACCACCGGTACAGTGGTCGGCAAAGCCTTTGCCGATTATCTGTGTAACGGAAATCCTCAGGCCTTGCCGATTCCCTTTGCACCCATGCAGCCATTGGCGGGTGTGGGGCTGCGAAGCTGCCTGTATGAGGCCGGCTTTTCGCTGTATCACGCGGGCCAGTGCCTGCGGATCGTGATCTGATTGTTGAAATATGTTGCTGGAAGCAGCGCTTTTCAGCGAAGCGGCTAGCCTGTAATGGTGCGGGTTGTAGCAGTTGTGCACCGGCAGTGTGCAGTTCGGTGACGCGGGCTGTTACAGGTAGGTTGCACATCGTTTGGCGCTGCGGTTGCAATGATGGCGCAGACGGGTTGCGCCTTTTGGAATGGATGGTTTCACCTCCCGCGGTTTAGACGGTTGCACGCCCAATGAAAATGGGATCGAAACAGTCGAAATAACAAGAAAGCAGCGACTTTTTTCAGAATAAAAAACCGATGGCACGGCCCTTGCTCTGAGCATTCAGTGAAGTCGCAGTGCCAACTAAAAAAAACCTTGGAGCACCACCTCATGTCCCAGACGTTTTACAAGAAAGGCTTTCTGGCCCTCGCAGTGGCAGCTGCGTTGGGTGTTTCTGCGTTTGCACAGGCTGATGTGAAAATCGGTGTGGCGGGCCCGATGACAGGCGCCAACGCGGCATTTGGCGAGCAGTACATGAAGGGTGCACAGGCAGCCGCTGATGCGGTGAACGCAGCGGGCGGTATCAACGGGGAAAAAATCGTACTGGTCAAAGGCGATGACGCCTGCGAGCCGAAGCAGGCTGTGACGGTCGCCAAAGACCTGACTGAAAAGAAAGTCGTTGGTGTGGTAGGTCACTTCTGCTCCTCGTCGACCATCCCTGCCTCCGAGATCTACGACGAAGCCGGCATCATCACGATCACCCCAGGTTCCACCAACCCCAAGGTGACCGAGCGCGGCCTGAGTGCCATGTTCCGCATGTGCGGGCGTGACGACCAGCAAGGTATCGTGGCTGGCGACTATATCGTCGACGTGCTCAAGGGCAAGAAAGTCGCCGTGCTGCACGACAAGGACACCTATGGCCAAGGCTTGGCAGATGCCACCAAGGCTCAACTGATCAAGCGCGGCGTAACGCCAGTGCTGTATGAAGGCCTGACTCGCGGCGAGAAAGACTTCAGTGCCGTCGTCACCAAGATCCGTGCGGCCGGTGCCGACGTGGTCTACTTCGGCGGCTTGCACCCGGAAGCCGGTCCACTGGTTCGGCAACTGCGTGAACAGGGCCTCAAAGACGTCAAGTTCATGTCCGATGACGGCATCGTGACTGACGAACTGGTGACCACCGCCGGTGGCCCACAGAACGTTGATGGCGTACTGATGACCTTCGGCGCCGACCCACGTCTGCTGCCAGACAGCAAGACCGTGGTAGACGCCTTCCGCAAGGCCGGCACCGAACCTGAAGGCTACACCCTGTACGCCTACGCTTCGGTCCAGACCCTGGCCGCGGCGTTCAATGGCGCCAAATCCAACAAGGGCGAAGACGCTGCCAAATGGCTGAAAGCCAACCCGGTCAAGACCGTCATGGGCGAGAAGACCTGGGACAGCAAGGGCGACCTGAAAGTCTCCGACTACGTGGTTTACAAGTGGGACAAGGACGGCAAATACCACCAGCTGGAAAAACAGAAGTGATATGAGCGGTTGATCTGCCCGGCGCCTTGCGCGCCGGGCAGTCCTGAAACATGTCCGTGCAGTACCTGTCTTTTCTCGTAGAGCTGCACACAACCGAGTTGCGCCGGCGGCTGAACCCCGGTCCGTCGCGCCCGGCTTCTGTGCAGTCTCTCAAGTGCGTGAGATTGCGTTATGGATGGTATTTTCCTGCAGCAACTGGTCAACGGCCTGACCCTCGGGTCGGTCTATGGCCTGATCGCCATCGGCTACACAATGGTCTATGGCATCATCGGCATGATCAACTTCGCCCATGGCGAGGTTTATATGATCTCTGCGTACCTCGCGGCGATCAGTCTGGCTCTGCTGGCTTACTTCGGTATTGAATCCTTCCCGCTGCTGATGCTCGGCACCCTGGTTTTCACCATCATCGTCACCGCGGTGTATGGCTGGGTCATTGAGCGTGTCGCTTACAAACCGCTGCGCAACTCCACCCGACTGGCACCGCTGATCAGCGCCATCGGTATTTCCCTGATCCTGCAAAATTATGCACAGATCAGTCAGGGCGCCCGTCAACAGGGTGTACCAACACTGCTGACCGGTGCATGGCGAGTTGAAGTCGGGAACGGCTTCGTTCAACTCACCTACACCAAAATCTTCATTCTGGTTGCCGCATTCGTCGGGATGGGCCTGCTGACCTACGTCATCAAGTACACCAAGCTCGGCCGCATGTGCCGCGCCACCCAGCAAGACCGCAAGATGGCTTCGATCCTGGGGATCAATACCGATCGGGTGATTTCCTACGTGTTCATCATCGGTGCGGCGATGGCGGCCCTGGCCGGCGTGCTGATCACCATGAACTACGGCACGTTCGACTTCTACGCAGGCTTCGTCATCGGGATCAAGGCGTTCACCGCGGCGGTGCTCGGCGGGATCGGCTCACTGCCCGGCGCCATGCTGGGAGGGATCATTCTCGGGATCTCCGAGTCGCTGTTCTCGGGGCTGGTCAACTCGGATTACAAAGACGTTTTCAGCTTCTCGCTGCTCGTTCTTGTTCTGGTCTTTCGGCCTCAAGGCCTGCTTGGCCGTCCTCTTGTGTCGAAGGTGTAAGCGATGTCTTCAACCACTAAAACCATTGATGTCAAAAAAAGCCTGGTTGACGCGATTCTTGCCGGCCTCATCGCCCTGATTGTGTTCGGCCCGATTGTTGGTGTGGTCCTCGACGGCTACGGCTTCAACCTGCAGCCGACGCGCGTGGCATGGATAGTCGCCATCGTTATGGCTGGCCGCTTTGCCCTGAGCCTATTCTTGCAAACCTCCAAAGGCCTGAGAATTCTCGAAGGCTTTGAGAGCACCGGCTCCGGGGTTCATGTTCTGGCGCCTGATTACAAATCCCGGTTGCGCTGGGTCGTCCCGCTGGTGATCGTTGTCGCCGTGGTATTCCCGTTCTTCTCCAACTCTTACCTGTTGGGCGTGGTCATCCTTGGGTTGATCTACGTGCTGCTGGGCCTGGGCCTGAACATCGTGGTCGGCCTGGCCGGCCTGCTCGACCTGGGTTATGTGGCGTTCTATGCCATCGGTGCCTACGGCCTGGCGCTCGGTTACCAATACCTGGGGCTGGGCTTCTGGACGGTGCTGCCTTTGGCGGCGATCACTGCCGGGCTGGCGGGGTGCATCCTGGGTTTCCCGGTGCTGCGTCTGCACGGCGACTATCTGGCAATCGTGACCCTGGGTTTCGGTGAAATCATCCGGTTGATCCTCAACAACTGGTTGTCCCTGACCGGTGGCCCGAATGGCATGGCGGCGCCGTTGCCAACTTTCTTCGGTCTCGAATTCGGTAAGCGAGCGAAGGACGGTGGGGTACCTTTTCATGAGTTCTTCGGCATCGCCTACAACCCGGACGTGAAGTACTACTTCATTTATGCGGTGTTGTTCCTGGTAGTGCTGGCCGTGCTGTACATCAAGCATCGCTTGACCCGCATGCCGGTCGGTCGCGCATGGGAAGCCTTGCGTGAAGACGAAATCGCCTGTCGCTCCATGGGTCTGAATCACGTACTGGTCAAACTGTCGGCGTTCACCATCGGCGCATCGACGGCGGGCCTGGCCGGCGTGTTTTTCGCGACCTATCAGGGCTTTGTGAACCCGACCTCATTCACCTTCTTCGAATCGGCATTGATCCTCGCCATCGTGGTACTTGGCGGCATGGGTTCGACCATCGGCGTGGTGATGGCAGCATTCGTGTTGACCGTCGCTCCGGAACTGCTGCGCGGCTTCGCTGAATATCGCGTGCTGCTGTTCGGCATCCTGATGGTGTTGATGATGATTTGGCGACCGCGCGGCCTGATCCGGATCAGCCGTACCGGTGTGACCCCGCGTAAAGGAGTAGCGCCATGAGTGAAGTCGTACTCTCGGTCGAGAACCTGATGATGCACTTCGGTGGCATCAAGGCGTTGAGTGACGTCAGCCTGAATGTCAAGCGCAACTCGATCTTCGCGTTGATCGGCCCCAACGGCGCGGGCAAGACCACTGTGTTCAACTGCTTGACCGGGTTCTACAAAGCGTCCGGCGGGCATATCGAGCTCAACACCCGTGGGGTGAAGACCAACGTCATCAAAATGCTCGGGGAGCCGTTCAAGGCAACCGATTTCGTTTCGCCGAAAAGCTTCATCAGCCGGCTCCACTACAAGATGTTCGGTGGCACGCACCTGATCAACCGTGCCGGTCTGGCGCGGACTTTCCAGAACATTCGCCTGTTCAAGGAGATGTCGGTACTGGAAAACCTGCTGGTAGCCCAGCACATGTGGGTCAACCGCGGCATGCTGGCCGGCATCCTCAACACCAAGGGTTATCGCAAGGCCGAAAGCGATGCACTGGACCACGCCTTCTACTGGCTGGAAGTGGTGGACCTGGTGGACTGCGCCAACCGCCTGGCCGGTGAACTGTCCTATGGTCAGCAACGCCGTCTGGAGATCGCCCGGGCCATGTGTACCCGGCCGCAGATCATCTGCCTCGACGAACCGGCCGCCGGCCTCAACCCTCAGGAAACCGAAGCGCTGAGCGCGATGATCCGGCTGCTGCGTGACGAGCATGATCTGACCGTGGTGCTGATCGAACACGACATGGGCATGGTCATGAGCATTTCCGACCACATCGTGGTGCTGGACCACGGCGTTGTCATCGCCGAGGGCGGGCCTGATGCGATCCGACACGATCCGAAAGTGATTGCCGCCTACCTGGGCGCCGACGAAGAGGAACTGGTATGAGTCAACCGATCCTCGAACTGAAAGAGATCGACGTGTTCTACGGACCGATCCAGGCCCTGAAGAAAGTCTCGTTGCACATCAATGAAGGGGAGACCGTCAGCCTGATCGGCTCCAACGGTGCCGGCAAGTCGACCCTGCTGATGTCGATTTTCGGTCAGCCACGGGCGGCTGACGGGCAAATCGTCTATCAGGGTGTGGATATCACTCACAAGTCGTCCCACTACATCGCCTCCAACGGTATCGCTCAGTCGCCGGAAGGCCGCCGGGTGTTCCCCGACATGACCGTCGAGGAAAACCTGCTGATGGGCACCATCCCGATCGGTGACAAGTACGCCGCCGAGGACATGGAGCGCATGTTCGAGCTGTTTCCGCGGCTCAAGGAACGGCGTAACCAGCGGGCCATGACCATGTCTGGTGGCGAGCAGCAAATGCTCGCCATCGCCCGGGCGTTGATGAGCCGACCCAAGCTGTTGCTGCTCGATGAGCCGAGCCTGGGGCTGGCGCCGATTGTGGTGAAACAGATCTTCGCGACCCTGCGGGAACTGGCCAAGACGGGCATGACCATCTTTCTGGTGGAGCAGAACGCTAACCACGCCCTCAAGCTGTCGGACCGGGCGTACGTGATGGTCAACGGGCAGATCCGCCTCAGCGGCACCGGCAAGGAGCTGCTGGTGAACGAGGAGGTGCGTAACGCCTATCTTGGCGGGCACTAAACCGAAGAGCCTGGAAAACGCCCTGACGAACTCAGGGCGTTTTTTTATGCCCGCACAATCCCTACACGAGGCTGTGGTTTGAGGTAAAGGGAAATTGTGGAAAACAATATTCATGACCTCTCAAAGCGCGACATAAAGCCGCTGCAAATTGCTGTTTTGTCACGGTTTTGACTTGTCCCCGTTTGCTGTGGAGCTGGCTGTGAATAACGTGGGAGTAGCTGGCTGTAAGCCTTTGAATACGTGGCTTGCAGAGAGATGATTGTTTTTTGATCAGGTGCTTTTGGCGAGCCTGAAGTGGGCATTGTCAACCTTTTTGTTATGAGCGAACACGGTATGAGCCGAGGTGGACAAGCCTGTGGATAAGTCTGTGGTTAAACTCTGGAAAGACTCGGCTGAGGGCCGTGGTTGCTGGCTTGGCGCCATCGTCGCTATGACCGCTCGGTCGTGCAAATTGTCCTGGACTACACAGCGGATGCCTCAGGGTCAAGAAAAAAACTTTCAAATCTACCCGCAAAGCCTTGTGGATAGCGGCTTGCAGCTTTTCCACTTGCCCCCGGAAACTGTGGACCGGCCTGTGGATAAGGTGCGCGTACATGGCTGCAAGCCACGGGGCATGGGCTGTTGCCAGCATTGATCGTTTTTTGTACGGTTTTTGCCATGGTTGCCGCTGTGGGCAAGGCCGGGCATGCTGCCGGTTGATTTTCTATTCCAAGGGCTGACTGTCAGCCGAAGCAAGGAGAACACGATGTCCAACACCCTGTTTATTACCGGCGCGACCTCCGGTTTTGGTGAAGCCTGTGCCCGTCGTTTTGCCGAGGCCGGCTGGAAACTGGTGCTGACAGGTCGTCGTGAAGAGCGCCTCAATGCCCTGTGCGCCGAGTTGTCGAAGCAGACCGAGGTCCATGGCCTGGTGCTCGACGTACGGGATCGCAAGGCCATGGAGGAGGCGATTGCCAACCTGCCGCCGTCCTTCGCCAAGCTGCGCGGGCTGATCAACAACGCCGGCCTGGCCCTCGGTGTGGATCCGGCGCCCAAGTGCGATCTCGATGATTGGGACACCATGGTCGACACCAACATCAAAGGCCTGATGTACAGCACCCGCCTGTTGCTGCCGCGTTTGATCGCTCATGGCCGTGGCGCCAGTATCGTCAACCTCGGCTCCATCGCCGGCAACTACCCGTACCCGGGCAGCCACGTGTATGGCGCGAGCAAGGCGTTCGTCAAACAGTTCTCCCTGAACCTGCGCTGCGACCTGCAAGGTACGGGCGTGCGGGTCAGCAACATCGAGCCGGGCCTGTGCGAGAGCGAGTTCTCGCTGGTGCGTTTTGCCGGTGACCAGGAGCGTTACAACGCGACTTACGCCGGTGCCGATCCGATCCAGCCGCAAGACATCGCCGAGACCATTTTCTGGGTGCTCAACGCACCGGCCCACATCAACATCAACAGCCTTGAGCTGATGCCGGTGAGCCAGACCTGGAGCGGGTTTGCCATTGAGCGTAATGGCGGTAAGGCGTAATTGTGGCGAGGGGGCTTGCCCCCGTTGGGCTGCGCAGCAGCCCTAGTGTTTTGTCAGTTGCATCGCAGGCGGCTGCTTCGCCCCCGAACGGGGGGCAAGCCCCCTCGCCACAAAAACTCAGCCGAGATACTCGGCCAGCCCGCGATAGCAGGTTGCCAAGTGATAAGGCGTGGTCGAAGGCATGTCCTTGCGGCTTACTTCGCCCTGCTCATCGCGACACTCATGCCAACCGCCCGCGTGCAGAAAGCGCTGTTGCAACGCCTGCAATTGGCGTTGCACCGATGCTTCGCTGCCCGGGCGCAAGGTCAGGGCGCGCAGGTATTCGGCTTGAGCCCAGATGCGTTGGGTTGCGTCGCGAGGGTGATCATCCAGTTCCAGCATCGCTCGCACGGCACCGGTCTGCTGATCGACACCCCGTTGTTCGGTGAACGCAAACGCGCGCTCCAGCGAGGCATGCAGTGTCGAGCCGCGCAGCAATGGCGAGGATTGCAGCAGGAAATACCATTCGAACTGATGACCCGGCTCGAACCAGTTATCCACAGCTCCCAGCGGCTTCTCCATCAACACCGCATGTCGCGGGTCGATGAAACGCTTTTGCATGGCTGTGCATAACTCGATGAGCGCGTTCTGCACAGCCGCGTCTTCGCGCACCGACAGGGTGGCGAGGAAGGCTTCGGCCAAATGCATCAGCGGGTTCTGCAATGGACCGGAGTCGAGCGAGGACCAATCACGGTCCAGGCTGGCTTCGTACAGGCCGTCGCCCGTGGCGAAACGCTGCGCCACCACTTCCAGCGCGGCATTGAGTACCGACTCCACCAGCGGTTCGCGAACCTTGTTCCAATAATGGGCGCAAGCGAACAGGATGAAGGCGTGGGTGTAGAGGTCTTTGCGCTGGTCCAGCGGCGTACCTTGCGGGTCGATGCTGTAGAACCAGCCGCCATGCTCGGCATCGTGGAAATGCCGTTGCAAGGAACGAAACAGCGCCGCCGCGCGCTCTTCAGCCTTGGGCACCTGGCCGATCAGGCTGGAGAACAAATACAGCTGCCGCGCGCAGGCCATGGCCCGGTAGCGCTGAGGGGGCAGCGGTTTATGCTCGGCATCCAGCGCCTCATAAGGCAACGCCATGTCGGCGTTCCAGCCGGGGCCCTGCCAGAGCGGCACGATCACGTCCTGGAAGTGCTGATGCACTGAGGCGAACAGGGCGGTCAATTCAGGCTGGGAGGCAGAGCGGGAAACATGCGGCATTGGCTGGCGTCGTCACGGCAGGGTTAATTGCGCGACATGTTAGCAGGCCTTAGAGATGCGGTGTCTGTCAGGCCGCCTTCGCGGGCAAACCGGATCGCGAAGGGGCCAGTTCAGACGCTAGAGAATCAACCCGCGAGCAACCAGACTCCGGTTGCCGCCGACGCCGCACCCGCCAGCCGAACCAATGGTGCCGCGGCCTGAGGCAAGACGCGAACCATCGCATAACCCGCGGCATGCAACGCCGCTGTCGCTGCCACAAACCCTGCGGCATACGCCCAGGGACTGGACATGTCCGGCAATTCCAGGCCATGCGCCACACCATGAAACAGCGCGAACAACGCGGTCGCCGCAACCGCCAGGCTCAGCGGCGGACGCACTGCCAACGCCACCGCCAGGCCCAGCGCCAATACCGATGCCGCAATCCCGCTTTCCAGCGCCGGCATGTTCAGTCCTTCAAAACCCAGCAAGCCGCCGATCAACATGGTGCCCACGAATGTGCACGGCAGGGCCCAGCGCGCAGCGCCTTTCTGCTGCGCCGCCCACAACCCCACGGCAACCATTGCCAGCAAGTGATCGAGGCCACCGATCGGGTGGCTGATGCCGGCGATCAAGCCGTTGTCTCCATGGCCCGGGTGGGCGAAGGCAATGGCTGGGGTCAGCAGCAGGGCCATGGCGCCCAGAATGCGTTTCAGTGTCATGGATAAGCTTCCTTGTTGATAAGTGTGATCAGGCCGCAGTCAGCAGGCCTTGGCGTTCGATGAAGGCGATGATTGCTTCAAGGCCTTGGCCGGTTTTCTGGTTGCTGAAGACAAACGGCTTGCCGTTGCGCATGCGTTGGGTGTCGCTGTCCATCATCTCCAGCGATGCGCCTACCAGCGGCGCCAGGTCGATCTTGTTGATCACCAGCAGGTCGGATTTGCAGATGCCGGGGCCACCCTTGCGCGGCAGCTTGTCGCCGGCGGAGACATCGATCACGTAAATGGTCAGGTCGGACAGTTCCGGGCTGAAGGTCGCCGAGAGGTTGTCGCCGCCGGATTCCACCAGGATCAGATCCAGCCCCGGAAAGCGCCGGTTCAGTTGATCCACGGCTTCGAGGTTGATCGAGGCGTCTTCGCGGATCGCCGTATGCGGGCAGCCGCCGGTTTCCACGCCGATGATCCGCTCCGGTGCCAAGGCTTCGTTGCGCACCAGAAAGTCAGCGTCTTCGCGGGTATAGATATCGTTGGTCACGACGGCCAGGTTGTAGCGCTCGCGCAGGGCCAGGCACAGGGCCAGGGTCAAGGCGGTTTTGCCGGAGCCGACCGGGCCGCCGATGCCGACGCGCAGGGGTTGTGTGTTCATGTGATTCTCCAAACTAAAAGGCCCTAGGAACGGAACAGACGGCTGTACTGGCGCTCATGGGCCATGCACGCCAGGGACAGACCGAAAGCGGCGCTGCCAACGTGTTCGGGATTGATTCGGCTGGCGTCTTGCTGCGCCTGTTGCAGCAGCGGCAGCAGTTCGCTGGTCAGGCGTTGTGCGGCTTGCTGGCCCAGCGGCAGGGTTTTCATCAACACCGCCAGTTGGTTTTCCAGCCAGCTCCAGAGCCAGGCGGCCAGCGCATCTTGCGGGTTGATGTTCCAGGCGCGAGCCGCCAGCGCCCAGCCGAGAGCCAAGTGCGGTTCAGGGCGTTGCTCGAGAAAGGCGCGAGCAGGCTCGTCCAGCTCCGGCAAGCCGTTGAGCAGTTGCTGCAGCGAATAGCCCATCTGCCGGCTCTCCTGATGCAGCTCGCGGGTTTCGCGGCTGGCGCGATGCTCTTCGCAGCGTTGCAGCAACTCGGCCCAGTTTTCTTCGGCTGCGGCGGTGCAATGGGCGAGCAGTAGCGGTGCTTCGAAACGCGCCAGGTTCAGCAGCAATTGATCGCTGATCCAGCGTCGCGCGCTGTCGGGATCATTGACCCGGCCGTTATCCACCGCCATTTCCAGGCCCTGGGAATAGCTGTAGCCGCCAATCGGCAGCTGCGGGCTGGCCAGGCGCAGCAGCGCCCAGGCCGGGTTCATAAACGCACGCCGAACTGATGCAGTTTCGGCGGATAGTTGAAGTCCTCGTCACCGTGGCGCGAGTGGTGATGGCCACCGCCGTAGGCACCGTGTTCCGGCTGGAACGGCGCTTCGATGTTCTCGGCCTTGGCGCCAAGCTGTTCGAGCATGGCCTTGAGCACGTAATCGTCGAGCAGGCGCAACCAGCCGTCGCCGACTTGCAGGGCCACGTGGCGATTGCCCAGGTGATAGGCGGCGCGGGTCAGTTCGAACGCATTGGCGCAGGTGACGTGCAGCAGTTGTTCGGGGCGAGCACAGACGCGAACGACGCGCCCGTCTTCGGCTTGCAGGCATTCGCCGTCATGCAGCGGCGGCTGGCCGCGCTCCAGAAACAAGCCGACGTCTTCACCCTCGGCACTGAAACAGCGCAAGCGACTTTTGCTCCTGGCTTCGAAGGTCAGGTGCAACTCGGCGGCCCAGACGGGTTGAGGGTCGATTCTGCGATGAATCACCAGCATCGGAAGGCTTCCAGCAATGAACAATGTTCAGGCTAGAGCAAGGGGCTTGCCAATCGGGTGAGAGGTAGGAAATGCCTGTCAGAGCGACGGGGGAGACTCACAATGTTGCAGGACTTTGATTGAAGTTGGTGCGTGGCGGGTGTTTACGCACCAATTTGCAGCGCACAAAAAAAGATCGCAGCCTTCTGCCGAGGGCTGCGATCTTTTTCTAACGGGTTACTCGGTACTGCCGAGTCCCTGCCAATGCTTCAGCCCGATAAAGATAAACCGCAACTGCTGGGTGATTTTCGCCTGGGGTGTCAGGTGCTCGGGCAATGCTTCGGCCGGCGGATCGATGATGTCCGGCAGGGTCGCGAACACGCTTTTGACGATCAGATCGGCCATGACGCTCAGGCCGGCGATGTCCAGATGCTGCAGTTTCGGCATCAGCGACAAATCGGCCGCTAGGTCCGAGCTGATGTCCTCGCGCAGGCGGCCGATGGCCTGGCGCACCGGCAGCGAGCCGCCGTACTGCTCTCGGGCAAGAAACAGGAACTGCGAGCGATTGGCCGTGACCACGTCGAGAAAGATCCGCACCGAGGCATCGATGATACCGCCCATGACGAATTCGTTATGGCGCACCAGGCGGATGGTTTCGCGGAAGGTCTGGCCGACTTCGCACACCAGCGCCAGGCCCAATTCGTCCATGTCGGCGAAGTGCCGGTAGAAACCAGTGGGCACGATCCCGGCGGTTCGCGTCACTTCACGCAGGCTCAAGCTGCCGAATCCTCGGCCGCTTTCCATCAGGTGGCGGGCAGCGTCCATCAGGGCGTTGCGGGTCTGTTGTTTCTGTTCGGCGCGGGGCAGCATCGCAAGGGTGTTTTCTGGACAGGGACAGCGGCGCACTCTAGCAAATCGGCTTCGCTGGCGTCGAACGGACTGTCGGGGGATCACGCGGGGGAAATGCAGCTTCTATAAAGTCAAAAGCCCAATCCGGGGATTGGGCTTTTTTTCCAGGCCGCCATGGGCTTAGCTCACAGCGCTGTTGCGTTCGATCACACGGTCACCACCACCTTCAGCAAGGGTTTGGCCTTGTGGAGTGCGATCGGCACCGTCAGCCGCCAGGGTTTGGCCTTGTGGAGTGCGATCGGCACCGTCAGCCGCCAGGGTTTGGCCTTGTGGAGTGCGGTCGGTACCGTCAGCCGCCAGGGTTTGGCCTTGTGGGGTACGGTCGGTACCGTCAGCCGCCAGGGTTTGGCCTTGTGGGGTACGGTCGGTACCGTCAGCAGCCAGAGTTTGGCCTTGTGGAGTGCGGTCAGCACCGTCAGCGGCCAGGGTTTGGCCCTGTGGAGTGCGATCCGAACCATCCTGGGTGATCAGGCCTTTTTCTTTCAGGCGCTCGTTACCGTTGGCACCATCGGCAACGGTCTGGCTGAACACCGAGTGGCTGTCTTTGACTTGTGGAGTGGCCTGATCGGCAGCCGGCAGAGCAAAAGCGGTGCTGGCTAACATTGAGAGGGTCAGGCTAAGCAGTAATTCGCGTTTCATGATGGGTTGCTCCTTGGGAGGGCGATAAAGTGGGTACGAGGGCAATGCTACTCTCGATAAGTCGATATAAAAGTTCATAAACGCAATGGTAATAATCAACGGAATTGATTGTTTGGCCGAGCGGCTCTAGACCGGGCGTTTCCGGCGAACGTTTTTGCACTGAGGTGGGTATTTTCGACTCATTTTCGCCTCGCAAAAGTGCGGGGTCGGTAACGCTAAAAAGAGAGGGGCGAGACGGCTATTTGCGTTCGATCGGCCTTCGGGTTAAACCTGCGGGCCGTTTTCCAGTCGTACATTTCATGGCAGGCCGGTTCTGGCCTAACGTTTCATCAGTGCGTCGCTGTCAGGGCGCTCAGTCGTATTCAGGAGCTCTGTGCAATGACGCGCACTCGTAAAATGCTTGCCTGGACCTCCGCCAGCCTCGTTGTGCTGCTGGCCGTCCTGGTGCTGATCATCGCGTTCTTCGATTGGAACCGGATCAAGCCGCCCCTTAACGCCAAAGTCTCCGAAGAACTGCATCGTCCGTTCGCCATCAACGGCAACCTCGCGGTGGTCTGGCAGCGCGAGCCCGACGAAGGCGGCTGGCGGGCCTGGGTACCGTGGCCGCATGTGGTGGCCGAGGACCTGAGCCTGGGCAACCCGGACTGGTCGAAGCAACCGCAGATGGCCACTCTCAAACGCGTCGAGCTGCGTATTTCACCGCTGGCCTTGCTGACACAGCGGGTGACGATCCCGCGCATCGACCTGACCGAGCCCAATGCCGACCTGCAGCGCCTGGCCGACGGCCGCGCCAACTGGACATTCAAGTTCGACCCCAAGGATCCGAATGCCGAGCCTTCTAACTGGGTGCTGGACATCGGTGCCATCGGCTTCGACAAGGGCCATGTCACGCTCGACGACCAGAGTCTGAAAACCCGCCTCGACTTGCTTATCGATCCGCTGGGCAAACCGATTCCGTTCAGTGACATCGTCGGCGACAAAGCGGCGAAAACCGCGCTTGAGAAGGGCGGTTCGCCGCAGGATTACGCGTTCGCGTTGAAGGTCAAAGGCCAATACCACGGCCAGAATCTGGCCGGCCAAGGCAAAATCGGTGGTTTGCTGGCCCTACAGGATGCCGCCAAGCCGTTCCCGCTTCATGCGCAAATGAAGATTGCCGACACCAGCGTCGAACTGGCCGGCACGCTCACCGACCCATTGAACCTCGGCGCCCTGGATCTGCGCCTGAAACTGGCCGGTGCCAGCCTGGGCAATCTCTATCCGCTGATCGGCGTGACCCTGCCGGATACCCCGCCGTACGCCACGGATGGGCATTTGACCGCCAAGTTGCATGAGTCGGGCGGGGCGGTTTACCGCTATGAGGACTTCAACGGCAAGATCGGCGAGAGCGACATCCATGGCAACCTGGCTTATGTCGCGAGCCAACCGCGGCCCAAGCTCAGCGGGGCGGTGGAGTCCAATCAACTGTTGTTTACCGACCTGGCCCCGCTGATCGGCGCCGACTCCAATGCCAAGCAAAAGGCCCGCGGCGGTGAAAGCAAGCAGCCGGCGGACAAGATACTGCCGGTCGAGGAATTCAAGACCGAGCGCTGGCGCGATATGGACGCTGACGTTGAATTCACTGGCAAGCGCATCGTCCACAGCGAAAAACTGCCGTTCAACGACCTCTACACCCATTTGGTGCTGACGGATGGTGTGCTCAGTCTCGAGCCCCTGCGTTTCGGCGTGGCGGGCGGCAATCTGGATGCGCAGGTTCGTCTGAACGGGCGCGCCGAGCCATTGGAAGGCCGGGCCAAACTGACCGCGCGCAAGTTCAAGCTCAAACAGTTGTTCCCGTCCATTGAACGGATGAAAACCAGTTTCGGTGAGCTCAATGGCGACGCCGACCTTACCGGTCGTGGCAACTCGGTGGCCAAGCTGCTGGGCACTGCCGACGGCAATTTGAAGATGCTGATCAATGATGGCGCCATCAGTCGCGAGCTGATGGAGCTGGCCGGGCTCAATGTCGGCAACTATGTGGTCGGGAAAATCTTTGGCGACAAGGAAGTGAAGATCAACTGCGCGGCGGCCAATTTCGACATCAAGAGCGGTCTGGCGACCACGCAGTTGTTCGTCTTCGATACCGAGAACGCGATCGTCTATATCGATGGCACCGCGAATATGGCGACCGAGCAACTGGACCTGACCATCAGCCCGGAATCCAAGGGCTGGCGCTTGATTTCGTTGCGTTCGCCACTGTATGTGCGGGGCAAGTTCATCAAGCCGGATGCGGGGGTGAAAGCGGTGCCGCTGATGCTGCGCGGGGCCGGGATGGTGGCGCTGGGTGTGATTGCCGCGCCGGCGGCGGGTTTGCTGGCGCTGATCGCGCCGAGCGCTGGGGAGCCGAATCAATGTGCGCCGTTGCTGGAGCAGATGAAGGCGGGCAAGGCTCCGGTGACGGTCAAGCCCACCCGGTAGATCAAAAGATCGCAGCCTGCGGCCGCTACATTGGAACGCGTTCCCCTGCAGGAGCTGCCGCAGGCTTCGATCTTGGCAATAGACCAGACAATCGAGCTTCCTCCTGCAACCACGCAAAAAACGCCCGCACCGGCGGATGCCGTTCGCGCCCTGGTACACACAGTGCGCTGTATCCGGCCCCGTCGACCTGAATCTCACCCCGGTAAGGCAGCAATAAGCCGCTGGCCACACTCTCCGACACCAGAATATTGCTCGCCAGCACCAGACCTTGCCCGGCGATGGCGGCTTGCAGGGCGTAATGTTCTTCGTCGTATTCACGCACCGCTGGCTGTCCGGTCAGCCAGGTTTCGCCGGATTGCGCGCACCAGGCTTCCCAGCCGTGGGCATACAGTTTGGAGTTATGCCACTGCACGCTGATCAGGGTGGGTACCCGACGGGTCGCCAGGGCCACTTGTTCAGGCGAACCATAAACCCCGAAGGATTCGTCGAACAGGCACAACCCATACAGGTTCGGGTAGTCGTCTTGGCTGTAGCGCAGCACCAGATCGACGCTGGCGTCCTGATGCAAATCGATGACTTCGCAGTGAGTGTCCAGCCGCACGCTGATGTGCGGATGCCGGGCATAAAACCGTCCCAGCCGTGGCACCAGCCAAAGGGCGGCGAAAGCGGCGGTGGTGGAGATCGTCAGGCTCGTGCCGCTGCGTTGCGGGCGCAAGGTATCGACGCTTTGCGCCACTTCCAGCAGGGCGCCATGCAGGCTACGGAATAGCCGTTCGCCGCACTCGGTCAGGCGCACCTGGCGTGGCAGTCGTTCGAACAGCGGCACGCCGAGCCAGTTCTCCAGGGAGCGGATCTGGTGGGAAACCGCCGTCGGCGTCACGGACAGCTCTTCGGCGGCCGCCTTGAAACTCAGCAGGCGCGAGGCGGATTCGAAGGCCCGCAGGGCGGTTAATGGCAACGAGGCAAACATTTAAAACTCCATGGGTGAAATAGATTCATCCAGACTGATTTTTGCTCATTTGAAGGCAGGCGGCTGTGCACTTCAAGCTGCAACCACAAGCCGTTTCAGTTTAGCCCTCAAGGAGATTCAGATGAGCACAATTCTTGCCATTCACGCCAGCCCCCGTGGCGAACGCTCTCATTCGCGGCGGTTGGCCGAGGTGTTTCTTTCAGCCTGGCAGGTCCGTAACCCGCAGTCGCAATTGACCCGCCGTGAAGTCGGCCGGGCGTTGATCCCGGCCGTCAACGAAGCCTTCGTAGCGGCTGCTTTTCATCCGGAGCCTCAAGCGCGACCGTTGTCGATGCAGGCCGACCTGGCACTCAGCGATGAGTTGGTGGGGGAGTTGCTCGGCCATGATCTGCTGGTGATTTCCACGCCGATGTACAACTTCAGCGTGCCCAGTGGCCTCAAGGCCTGGATCGACCAGATTGTGCGGCTCGGACTGACGTTCAATCACAGCCTGGACAACGGCATCGCGCAGTACGAACCGCTGGTGCGGGGCAAGAAGGCGTTGATCGTCACCAGTCGCGGCGGGTTTGGCTTCGGCCCGGGCGGTGAGCTTGAAGCGATGAACCATGCCGACCCGTTGCTGCGCACGGCGCTGGGGTTCATCGGCATCACTGACGTCACGGTTGTCGCCGCCGAGGGCGAAGAGTCCGCCGAGCGCACCTTCCAGGTTTCCGTAGCCGAGGCCGAACAGCGCTTGCTGGCGCTGGCCAGGGAGTTCTAGATGGCCTGGCTGTTCTTGCTGATTGCCGCCGGGTTCGAGGTCACCTTCGCCATGGGCATGAAGTACGCCGAAGGCTTCACCCGGCTCTGGCCATCAGTGATGACGGTGGCGGCGGCCGTGGGCGGGATTTACTTCCTGACCCTGGCCATGCGGGAGTTACCGGTGAGCATCGCCTACCCGATCTGGACCGCTATCGGTTCGCTGGGCACGGTGTTCCTCGGCTTTGCGCTACTGGGCGAAAGCCTCACCGCGCTCAAGCTGGTGTCGGTCGGGCTGATTGTGGCGGGCGTGGTGGGGTTGAAGTAGGGGATGTCATAGACTGGTCGTCGAGTTGTCATCTTGGATGGCGATGCTTGGCTGAGGCCTTGCATCCAGCCTTGCTTCATCTCACCGACCACAAGGATGTTCATCCATGTCGCAAGGCTCTGCCACGCGTTACCCGTTGGTGCTGGTCCCGGGGATGCTCGGGTTTATTCGTCTGCTGCTCTATCCGTATTGGTTCGGGATCATTTCGGCGTTGCGCCGGGATGGGGCGACCGTGATCGCGGTGCAGGTCTCGCCGCTCAACTCAACCGAGGTGCGCGGTGAGCAATTGCTGGCACGAATCGAGGAAATCCTGCACGACACCGGGGCCGAGAAGGTCAACCTGATCGGCCATAGTCAGGGCTCGCTCACCGCTCGGTATGCTGCCGCAAAACGCCCGGACCAGGTGGCTTCAGTGACTTCGGTGGCCGGGCCCAATCACGGTTCGGAGCTGGCGGACTACCTGCACGATCACTACCCGGCAGACAGCGCCAGGGGCCGATTGCTCACCTTTTTTTTGTGGTTGATCAGCGCGTTGATGTGCCTGCTGGAAACCGGGTATCGCGGGCCGAGGCTGCCGGTGGACATCCCGGCTTCGCACCAGTCGCTGACCACGGCCGGCGTGGCGCTGTTCAATCAGCGTTATCCACAGGGGCTGCCTGACACCTGGGGTGGGCATGGTCCGGAAGTGGTCAATGGCGTGCGCTATTACTCCTGGTCCGGGACTTTGCAGCCGGGCAAGACCGATCGCGGGTGCAACCTGTTCGACGGCACTAACCGCAGTTGCCGGTTGTTTGCCAGAACCTTCGTGCGTGAAGCGGGGCATTGCGACGGGATGGTCGGGCGCTACAGCTCGCATCTCGGGACGGTGATTGGCGATCAATACCCGATGGATCACTTCGATATCGTCAACCAATCCCTGGGGCTGGTGGGCAAAGGGGCGGAGCCCGTGCGGTTGTTTGTCGAGCATGCCGCGCGGTTGAAGGCGGCAGGGGTTTAGACCGCGTTATCGTTCTTCGCGGGCAAGCCACGCTCCCACAGGTTTGGCGTCGTGCCCATTGCCAGCGTCCGACACAAAACCTGTGGGAGCGTGGCTTGCCCGCGAAGGCGTCCGGTCAGGCAACGCTGTTCTTGCGGCCCAGCACGGTAGTCCAGCGCTCCGACAAAATCACCCCACCCAACGTCAACACCCCACCCACCAGGTGATACAGCGCCAACTGCTCATGCAGCACCACCGCCGCAATCAGCGCCGTAATCAACGGCAGCAGATTGAAAAACAGCGTGGTCCGGCTCGGGCCCAGGCGTACCACGGCCTGCATCCACGCCAGCGGCGCAAGCATCGAGGCCAGCAGACAGGCGTAAAGCACCAGCGGAATGTTATGCAGGGTCGGGCCGATTTTCGGTGAGGCGAGGAACAGCGGAAACAGCACCGCCACCGCCACCAGCACCTGTAAATACAGCAACACCAGCGGCGGCAAGCGCAGCTGCCATTTTTTCAGCAAGGTGCTGTAAACCGCATACGCCAGCGTGGCGATCAGCATCATCGCATCGCCCAGGTTCACCCCGTGCTCCAGCAACGCGCCAAGGCTGCCGGACGACACCACCACCAGAACACCGGCAAACGACAGCACCGCGCCGGCCAGCGCACCGGCGGTCAGGCGTTGGCCGAGGCTGACCATCGCCATGGCCAGCGACATCAACGGCATCAGCGACAGAATGATCCCCATGTTGGTGGCCGACGTCAGTGTTGCAGCGAAATAGGCCAGGCTCTGATAAACCGCCATGCCGAGTACGCCGAGGATGAAGATCCTCCCCAGGTTTGGGCGTATTACCGGCCAATGGGCGATCACCGGCTTAAGCATGAAAGGCGTGAACAGAATCCCGGCCAGCAGCCAGCGGTAGAAGCCGATTTCGGCGGGGAAGATTGCACCCACCGCGAGTTTGTTGATCACGGTGTTGCCGGCCCAAATGAAAATGGCCAGCAGGGGATAAGCGTATTGCATCGGAAAAAAGCCAGAACGTTAATGAGGGGCAATTATCCGTCTGTCTGGATGCAAGCCTATACTGCGATCCAGACAACCTGCCCCTGATTCCGGACAGCATGAACAGTAAACACATCGACCTGCTGGATTTCAGCGAACTGCCGTCGGCGGTGTATTTCCGCTATGCCGACTTCAGCGCTCACGAATACGCTGCGCCTCACCGGCATCCGTGGGGCACGCTGGAGTACGCGGCCCATGGCGTGTTGCACATGGAAGTCGATGGCAGCCGTTTCATGTCGCCGCCGCAGTACGCGGTGTGGGTGCCGCCCGGGACCGAACACAGTTTCTATAGCCATCAGCCGATCAACTATCGCGCGGTCTGCCTCGCGCCGACGCTGTGCCGCAATCTGCAGCAACAGGCCTGCACCCTGGCGATCAGCGACATCCTCAAGGCGATCCTGAAAGACTTCGCCGCCCGCGATGTGAAAATTCCCGAGCACGACGCGGACCAGCGTCTGGCTCAAGTGCTGGTGGACCAACTGCAACAGGCGCCCATGCATGAGTGCTATTTGCCCTACGCCAGCAGCCCCGGGTTACTTGGCATTCTGGAAGCCTTGCAGGCCGAGCCTGGGGATAACCGGCCATTGGCGTATTGGGCCGGGCAGGTTCACGTCAGCGAACGCACGCTGGCCCGGCAGTTTGTTCGCGAGTTGGGCATGAGTTTCGGTGAATGGCGGCAACGGTTGCGGTTTCTGGCGGCGATCGAAGCGCTGGACAGCCACCGCAGCATTCAGGAAATCGCCTTCGACATGGGTTACAGCACCGGCTCGGCGTTTATCGCGATGTTTCAACGCCAGGCCGGGTGCACGCCGGAACAGTATCGACGCAGCCACCTTGATAGCAGGTGAACGTGTAACAGGCTTTGTCTACACTCCAGAGCGAGGCCGTACCCATCGGTGCGGTAACAAGGAGAAAACTCCATGAAGATGTTGCGTGCCCCGTTGTTGATGATCGGTCTGCTGCTCTGCTCCCAGGGTTTCGCCGCCACTGCCCAACAGAACAAGATGACCACTTGCAATGCCGACGCTACCGCCAAGAGCCTTAAAGGCGACGAGCGCAAAGCCTTCATGAGCAGCTGCCTCAAAGCCGCCCCGGCCGCCGATGCCGCCAAACCCCTGACTCCTCAGCAAGAAAAAATGAAAACCTGCAACGCCGATGCCGCCACCAAGGCCCTCAAGGGCGATGCGCGCAAAGCGTTCATGAGCGAGTGCCTGAAGAAAAAATAAACATCAAAAGATTGCAGCCTGCGGCAGCTCCCGCATGAGATCGCGTTCCCTGTAGGCGCTGCCACAGGCTGCGATCTTTTCGGGGTGACGCCGCTTGTGGGTCATCCGCTCGCTTCGGCGCCGGAACGCTGGCAGACTGCCAATCCTTTCACGTCGTTCGTTTTGAGGCTGTATGTCAGCGTTTTCTCAGCGTCAGGTCTTGTTGCTCATCAGTTGGGTCATCATCTTTGGCGGTTTGCTACTGGTGATCCCTCTGCGATTGCTGCCCAGCCTGCTGGCCGGGTTGTTGGTATTCGAACTGGTCAACATGCTCACGCCGCAATTGCAACGGCTGATCGAAGGCCGCCGTGCGCGCTGGTTGGCGGTGGCATTGCTGGGAACATTGGTGGTCAGTGTGCTGGCGCTGATCTTTGCCGGTGCGATCAGTTTCCTGCTGCACGAGGCGGAAAACCCCGGTGCTTCCCTCGACAAATTCATGGGCGTGGTCGACCGTGCACGCGGGCAGTTGCCGCCGTTCATCGATGCTTATTTACCGGCCAGTGCCGCCGAATTCCGGGTGGCCATCGGTGAGTGGATGAGCAAGCACTTGAGCGACTTGCAGCTGGTGGGCAAGGACGCGGCGCACATGTTCGTGACGCTGCTGATCGGCATGGTGCTGGGCGCGATCATCGCCTTGCAGCGCGTGCCGGACCTGACCAAGCGCAAGCCCTTGGCCGCGGCGCTGTTCGACCGTTTGCACCTGTTGGTCCAGGCATTTCGCAACATCGTCTTCGCGCAGATCAAGATTTCCCTGCTCAACACCTTCTTCACCGGGATTTTCCTCGCGGTGGTCCTGCCGATGTTCGGGATCAAGCTGCCGCTGACCAAAACCCTGATCGTGCTGACCTTCCTGCTCGGCTTGTTGCCGGTGATCGGCAACCTGATGTCGAACACCTTGATCACCATCGTCGGCCTGTCATTGTCGATCTGGGTGGCGGTGGCGGCACTGGGGTATCTGATTTTTATCCACAAGCTCGAATACTTTCTCAACGCGCGCATCGTCGGCGGGCAGATCAGTGCCAAGTCGTGGGAGTTGCTGCTGGCGATGCTGGTATTCGAAGCCGCGTTCGGCCTGCCGGGGGTGGTGGCGGGGCCGATTTATTACGCGTACCTGAAGAGTGAGTTGAAGCAGGTGGGGATGGTTTGATCCTGCGTTGATCTACTGTGGCGAGGGGGCTTGCCCCCGTTGGGTCGCGAAGCGGCCTCTCTTATCTCCAAAAGAAGGGACTGCTGCGCAGTCCAACGGGAGCAAGCCCCCTCGACACAGGGTTTCAGGTCAATCCATCGAGCCGTAACGCTTGGCCGCCTCGATCGCCAACCCGCTACCGATGCTGCCGAAGATATTCCCCTCAACATGCTGCGCCTTCGGCAACATCGCCGAGACGCTGTTACGCAGCGCCGGAATCCCGCTAGAACCGCCGGTGAAGAACACCGTATCCACCTGATCGACCCGCACATTGGCGTCGTTCAGCAACTGGGTCACGCTGTTGCGCACCCGCTCCAGCAAGTTGTCGATGGCTGATTCGAACAGCGCACGAGTCAGTTCCACACTCAAACCGGGCTCGATGCGGTCCAGCGGCACATGACGGCTGTCAGCGTGGGTCAGCTGGATCTTGGTTTCTTCCACTTCCATCGCCAGCCAGTGCCCGGCGCGCTGGTCGATCAGCTTGAACAGGCGATCGATGCCGCCGGTGTCTTCGATGTCGTAGCGCATGCTGCCCAGGGCCAGGGTCGATTTCTGCGAGTACACCGAGTTGATGGTGTGCCAGGTCGCCAGGTTCATGTGATGGCTGGTGGGCATGTAGGCGCCGCTCTTCATCCGGCTGCCGTAGCCGAACAGCGGCATCAGGCCTTGCAGGCTCAGCTGCTTGTCGAAATCGGTCCCGCCGATGTGCACGCCGCCGGTGGCGAGGATGTCGTCATGACGGTTGTCATGTCCGCGTCGCTCAGGGGACAGGCGCACCAGCGAGAAGTCGGACGTACCGCCGCCGATGTCGACAATCAGTACCAGCTCTTCCTTTTCGATGGTGGATTCATAGTCGAACGCCGCTGCAATCGGCTCGTACTGGAACGAGACGTCCTTGAAACCAATGGCGCGGGCTACGTCCACCAGGGTGTTCTCGGCTTCCTGGTCGGCCAGTTCATCGTCATCGACGAAAAACACCGGACGGCCCAGCACCACTTCCTCGAACTCCCGACCGGCGGCGGTTTCGGCACGCTTTTTCAACTGGCCGATGAACAGCCCGAGCAGGTCCTTGAACGGCATCGCCGTGCCGAGGACGCTGGTGTCGTGCTTGATCAGCTTGGAGCCCAGCAGGCTCTTGAGCGAGCGCATCAACCGGCCTTCGTAACCTTCCAGGTACTCGTGCAGTGCCAGCCGGCCGTACACCGGGCGGCGTTCTTCCATATTGAAGAAGACCACCGAGGGCAGGGTTATCTTGTCGTCCTCCAGCGCGATCAGCGTTTCCATGCCGGGGCGCAGCCAGCCGACGGTGGAGTTGGACGTGCCGAAGTCGATACCGCAGGCACGGGCTGGAGATGCGTTTTTCATGTCTTTCAAGTTCCGGTTAAAAAACGGCCGCGCAGTGTATGTCAGTGCGGCGCAGATTCGAAGGCCGACTATCTGTTAAATCACATTGATCTGCGCTTGAAAGATGCGCCATCACCCCCAAACTTCCCTGCATAGGTTTGGCAATCCTTGGGCTACAGCAAGAACTGCGCCCGGCTGCCGATAAACTACTGATGCGCTGCCCGGTCACAAAGTTGAGATTGATCAATCAAGACGCTGTAAACCAGAGCATGCTGTACCGAGTGGCGCGATTTCGATAATGGATGGTGATTCCCTCGATGGACTTCAAAGACTATTACAAGATTCTCGGCGTGGAGCCGACCGCGGACGATAAGGCGATCAAGGCCGCCTATCGGAAGCTGGCGCGCAAATACCACCCCGATGTCAGCAAGGAAAAGGACGCCGAGGCCAAGTTCAAGGATGCGTCGGAAGCCTATGAAGCGCTGAAAAGCGCCGACAAGCGCGCCGAATACGACGACTTGCGCAAATACGGTCACCACGGCCAGCCGTTCCAGGGCCCGCCGGGTTGGCAGAGTCGTGGTGGTTTCGGTGGCGGTGGTCAGGACACGGGCGATTTCTCGGACTTCTTCAGTTCGATCTTCGGCAACCGTGGTTCGGGTTTCGGTGGTGGTGGACGGTCGGGCCATAGCGCCGGTCGTCGAGGGCAAGACGTGGAAATGGAATTACCGGTTTTTCTGGAAGAAACCCTCTCGACCGAATCGAAGAAGGTCAGCTTCCAGGTGCCGCAGTACAACGCTGCCGGCCAGCATGTCAGCAACACCAGCAAAAGCCTGAACGTGAAGATCCCCGCCGGCGTGACCGACGGCGAGCGCATCCGCCTCAAGGGCCAGGGTGCTCCGGGCATCGGTGGCGGGGCCAATGGCGACTTGTACCTGACCATTCGTTTTGCGCCGCACCCCAAATTCGATGTCGAAGGCGAAAACCTGATCATCACCTTGCCACTGGCGCCGTGGGAACTGGCGCTGGGGACCGAAGTCGCGGTGCCGACCCTGACCGGCAAGATCAACCTCAAGGTGCCGGCCGGCAGCCAGAATGGCCAGCGTATGCGCGCCAAGGGCCACGGCCTGATGCACAAGGCCGGGCACCGTGGTTACCTGTTCGTGCAGCTCAAGGCGGTGATGCCGAAAAAACTCGACCATGACGTCAAGGCGTTGTGGGAGGAGTTGGCGAAAAAAGCTGCTTTCGATCCGCGAGAGAATTTTTGATTCCAAATTAAGGAGGAGCCCAATCATGAGCGACCCCGTGATCGTTCTATTGGACCTGGCAGAATTCTGTGAGGCGACCGAGTTGTCGGACGTGCATGTGATCGAGATCGTCGAACACGGCATCCTCGAACCACAGGGGACAGAGCCCAAGGATTGGCGTTTCACCGACTACGAACTGGTATTGGCCAAGCGCGCCGCCAAGCTGCGGCGCGACTTGGAACTGGAATGGGAAGGCGTCGCCCTGGCGCTGGACCTGCTTGACGAGGTCCAGCAGCTGCGGGCCGAGAACCGCATGCTCAAGCAGCGGTTGGGGCGCTTGGTGATCGAATAGTTGTAAACACTAAACCTGTGGCGAGGGGGCTTGCCCCCGTTGGGTTGCGTAGCGACCCCAAATCCGGTCATCGCGGTTTTTCAGACTGACCGCATGCGTCGATTTTACGACTGCTGCGCAGCCGAACGGGGGCAAGCCCCCTCGCCACAGCGGTCCCAAGGCGTTACACCTTCCTGGGCAACACCACGCTAAACAGTGTGCCCTCAGCCTCGTTGGAACTGACCTCGATCGTCCCTTGATGGGCATCAACCACTTCCTTGACGATGAACAATCCCAGACCAAGGCTGGTGCTAGGAGCTCCGAGTTCTTCGTCGGCACTGCGTACCAACGGATCGAAGATGGTGCCGATTGCCTCGGGTGGAATCGGCGCACCGTCGTTGTGCACGGTGAGGCGAACGCTGTCCGTTTCACCCCTGAGGGTCAGTTTGATCACGCTGTGGTTCGAACCGTGCTGCAAGGCATTGCCGATCAGGTTCTGCAGCATTTGAGCGAGCCTTCGGCCATCCCATACACCCCGGGTATCACCTTCGACGCTCAGTGTCGGATCGCATTGCGGATGAGCAGCGCAGGCTTGGGCAATCGCTTCGCGCGCCGCCTCGGCCAGGTCCATGGGCGCCGGTTCGATCGGCAGGCGCTTGCCCAGGCGACTGCGCACCAGTTCCAGCAAATCGCTGACCATCACCGCCATGTGCCGAGCGCCACGCTGGATATGGATTGCACACGTCAGCGCGTCGCCTTCGAGAGCGGCTTTGCGCAGCAGCATCTCCGTGGACATGCTCACCGCTTGCAGCGGCGCGCGCAGGTCATGGCCGAGGATCGCCAAAAAGATGTCCCGGGAGCGATTGACCTGCTCGGCATAAGCCTCGGTGGATTCGGCCAAGGCTTCGTCGATGGCCTCGTTGAAACGGATCATGTCCTGGAAATAGGCGATGTCCGGGGCGTCCAGGCTGTCGACCCACAACCGAATCACACAGGCACGCAAATGGCGGAACTCACTGGTCATCTGCACCAGGTCGAAGCCCACGGTATGCCGCAGTTCGCCATGGCTGGCACCCGCTTCATCCAGGCTTGGGGTTTTCTCCGGGCCTTCGCCCTTGGCCTTGGCGAGCTGTTCGCTGGCGGTTTGCGCGGTGGTCATGTCCCGCGCTGCCGCCAGCAGAATCGCCTTGGCGTGGTCGCGCAAGGCTGCTTGATCCATGTACTCGGCCGCCGGGGCGATCGTTCTGGCGAACTGTTCCCATTCATCGACGATACGGTCCACGTGTTGCCTGATGAATTCGGATAAGCGCATGGCCGGCACACCTGACTGGAAACTCTTGGCATCTTAGCCCCTTTGCCGACGGGTAAAAACTACCGCTGACAAGGCGGATCAGGCTTGCGAGTTTTGTGGGTGGTATTTAATTGTTTTTTAGATTCTAAAGTTGAGTGGTGTTGTTTGTTTTATCGCTGTTTTCCAACAACTATTTGAGCTTTTATTTTTGTCGTCATTGAATAAGCTAGGCGTTCTGTTGATCGCATAGGGATACATGCGTAATGAATGAAGTATCAGAAGGATCTGTTTCGGGCACGTCTCCAGTGCCCGCTGTCGATGAAAATATTCATCTGAATTATCTTGCAACCAAAGTGCCGGCGTTAATAAATAAGCCATTGGTATCAAAACTTGTATCAAATGCAATTCAGCCACCCGACTTTCCCGAGTGGTACGTCAAGGCCAGCGCTATCGACCGTCAGTATCTCAAGGAGCTCATGAGTGAGCGCTGGCGATTGCAGGACAGTCTGGATGTCACACTGGGCAATTTACAAAAGGACATCAATAAGTTCGCCGAACCCTTGCTTGTTCAGGCCCTGAAAGAAAAGCTGAACCTGGATCTGGATGTTCATGCGACATCGGTACGGCTTTATATTCCGGCCCTTCTGGGTTTTGGCATCGACACCAATGCCAGTCGGCTCAGGCAGTCAACTCTGCTGGAGGCCGCACTCCATAACTTCGAGGAGTCTGAAACCCGTGCTGGCACCTTTCGTGATGGCTCCGGCATTTTCATTACCGACGCCGAAGGAGCCCTCAAGCGCCATTCATTGACCATCGAAAGTTTTGCGAGTCTTTGCAGGGATCTGGATCTCGGTGCGCAATATCAGCGACACATCACAGAGTTGCTGGCCCCTGCGGCGGCAGGTGCAAAGGCCTCACTTGAGCAACACTTCATCGGGACCGAAAAAGCTGCGTTCAATGAGTCGGCGCTGATTGCATATTTGAAGGGGGATATCACTTCTTATGCGTACGGCAAGTTGCAGCAACTGCGAGACAACCAGACAAACATCACGATGGGCAAGCGCCCGTTACAGTCTCATCGACTGTCTCTTTTGGGGGTGAAACTGTCGGGTATCGTGTTGTTCAGTGCAGTGGCTGATTCAACACGAGTAAAGCGAATCTACAATAGCCTGGTTCCGACACACCAACGAACAATGATGGAGTGGTCGCGCAAACTGGCTATTTTGCCCGGGCAGGAGTTTGATCAATTCAAACTACTCAAAGCCTTTTTTGCCAACGGGCCAAGCGGTGTGGTCGACGAGATACAGAGTAGAAACGATATTTTTACGCAAAGCCGGCTCGATGGCGCCTTGATCGCCTACGTACCTGAAGACCCTGAACATCCTTTGAAGGAATACCCGTCCTTCACCGATTTCATGAAGGAGCTGACGAGCCAATTGCGCTCGTCGGACTACCAGCAGTTCTTCAGTCGGTTCGTACCGCAAAAAGACAAGGGCAGGTTTTTCGCACGCGTCAGAGAGCGCTTCAGCACCTTTACCTGGCAGCAGCGGGAACCGTTGAGCATGGGGCCATGGTGGCGGGAAACTGCAGTGGAAAACCCCGATGCAGAGCCGATCACCAACGTGATTGAAGGCGCGCTCTGGCCTCAGCTCAGTCAATGGAGGCTCGACAAGGCCATCGCCGATGCGCGAGATATCGCCGTTCCCACTGACGATGAAGATGCCAATGCCCGTTGGGCGCGACTAAACAGTTACGCGAGCATCGGCTGGAACGTATTCAACTTCGGCGCGATGCTGGTACCGGGTTTGGGAGAGGCCATGCTGGGCATCATGGTCGGGCAAATGCTGCTCGAAACCATGGAGGGCATCGAAGACTGGAGCAAGGGAGACAAGGAAGAAGCGTCGGCGCTTCTGTGCGGTGTCCTGATCAATGCTGCCCAGCTGGCAATCATGGGGGCAGGGCATGTGTTGCCGACGGGCGCAGCGGCAGCGGTCAAGCCTTCGCCTTTTATCGACCAGTTGAGGCCGGTCGTACTCGCTGACGGCAAGACCCGCCTCTGGAACCCGGACTTGAGCCCGTACGAGCATCAAGTCAGTTTGAGTTCCGACTCGACGCCCAACGAGCGAGGCCTTCACGTGCACGGTGATAAGGAGTTGCTGCCGCGCGACAGCAAATACTTCGCGGTGCAGGACGATCCACTGACCGGCGAGCCAAGGATGCAGCATCCGGACCGGCCAACAGCTTACCAGCCAAAGCTTGACCACGATGGCGCCGGTACCTGGCACACCGAACTCGACCGCCCTGTCGAGTGGACTTCGGCCGAGCTCATGCGTGGGCTGGGGACGAAGTCAGAAGCGTTCGATGATGCAATGCTTGAACGCATCCGTATCGCCAGTGGTATCGAAGAAGATGTGTTGCGTCGGCTGCATGTCGAAAACGAAGCGCCGCCCGCGTTGCTGGTCGACACCATCAACCGGTTCAAGGCGTGGGCGGAAACGGGGAAACTGCCTGAGAACGACCAGTCAAACATTGCCGACGCCAGGACGCTTCAGGACACCTTCGCGCAATTGCCCGCCAACATGGCAGAGGAGCTACTGAGCGCCGCTGATCCGGCTGACTTGCGAGTGCTGGCCGAGCAAAAGCGTATTGGCTTGCACCTCAGGCAACAGGCGCGCGCCGCCTCGCTGGAGGTGCGTCTGGCGCGTGCCTATGAAGGGCTGTTCCTTGATTCACTGCAGGCGCTGGATACGGAAAGGCTGGCACTGCATAGCCTGGAAAGCTTGCCGAACTGGCCGCAGGAGGTGCGCATCGAGATTCGCGAGCATTCTTTCACTGGCCGTCTGCGCGACAGCATTGGCCCAGAAGAAGCGGATGTACGCAAAGTCCTGGTCAGCACGGAGAACGGTTATGAAGCGCGGGATGCCGAGGACAACCATCTGCACGGCGCCGATGACCTGTTTTCTTCGGTACTGCATGCCCTGCCTGACGCTGAACGCAAAGCACTGGGTTTTGAAATCAATCAAGGCTCGACACTCAAGCACACCGTTCAAAATGCACCATTGGCGCGTGACCAGCTGCGTCCGATGCTGGCGGACAGTCCGCTGCGCAAGCCTGCCTATGATCCCGAGACGATGAAGCTGTTTGGTGGAATGCCTCTTCCTCAAGGCATTCGACGGCTCACCGGACGCCTGACGTTGCAGGAACGCGTCAGGAGCGTGCGGCCGGGCTGGACGGAGGAGCAAGCCCAGGCTTATCTGGACGGTGCCGGCAACGAGGCTGACCCGGAACTGCGGGCCAGCGCGCTGGAAGCGGAATTCAACCGCCTCAATACCAACTTCCAGCGCTGGCTGAATTCGCCGACGGAAGCGTACAGATTCAGCCCTGCCGGCGTTGCCGAATGGCAGTCCAGAAACAAGTTGTACAAGGCCATTCGTCAGTGCTGGCAGCAAACCGGGCCCAGGGATGTGGACGCTTCCGGGAATCTACCGGGGACGGTGCTTGACCTCAGGAATATGCCCTTGGGGCGGCACTTGGGGACCATGCCTCCTCTGGATGCCGATTTTCAGCACGTGACTTGCCTGAACTTGCTGGGCACTGAAATGACCGACGCTCACGTCGCCTTTCTTGATCATTTCCCCAAACTCCGTTCGCTCAACCTTACCGGCAACCGGCTCACGCATTTTCCCAGTGCCGTGGGGCGAATGATTGGACTGACCGAGTTGTACCTCGCCGATAACCGGATTGTGCTGGATCTGCAGGGGGCTACGTACTTGAGATGGCTTACCCGACTTCAAAGTCTCGATTTGCAGGGGAACCCGCTGGGTCGAGTGCCGGATATCGGCGGTATGCGCCTGCTGCACACGGTGATGCTGGGCGATACCGGCATTGATACCTGGCCGGACGGATTGTTTTCTCAACCCCGATTCCGGCATTTTTACTTGAATCTGCAACGCAATGAACTGAGGGTCATCCCTCGGGTGACGCCCGGCTCTGTCGGAGCGGAGCTGGTGGCGCGGACGGTGGTGAGTCGGGACCGGCAGTGGATGTCGGCCGATACTTTGAACACGCTCAGAGACAACATCAGGTCCGTCGGCCTGGACCCCGATCGTCCGTATCCGCCTCGTGGTGTGCGCGACAGCCTTGAGTGGGAGGCTGGCCTGACGCGACGAGATTGGGTCGCCAAACAGGAGATATGGAACAGCGTGGAGGACGAATTCGGCTCGGTGCATTTTTTCAATAAGATCAGGAAGCTCACTGAGTCCAGCCACTTCCAAAACGACAACGCATTCAGAGTGGACATGACGAGCAAGGTCTGGCGAATGCTGGAAGCGATGTCCAAGGACAGTGAGTTGCGGAGCAACCTTTTTGTCATCGGCAGGGACGAGGCTACCAACTGTGTGGATGCCGGGGCCCAGTTGTTCAATTCAATGGGTGTGGAGGTGCTGATCCACGAAGCCTATGCGCTGGGGAGTCCAAGCCTGGTGGAGGCTGAACTGGTGCAGCTTGCCAGAGGCAAATCCCGTCTGGATGAGTTGAGCCGGATTGCCCACCAAGTGATCGCCGGTCGACTGGCGAACGGTGAGGATTACATGGTGGTCGATGCCAACGGCCGTGTTACGGGGAGCATCGATGAGGTCCAGGTACATCTGGGCTACATGACGGACCTGGCCGAGCGACTGGATCTGCCCTGGCAATCCCGTGATCTGCAGTTCCGCACGTACACGGACGTCACGCCTGAGATGATCGAAGATGCCTATCGGCGGGTACTGGATCTGGAGGCCGGCGATTTGCTGCGTGATTCCATCGTTGAACAGCCATTCTGGGCGTCTTACGTCCAGGGCTCGAATCGTCGCGCGTTCAAGGTGTTCAGGCGTCGAATCGATGCAACGACGGAGTTTTTCATGGCGCTTGATAAGCGCGCGACCGAACAGGATCTTTCGCTTGAGGCAAAGGCCGGCCTGAAAGAGGAGCTGAGGGTACTCGCCGCAGAGCTGGGCAAACCGGAAAGCGAGATTGCCCCAGGACAGATCATGACTCACGAGGCCTATTCCGCCGAGCTGGACTTGATCTATAACGAAATGAAGACACTGCTCAAAACCCTGACCCAACAGGCGATGGATCGGGCGAAGCTGTAAAGGGTGGAGATACCCTTTACGGTTGAACCGAGCAACTGATTGACCTGACAATACAGCCATCCCGGCACGAAGATTGACGCCCTTCGTGCCGGGTTTTTTATGCCTGACTGGAAATCAAAACAGAAAATACCGCTGGGCCATCGGCAACACATCCGCCGGTTCGCACCACAGCAGTACGCCGTCAGCCTTGACCTGATAGGTCTGCGGATCGACATCAATGTCCGGCAGATAGTCGTTGTGGATCAGATCGGTTTTCTGCACCTCGCGGCACCCTTTGACCACTGCGATTTTTTTCTTCAAACCCAGCGCCTCAGGCAGACCCGCCTCCTGTGCAGCCTGGCTGATAAAGGTCAGGCTGGTGGCGTGCAGCGAGCCGCCATAACTGGCGAACATCGGTCGGTAATGCACCGGTTGCGGCGTCGGAATCGAGGCATTGGCGTCGCCCATGAGGCTGGCGGCGATGGCGCCACCCTTGAGGATGAGCGTCGGTTTGACGCCGAAAAACGCTGGGCGCCAGAGCACCAGGTCGGCCCATTTGCCGACTTCGATCGAGCCCACTTCATGGCTGATGCCATGGGTGATCGCCGGGTTGATCGTGTACTTGGCGATGTAGCGTTTGGCGCGGAAGTTGTCGTTGCCTTGGCCATCGCCCGGCAGTGGTCCGCGCTGTTTTTTCATCTTGTCGGCGGTCTGCCAGGTGCGGGTGATGACTTCGCCGACGCGGCCCATGGCCTGGCTGTCGGAGCTGATCATCGAGAACGCGCCGAGGTCGTGGAGGATGTCTTCGGCGGCGATGGTTTCGCGGCGGATGCGGCTTTCGGCGAAGGCCACGTCTTCGGCAATGCTCGGGTCCAGGTGGTGGCAGACCATCAGCATATCGAGGTGTTCGTCGATGGTGTTGCGGGTGAACGGCCGGGTCGGGTTGGTGGAACTCGGCAGCACATTGGCGAAACCGCAGGCCTTGATGATGTCCGGCGCGTGACCGCCGCCCGCACCTTCGGTGTGGTAGGTGTGAATCGTGCGGCCCTTGAAAGCGGCGAGGGTGGTTTCGACAAAACCGGACTCGTTGAGGGTGTCGGTGTGAATCGCCACTTGCACGTCGTACTGATCAGCGACGCTCAGGCAGTTGTCGATGCTCGCGGGCGTGGTGCCCCAGTCTTCGTGCAACTTCAGGCCGATGGCGCCCGCCTTGACCTGTTCGATCAGCGGTTCCGGCAGGCTGGCGTTGCCCTTGCCGGTGAGGCCGATGTTCATCGGAAACGCATCGGCGGCCTGGAGCATGCGCGCCAGGTGCCACGGCCCTGACGTGCAGGTGGTAGCGTTGGTGCCGGTGGCCGGTCCCGTGCCGCCGCCGATCATGGTGGTGACGCCGCTCATCAGCGCTTCTTCGATCTGCTGCGGGCAGATGAAGTGGATATGGGTGTCAATGCCGCCGGCAGTGAGGATCATGCCTTCACCGGCGATCACTTCAGTGCTGGCGCCGACCGCGATGGTGACGTTGGGCTGGATGTCCGGGTTGCCGGCCTTGCCGATGGCGGCGATGCGCCCATCCTTGAGGCCGACGTCGGCCTTGACGATGCCCCAGTGGTCGATGATCAGCGCGTTGGTGATCAGGGTGTCGACGACATCGCGTGCCAGCAGTTGGCTTTGGCCCTGGCCGTCGCGAATGACTTTGCCGCCGCCGAATTTCACTTCTTCGCCGTAGGTGGTGAAGTCCTGTTCCACTTCGATCCACAGTTCGGTGTCGGCCAGGCGGACCTTGTCACCGACGGTGGGGCCGAACATGTCGGCGTAGGCTTGTCTTGAGATTTTCATGCGCTTGCCTTGGGATTCAATTGGGTTTGAGACTGTTCGCTTCGCTCACAGATTCGCGGGCAAGCCCCGCTCCTACAGGGGGATGCGATCAATTGTAGGAGCGAGGCTTGCCCGCGAAGGGGCCGGTGCGGACAACGCATTACTTACAGGTCGCCCATGATCCTGCCGGCAAACCCGAACACCCGGCGATGCCCGGCCAGGTCCACCAGCTCGACCTCGCGGCTCTGCCCTGGTTCGAAGCGCACCGCGGTGCCGGCGGGGATGTTCAGGCGCATGCCACGGCTGGCGGCGCGGTCGAAGGTCAGCGCGTCGTTGGTTTCGAAGAAGTGATAATGCGAGCCGACCTGGATCGGCCGGTCGCCGCTGTTGGCCACCGTCAGGCTGACAGTGCGTCGGCCCACGTTAAGCTCGATGTCGCCGGGCTGGATCTGGTACTCACCGGGAATCATCACTGGGCTCCTTGGAGAATCTTGTAGTAGAGGGCGGTCGGTTTGTAGCGCCCGTTCGGGTCGCAGGCGTAGTCCGGGATTTCGCCGGCACGGGTGTAACCCAAGGCCTTGTAGAAGTCTTCGGCGGGGGAGCCGGCCTCGGTGTCGAGGTAGAGCATGCCGCGCTTGTGCTGGCGGGCCGTAAGCTCAAGGGCATTCATCAACTGCTGGCCCAGGCCGCGACGACGGGCGTGTTCACGCACCAGCAGTTTCTGCACTTCGGCGCGGTTCAGCCCATTGGCTTTCTGGCACAGGTTCAGTTGCACACTGGCCTGCACCTGTTCGTCCTTGACCACCACCCACAGCAGCACGTTGCCTTTGTTCAGGTTGTCCTGGACTTCATCGAAATGGGCTCGGGCCTGGGTGGCGTCCAGATCCGCCATGAACCCGACGCTGGCGCCATAGCCGACGGCGTCGAGCAGCAGATCAATCAATCCCTGACGATAGTGCGCAAAGCTTTCAACGTTGACGCGTCGCAGTTGGGCGGCGTTCATGGGGCATCACTCCTTGTGGGGATCGGGTGGCATTGCGCCCGGATCGAGGATCAGTTGCATGAAGGTCAGGTCTAGCCAGCGGCCGAACTTGGTACCCACCTGCGGCATTTGGCCGGTGACGACAAAACCGGCCCGATCGTGCAGCCGGATCGAGGCGCTATTACCGCTTTCGATGGCGGCGACCATCACGTGTTTGTTGCAGCCTTTGGCGCGCTCGATCAGCGCTGCCATCAGTTGCGGGCCGAGGCCATTGCCGCGTTGGTCGTTGCGCACGTACACCGAGTGCTCAACCGTGTGGCGGAACCCGTCGAACGGCCGCCAGTCACCGAATGAAGCGTAGCCGAGTACGTTGTCGTCGCCGTCGACGATCACCAGAATCGGATAGCCCTGGGCTTGCCGCGCGCTGAACCAGGCCTGGCGGTTGCCCAGGTCCACGGCCTGTTCGTTCCAGATCGCCGTGGTATTGAGCACCGCGTCGTTGTAGATGTCGCGGATCGCCGGCAGATCGGCGTGCAGCGCATCGCGGATGTGGTAAGTCATGGCGCAGCCTCAGGCGATCGGTTGGTGAACGGTGACCAGTTTGGTGCCGTCGGGAAACGTCGCTTCGACCTGGATCTCCGGGATCATTTCCGGGATGCCTTCCATCACTTGTTCGCGGCTGAGCAGGGTGGTGCCGTAGTGCATCAGCTCGGCCACGGTCTGGCCGTCACGCGCGCCTTCGAGCAGCGCCGCGGAAATGTAGGCCATGGCCTCCGGGTAATTGAGTTTCACGCCGCGAGCCAAACGCCGCTCGGCCACGAGGCCGGCGGTGAAGATCAGCAGCTTGTCTTTTTCGCGTGGGGTCAGGTCCATCGTAGAAATCCATAATCGGCAGTTAAAAAGTCTTCTGTAGGAGCGTATTCAGGTGGCCCATATTCTGGGCGGAACGGCTTCGCGGCCGAGCAATGCAGGCCGGAGCAATCGCCATAAATCAATCAGCCAGCCCCGTGCCAACAGCGCCTCGCTGGCCAGGCACCGGGCGACCAGCAGCCCCGGCAGCTGCGTCAGATCCCCGCGCACCTCATTGGGCAGCGAGCGGCACTTCTCCAGCAATTCACTATCAATCTCTCCGGTCACCAGCAACGTCGCAAACACCGGTTGCCCATCCAGCCCGATCGGCGAGTCCAGCAAACCGTCATCCCCGGCAATGCGCTGGCGTTCGTGCCAGAGCAACTGGCCGTCGCGGCGGATATCCAGGTGGGTCTGGAAGTGCCCGAGGTCGAAGCGCTCGCCACTGGCCGGACGCCCCAGCGCTACCACGTCCCAGTAGAACAACCGGGCATCGCCCTCAAGATCAATGCTCGTGCTGAGTTCAGCCTGAGCGGCGCTGAAGATAATCGTTTCTTGCGGCAGCCACTCCAACGTAGCACCGGCGGCAACGCGCAAGTCGAGTTTCTGATAAGCCGGCCCGGCCGCGCGATACCACTTGGCGGCGCCGGGGCTGGTGATTTGCGCCCAGGCGTGCGTGCCGACGCTGGCCGATATATCCAGCCGATCACCGCCGGCAATCCCGCCCGGCGGGTGGACGATGATGTGCTGACACACCTCGGGGCCTTCGGCATACAAGTGCTTCTGCACCCGCAGCGGGCCTTGATGACGGCGCTGCACCGGGCGGGTGCTGGCGCCGAAACGGGCGTAGCCCAGCTCCAGCTCGGCATGCCAGCTCGGGGTAAACAGCGCAGTGGGGAGAGGTAAATTCATATCGTCTAATTTATCGTCAGAAGGCTGCAGGTTAGATCGTAACCAGCCCACGCACACCTTCGGCTTCCATATTTTCGCCGCGACCTTGCTGCACGATCTCGCCCCGGGACATCACCAGGTACTGATCGGCCAGCTCGGCGGCGAAATCGTAGAACTGCTCCACCAGCAAAATCGCCATGTCGCCACGGGCTGCGAGCTTTTTGATCACTGCGCCGATTTCCTTGATCACCGACGGCTGGATGCCTTCGGTGGGCTCATCGAGAATCAGCAGCCGTGGACGACTGGCCAATGCCCTGCCGATTGCCAACTGTTGCTGCTGACCGCCGGACAAGTCACCGCCACGCCGTTGCTTCATTTGCAGCAGCACTGGGAACAGCTCGTAGATGAACGCCGGGACCTCTTTGGCTTCGGAACCCGGAAAGCGCGACAGGCCCATCAACAGGTTTTCTTCCACGGTCAGCCGGCCGAAGATTTCCCGGCCCTGAGGCACGTAAGCGATACCGGCATGCACCCGTTGGTGCGGCTTGAACGTGGTGATCGGTTTACCTTCCCAGTTCACCGCGCCCTCCTTGGCCGGCAGCAAACCCATCAGGCATTTGAGCAAGGTGGTCTTGCCCACGCCGTTGCGCCCGAGCAGGCAGGTGACTTCGCCGACCTTCACCTCAAACGTCAGGCCCCGCAGGATGTGGCTACCGCCGTAGTACTGGTGCAGCTTGTCGACTTGCAGCATCTTCAAAATTCCCCTGTGATCGTTCCCACGCAGAGCGCGGAATCGATCAATTGCTCATCAGCGGCCGAGGTAGACCTCGATCACCCGCTCATTGTCCTGCACCTGCTCCAGCGACCCTTCGGCCAGCACGCTGCCCTGGTGCAACACGGTGACGTGGTCGGCGATCGAGCCGACGAAGCCCATGTCGTGTTCCACCACCATCAGCGAATGCTTGCCGGCCAGGCGCTTGAACAGCTCGGCGGTGAATTCGGTTTCGGCGTCGGTCATGCCCGCCACCGGCTCGTCGAGCAACAGCAGTTGCGGGTCTTGCATCAGCAGCATGCCGATTTCCAGAAACTGCTTCTGCCCATGGGACAACAATCCTGCCGGGCGATTGACCGAACTGGTCAGGCGAATGGTTTCCAGCACCTCGCTGATGCGATCCCTTTGTTCGCCGCTCAGGCGAGCCCGCAAGCTGGCCCACACCGACTTGTCGGTTTTCTGCGCCAGCTCCAGGTTTTCGAACACGCTCAGGGCTTCGAACACGGTTGGCTTCTGGAACTTGCGACCGATACCGGCCTGGGCGATTTGCACTTCGCTCATCTGCGTCAGGTCCAGGGTTTCACCGAACCAGGCCTTGCCGTGACTGGGGCGGGTCTTGCCGGTGATCACGTCCATCAGCGTGGTCTTGCCCGCGCCGTTGGGGCCGATGATGCAGCGCAATTCGCCAACGCCGATGTACAGGTTCAGATTGTTGAGTGCCTTGAAACCATCGAAGCTGACGCTGATGTCTTCCAGGGTCAGGATGGTGCCGTGGCGCGTATTCAGGCCGGGGCCGACGCGTTGGCCGAGGCCAATGGCATCGCGGCTGCTGCCGGCATCCTTGTTGGGCTGCGGTGGAAAAAAGGCCGGTTCGAGCATGAATTCCGCAGTCGCTGTGATTCTCATGATTCACCCCTTTTCTTCAGCAGACCGATCACACCCTTAGGCAGATACAACGTTACGACGATGAACAGCGCGCCGAGGAAGAACAGCCAGTATTCCGGAAACGCCACGGTGAACCAGCTCTTCATCCCGTTGACCACACCGGCACCCAGCAGCGGACCGATCAGCGTGCCGCGCCCCCCCAAGGCAACCCAGACCGCCGCTTCGATCGAGTTGGTCGGCGACATTTCGCTCGGGTTGATGATCCCGACTTGCGGCACATACAACGCCCCCGCCAGGCCACACAACACCGCACTCAACACCCAGACAAACAGCTTGAAGCCGCGCGGGTCGTAGCCGCAAAACATCAGGCGGTTCTCGGCATCGCGCAACGCGGTCAACACCCGGCCGAACTTGCTTTGCGCCAGCCGCCAGCCGATGAACAGGCTCGCCACCAGCAGCAGTACCGTGGCGAAAAACAACACCGCGCGAGTCCCCGGTTCCGTGATGCCAAATCCGAGAATGCTGCGGAAGTTGGTGAAGCCGTTGTTGCCGCCAAACCCGGTTTCGTTGCGGAAAAACAGCAGCATCCCGGCGAAGGTCAGGGCCTGGGTCATGATCGAGAAATACACGCCCTTGATCCGCGAGCGGAAGGCGAAGAAACCGAACACCAGCGCCAGCAATCCCGGCGCCAACACCACCAGGCACATGGCCCAGAGGAAGCTGCTGGTGCCGGTCCAGTACCACGGCAATTCGGTCCACGACAGGAACGTCATGAACGCCGGCAAGCCGTCACCCGAGGCTTGGCGCATCAGGTACATGCCCATCGCATAACCGCCGAGGGCGAAGAACAGACCGTGACCGAGGGACAGGAGGCCGGCGTAACCCCAGACCAGATCGAGGGCGAGGGCGACGATGGCGTAGCAAAGAATCTTGCCCACCAGTGTCAGCGTGTAGGCCGAGACATGAAACGCACTGTCCGGCGACAACAACGACAGCAATGGCAGCGCCAGTAGCAAAACGAGAATCACCGCGCCAACAGTGATGGTGACTTTGGGGCCGGCTTTTTTTGTCGCGGTAACGAGCAGAGGCTGGTTCATCAGTCGATCACCCGTCCTTTCAGTGCGAAGAGGCCTTGCGGACGTTTCTGGATGAACAGAATGATCAGCGCGAGGATCAGGATCTTGCCGAGTACCGCACCGATCTGCGGTTCGAGAATCTTGTTGGCAATGCCCAGGCCGAACGCGGCCAGCACGCTGCCGGCCAATTGACCGACACCGCCGAGCACCACCACCAGGAACGAATCGATGATGTAGCTCTGGCCGAGGTCAGGGCCGACGTTGCCGATCTGGCTGAGCGCCACGCCACCGAGGCCGGCGATGCCCGAGCCTAAGCCGAAGGCGAGCATGTCCACGCGCCCGGTCGGCACCCCGCAGCACGCCGCCATGTTGCGGTTCTGGGTGACGGCGCGCACGTTCAAGCCAAGGCGGGTCTTGTTCAACAGCAGCCAGGTCAGCACCACCACAAACAAGGCAAACGCGATGATCACGATGCGGTTGTACGGCAGCACAAGATTGGGCAGCACCTGAATCCCGCCCGACAACCACGCCGGGTTGGCCACTTCAACGTTCTGCGCACCGAACACCAGACGCACCAACTGGATCAGCATCAGGCTGATGCCCCACGTGGCGAGCAGGGTTTCCAGCGGGCGGCCGTAGAGGTGGCGAATCACCGTGCGCTCCAGCGCCATGCCGATGGCGGCGGTAACGAAAAACGCCACCGGCAGCGCAATCAGCGGATAGAACTCGATGGCTTGTGGGGCGAAGCGCTGGAACATCAGCTGCACCACGTACGTCGAGTACGCGCCGAGCATCAACATCTCGCCGTGGGCCATGTTGATCACCCCGAGCAGGCCGAAGGTGATCGCCAAGCCCAATGCCGCGAGCAGCAGAATCGAACCCAGGGACATGCCACTGAAGGCCTGGCCGAGCATCTCACCGATCAGCAGTTTGCGTTTGACCTGGGCCAGGCTGGTTTCGGCGGCGGTGTGCACACTGGCGTCGGCTTCGACGCCGGGTTCGAGCAAGCCTTCGAGGCGGGTGCGGGCCAGCGGGTCGCCGGTTTCGCCGAGCAAACGCACGGCGGCGAGGCGCACGGCGGGGTCACTGTCGACCAGTTGCAGATTGGCCAAGGCCAGGCTCAGGGCGGCGTGAACGGTTTCGTCTTGTTCGTTAGCCAGTTGCTGGTCGAGGAATTTCAACTGCGCCGGTTTGGCGCTTTTCTGCAATTGCTGCGCGGCGGCCAGACGGGTTTTGGCGTCGGCGGCGAGCAATTGGTGGCTGGCCAAAGCGGTGTCGATCAGACCCCGCAGGCGATTGTTCAGGCGCAGGGTTTTCGGTTGGCCATCGATGGTCAGCTCGCCTTGTTGCAGGGCGTTGATCAGATCGATACGGGCCGGATCGGGCTGCGCGGCCCAGGTTTCCAGAAGCTTGGCTTGCTGCACGGGATTGGCCGCGACGAAGTCTTCGGCGTCGCCGGCGTGGGTGACCATCGGCAGTAACAGTGCGATGGCAAGGATCAAGCGGTAAAAGGCAGTGGGCATGTCAGTGTCCTTGCGCGGACTAAGTGTGGGAGCAAACTGTGTGGCGAGGGAGCTTGCTCCCGCTGGACTACGCAGTAGTCCCTTTTTTTGGGGCCGCTTCGCAGCCCAACGGGGGCAAGCCCCCTCACCACAAAGCCCGCTCACACAGGAATTGTGTCGGGCCTGAGCTCCATGCTCAGGCCCCAGTGGCTCAGTTGCTCTTCACCGCATACTCCGGCTTCTTGTCGTTACCCGGAATGAACGGGCTCCACGGTTGGGCGCGGATTGGCCCTTCGGTCTGCCACACCACGTTGAACTGACCGTCGGCCTGTATCTCGCCGATCATCACTGGCTTGTGCAGGTGATGGTTGGTCTTGTCCATGGTCAGGGTGTAGCCGGACGGTGCAGCAAAGGTCTGGCCGGCCAGGGCTTCGCGGACTTTGTCGACGTCGGTGGATTTGGCTTTCTCGGCGGCTTGCGCCCACATGTGGATGCCAACGTAGGTGGCTTCCATCGGGTCGTTGGTCACCGCTTTGTCGGCGCCCGGCAGGTTGTGTTTCTTGGCGTAGGCTTTCCAGTCATCGACGAACTTCTTGTTCACCGGGTTTTCCACCGACTCAAAGTAGTTCCACGCCGCGAGGTTGCCCACCAGCGGTTTGGTGTCGATGCCGCGCAGTTCTTCTTCACCTACGGAGAACGCCACGACCGGTACGTCGGTGGCTTTCAGGCCCTGGTTGGCCAGCTCTTTATAGAACGGCACGTTGGAGTCGCCGTTGACGGTGGAGATGACCGCCGTCTTGCCACCGGCAGAGAATTTTTTGATGCTGGCCACGATGGTCTGGTAATCGCTGTGGCCGAATGGGGTGTAGACCTCTTCGATGTCTTTGTCCGCCACACCTTTGGAGTGCAGGAACGAGCGCAGGATCTTGTTGGTGGTGCGCGGGTAAACGTAGTCGGTGCCGAGCAGGAAGTAGCGCTTGGCGCTGCCACCTTCTTCGCTCATCAGGTATTCCACTGCCGGAATCGCCTGTTGGTTGGGCGCGGCGCCGGTGTAGAACACGTTCGGCGACATCTCTTCGCCTTCGTATTGCACCGGGTAGAACAGCAGGCCGTTGAGCTCTTCGAACACCGGCAGCACCGATTTACGCGACACCGAGGTCCAGCAACCGAACACCACCGCCACTTTGTCCTGGGTCAGCAACTGCCGGCCCTTTTCGGCGAACAGCGGCCAGTTCGATGCCGGGTCCACGACCACTGGTTCCAGCATCTTGCCGTTCACGCCACCCTTGGCGTTGATTTCGTCGATGGTCATCAACGCCATGTCTTTGAGCGAGGTTTCGGAGATCGCCATGGTCCCGGACAACGAATGCAGAATACCGACCTTGATGGTCTCGGCGGCCTGGACAGTCCAGGTCATGCCCATCGCGGCAATGCTTGCCGTGAGTGTGAAAGCCTTGATCAAACTGCGACGCTTCATTGTGCGATCTCCATGAACGTTAAAGTTTTTTATGGTTGGCAGATGCGGACGACTGAAGGCTGTTTTGCAAGGGCTGTGCCCGGTCGGGGACGGGCAAGGAAATGTCGTATTAGAGCGGTTGCGGGGTTTGGGTGACGCACCATGAAGGGACGGGGCTGGCGCGTTGGTGCGAGAAGATGCGCCACATTGGGGCGAAGAATTGCCCCAATGCCGGTCAGTTAAGGTAAAGGCGCTGTGAATACAAAACCTGTGGCGAGGGGGCTTGCCCCCGTTGGGTCGCGAAGCGGCCCCAAAACCTGCAACTGCGGTGTATCGGGTGCACCGCGTGCAATGGTTTTACGACTGCTTCGCAGCCGAACGGGGCGATGCGGCGTTCCGACAAGCCCCCTCGCCACAAAGGCTCGTTCCCAAAGAGTGGGGGGGCTATGTCGGGTCGACGTTATCCAGCGCCCGGTTAACCGCCAGTTCCGCCAGCATGATGCTCTGTTGAATCGCCAGCGCCGTGTAGCGCTGCGGGCCGGTCAGGTCGTTGGCGAAGTCGCTGGCCAGGACACTTGCCGTGGCTAACGATTCGTAGGCGTGGGCCAGCAGGCTTTCGGTATCCATATTCGGGGCGACGATGAACATGGTGCTGGGGCGGCGGGGTTTTTCGGTGTAGGGCGCCGGGGGATCGAGGTAATAGTCGAGGGCGCGTTTGATGGCTTCGCGATCCTTGAGTAATTCTTCGTTGCGCGAGGCTTCGGCGTTGGTGGTGTTGAAGGGTGGGTCAGGAATTAATTTGTCCATTGAAAAATTTCTCCAGCGTTGGAGCCTCCACTTGCCGCTTCTCACACGGGAAGAGGTGGCAGCTATGTGCGAGGTGAGAAGACCGGTTATGGACACCCGGCCGGACCGAAGTCCGCCCGCACACAGCCGCCATAACGCATTTGCAGGCAGCTAATAAGCTGGCGGCGATTATGCGTGTACAGACACTGGATGACCATAAGTTGCCGGGCTTTTCACACCCGATCGCTGAGTTGTCAGCGACAGCCAAAGACTAGAGAGCCCGCTTCCGACGGACAACCTGAAAGATGCGTGGGAAAGGTCTGCGTTCTGATACATCCGTTAAACATTCAAAAGCGGAACGCGGAGCGTCCCTGGCGGCATTCCCACGCGGAGCGTGGGAATGATCACCCTGTGGGAGCGGTGAGTCAGCGCCGGCGCATCAGGCCGATGAAGAACAGCCCGCCAATCGCGGCGGTGGCGACGCCGATGGGCAAGTCTTCCGGGGCGATCAAGGTTCGTGCGGCCACGTCGACCCAGACCAGGAACAGGCTGCCCAACAACACGCACACCGGCAACAACCGACGATGCTCGGCACCCACCAACCGTCGTGCAATGTGCGGCACCATCAACCCGACAAAACCAATCGAGCCGCTGATGGACACCAACACCCCGGTCATCAATGAGGCAATCAAAAACACCCGCAGCCGCACGGTGCGGGCATTGAGGCCCAGGGTCACGGCGGTCTGTTCACCGGCCATCAACGCATTCAACGGCCGGGCCATGCCCAGCAACAACACCAACCCGAGCAACACACTCGCGGCGGGCACGGCGAGCAATTCCCAACGCGCCAGCCCGAGGCCACCGAGCATCCAGAACATCACCGCCGAACTGGCGCGATGGTCACCGAGAAACAGCAGCAGGTTGGCAATCGCCATCATCACGAACGACACCGCGACACCGCACAGCAGCAGCCGATCACTGTCCAGCCGCCCATGACGGTTGGCGATCACCAGCACGACCAACATGCTCAGCAGCGCGCCGATAAACGCCGCGATGGGCAAGCTCAGCAGGCCGACGATCTCACCGACATGCAGCACCACAATCACCGCGCCGAGGGTCGCGCCGGAGGTCACGCCCAACAAGTGCGGATCAGCCAATGGATTGCGCGTCACCGCTTGCAGCACCGCGCCGATCAACGCCAGGCCGGCGCCCACCAGCGCGCCGAGCAACATGCGCGGCACGCGGATCAGCCAGACGATGTGTTCCTGCCCGGCCGTCCAGCTCTGCTCGCCAAGACCGAAGGCCTTGTGCAGCAGAATTTGCCACACCACCTCCACCGGTACCCGCGCCGGGCCGAAGCCCAGCGATACCACACACGACATCAGCAACAGCACGCCGAGGCCGATCAGCAACAAGGCATAGCGACGGTCGATCATTCGCCGTGGAAACCCTTGGCCAGGGTTTCGACCGCCAGCACGTTGTCGATCCCCGGCGTGGCCTGCACGTAAGGAATGACGATGAAGCGCTGGTTCTTGATCGCGTCCACCGATTGCAGGGCCTGGTTGTTCAGTAAAAACTGCTCCTTCTGTTCAGCGGTGACTTCGCCGTAGTCGACGATCACGATCACCTGCGGATTGCGCTCGACCACGTTCTCCCAGTTGACCCGGGTCCAGCTCGCCTCGACGTCGTCGAGAATGTTGCGCCCGCCGGCCGCGTCAATCAGCGCCTGCGGCATGCCCAGGCGTCCGGAGGTCATGGCCCGGTCTTCACCGCTGTCGTAGAGAAATACCCGAGGCTTGTCCGCTGGCAGATCCTGGCGCACCTCGGCGACTTGCGCCTGCATCTGGGCGATCACAGCGTTGGCGCGGTCTTGCACGTCGAAGATTTTGCCGAGGTTGCGCAGGTCGTTGTAGGTGTCTTCCAGGCTCGCGGGTGGGCGCTTCATCACGAACGCGCAGGACTCGGTGAGTTCGTAGACGTTGATCCCCAGCGGTTGCAGGGTTTGCGGCGTGAGGTCACCACCGACGCGCATGCCGTAATCCCAACCGGCGAAGAAGAAATCGACGTTGGCGTTGAGCAGGGTTTCCACCGACGGGTACTTGGCCGCCAGTTCCGGTAAACCGTCGAGGATGGTCTGCATTTGGGGCGTCACCGATTTCCATCCGGTCACGCCGCTGTAGCCGGCCATCCTGGGTTTGAGACCGAGGGCGAGCATCATCTGGGTCATGTTGATGTCGTGGCTGACCGCGTGTTTCGGCGCTTGCTTGAAGGTCACTTCGCGGTTGCAACTCTGGACAGTCAGCGGGTATTTCGTGGCCTCGGCGAAGGCATGGGCACTGCCCAGCAACAACGCGACGCAAAGCAGGGAACGCAATGTCATGGTTGGGTTATCCAGGTGATTCGTGGGTAGCCGTGCAAGGGATGGTCATCGATCAGAGCGTCGACGCCGAACACGTTGTGCAAAAGGTGTGTGGTCAGGACTTCTTTGGGGGTGCCACTGGCGACGATGCGACCGTGATGGATCACGTAGAGCCGATCGCAGAAGGCCGCCGCCAGATTGAGGTCGTGGATGCTCGCCAGCGTGCCGATCTGCAGGCGTTTGACCAGCTGCAGCAGTTCCAGTTGATAGCGCGGGTCGAGGTGGTTGGTCGGCTCATCGAGGATCAGCAATTGCGGTTGCTGGGCCAGGGCGCGGGCGAGGATCACGCGCTGCTTTTCACCGCCGGACAGGGTGGCGAAGGCGTGGTCTTCGAAGCCCTTGAGGCCGACCGATTCGAGGGCTTGGGTTGCGAGCTTCCGGTCTTCGAGAGTGTCGCCATCGAACAGACCTTTGTGCGGTGTGCGGCCCATGGCGACCACTTCATCGACGGTCAGACCGAAGGCGTCGGGAAATTCCTGCAACACCACCGCGATGCGTTGCGCGCACCAGCGTGAGGATTGCTTCCAGACGTTGTGATGGTCGAGCTTGACCTCGCCACTCTCGGGTTTGCTGAAGCGATAGGCGCACCGCAGCAGGCTGGTCTTGCCGCTGCCGTTAGGGCCGATCAACCCGACGAACTCACCGGCAGCCACGTGCAAGGAGGCGTCACGCAGCTGGAACTGGTGATGGCAGTGGCCGTGGCCCAGGGGTGTCCAGGCGAGGTTGGTGAGGTTCAGCGAGGTCATTTCATTCCTGATGATCGTTCAAGCCAGCACACAGAACTGTGGCGAGGGGGCTTGCCCCCGTTGGGTTGCGCAGCGACCCCAAACCTGACACCGCAGTTTCTCCGGGTTTACTGCGTTGTCGGGTTTTACGACTGCTGCGCAGCCGAACGGGGGCAAGCCCCCTCGCCACGCCAAGGATTCAATGCTGGCCCGCATTGTATTGGCTTTACGCGTACGCGTATCTCGCCTGTTTCATGATGAAGGTGAGGTGGATTCAATTTGCCGGCCCAGGCGTGACAGCAGCCCCCAATCCAATAGACACACGACAACCAGCGAAGCCCCCACCAACGGAAACATCACCGCCAGGGCGAGCATGATGACCATTGCGGTTTTCCATTTCGGCAGGTCGTGACGCAACGGTGGCACACCGAACTTGCCCTGTGGCCGACGCTTCCACCAGATCACCACGCCGCTGACGGCGCTGAGCAAAATCATCAGGCAGATCAGCAGCACGATGATCTGATTGAACGGGCCGAACATCTTGCCTTCGTGCAGCATCACGCCGACTTCCGTGGCGCGGGCGACGTTGCTGTAATGCTGCCAGCGCACGTCGGCGAGGACGTCGCCGGTGTACTGGTCGACGTGCAGGGTGGCATCGTTGCGCGGGTCATCGGCGAACACCGCGATGGTGAACACACCGGTGGCGGTGGTCGGGAAGGTGATGCTGTAGCCGGGCTCGACCTTGCGCTGCACGGCAATGTTTTGCACGTCTTGCAGGCTGATGGTCGGCGCCGCCGGGCCGGCTTGCGTGCTGGCGTGAGCCATGTGTTCGGCGTGGTCGCCGGACATTGGCATCGGCGTGTTCTCCATGGCCCACGGCACGGTCTGGCGTGTGGCGCTGTTGAGGCTACGGGCCTCGACGTCGGATTTGGGCACGTCATTCCACATGGCGACCGGAAAGCGGTCCCAGAGGTCGGCGTATTGCTTGCCCCAGAAGCCGGTCCAGGTCATGCCGCTGAGCAGCATCACCAGCAAAAACGCCGCGCCCCAGAAGCCAGTCACTGCGTGCAGATCACGCCACAGCACGCGGCCGCGACTGTTCAAGCGCGGCCAGAGAATGCCGGCGCGCTGGCCACGCGGCCACCACAAAAATACCCCGGAGACCACCAACACCACACCCCAACCGGCGGCCAGCTCCACCAGCCGATCACCGACGGTGCCGATCATCAACTCGCCGTGAATCGAGCGTGCGAGCGCCTGCAGATTGTTCTTCGCATCCTGCTCGCCGAGGATGTCGCCGTGGTACGGATCGATGAACACGTTCAGTTCATGACCTTCATTGATCACCACAAATTGCGCGCTGCGTTCAGCGTTGACCGGCGGCAGGTATTGTTTGATCCGGGCTTGTGGATACGCCTCTTTCACCCGTTTGAGCAGGTCGTCGGCGGCCACGGTGTGATGACCGGCCGGGATGTTCATCAGGCTGCCGTACATCAATGGATCGAGTTGCGGTTTGAACAGGTAGACGATGCCGGTCAGGGCCAGCATCACCATGAACGGCGCGACGAACAGGCCGGCGTAGAAATGCCAACGCCAGGCCAGGTTGTAGAAATTCGGTTTGGGCTGTTTCACTTCGAGTGCTCCGCTAGGCTTGGATCTTTTGTAATTGTCTGGTGACTGCTGCGCAGTCGTTCGCGGGCAAGCCTCGCTCCTACAGGTTCAGGTTGTTCGCAATAACCACATCCGACACAAACCCTGTAGGAGCGAGGCTCGCCCGCGATGCTTTTAGAAGCTCATATCCACCTTGGTCCAGAGCGTGCGCCCCGGTTCGTTGATGGCTTGCGGATCGTTGGCCGGGAAGCCGAAACCGGCATTGCCGGCCAGGTTCAGGTGTTCGGCGTAGGCCTTGCCAAACAAGTTGTCGACGCCGCTGCTGACCTTCCAGTTCTTGTTGATCCAGTACGCGCCGTTGAGCGAGAACACGCCGAACCCCGAGCTTTTGTCGAAGTCTTTGCCGACCACGTTGCCCTTGTTCCGGTCGATGCGGTTTTGCGCCGCGACCACCCGCCACAAGGCGCCGGCGCTCCAGTTGTCTTCGCTGTAGGTCAGGCCGAAGCGCGCATCCAGCGGTGGCATCTGCGGCAGGGCGCTGCCGTCGCTGCTGTTCTTGCCCCAGGCGTAGGCCAGGGTTGCATCGGCTTTCCAGTTGGTCGTCAGTTTGTAGGCCGCACCGAGTTCGCCGCCCATGATTCGCGCGTCGATGTTCTCGGCTTGCGAGGTCATGCCCATCATCCCCGGTGTGTAGTTGAACAGGATGTAGTCACGCACCTGCCCGACGTAACCCGAGGCCCAGGCTTCGAGGTCTGCGGTCTTGTACTGCAGGCCGAAGTCGAGCTGGGTGGTTTTCTCTGGTTTGATCGAGTCGAACGCATTCACCGAGCCGGCAGGGCCTGAGTTGGGCGAAAACAGCTCCCAGTAATCCGGGAAACGCTGGGCATGACCGAGGCCCGCATACAGCGTGGTCGGGCTGTCGGCCAGATCATGCTCGTAACGCACGAAACCGCTGGGCAGGGTATCGGCGCGGGTGTCATCGGCGGTCGGGTTGGGGCGGGCCATCATCCCGGAGCCGATGGTCTGCCGATAATCCTTGGCCGAAGCACGGTCCAGTCGTGCGCCGGTGATCAGTCGATCACGGTCGGCGGCGTACCAGGTCAGTTCGCTGAACACGCCGTAGTTGTGGAAGTCGGCGTCCTTGTTGCGGGGCACATCCTTGTAGGTGTCGATGCCCATGGCGCTGCGTTGGCGGTGCTCGTTGGTCTGCGCATCCAGGCCACTGATCAATTGCACATCGGCCCAGCGCCAGGTGGCTTTGATCCGCGCGCCGAGGGTTCGGCGGTCGACGTTGGAAGCCATCGGGCCGGCCATCATCCCGGTGCCGGACGGCGTGCGCAGGGTGTAGTTGTCCATCACATGGTCGGCGTAGTTGTAGTAGACCTGTGCCTCGACCTTATCCAGCGCCTCACCGATGTTCGACTGCTCGAAGCGCAGGCCGAGGCTTTCGCGCAAGAACCGTGAACCGTCCATGCCGCGCCCGGCGTAACGGGCTTCGCCGTCGCCCTTGCCGGCAGTCAATTCCAGCAGGGTGTCGGCGTTCGGCGTCCAGCCGACAGCAACATCGCCGTTCCACTTGTCGTAGCGCGAGGGCACGGTGTCGTTGTTGCCGTCCTTGTAGTCATCGGAATGCGCGGTGTTGCCGATCACGCGCACGTAACCCAGCGGCCCGCCAGCGGCGGCGTCCAGCACTTTGTCGAAGCGACCGTTGGAGCCGGCCAATACGCTGGCATTCACCCGGGTGCCGAGTTCGCCGAAGCTTTCCGGCTCCCGGTCGAACAGGATGGTGCCGGCTGATGCGCCGGGGCCCCAGAGCACGGTTTGCGGGCCTTTGATCACGGTGAGTTTGTCGTAGGTTTCCGGTGAGATGTACGAGGTCGGCGCGTCCATCCGGCCGGGGCAGGCGCCGAGCATCATGCTGCCGTTGGTGAGGATATTCAGGCGCGAACCGAACATGCCGCGCAGCACCGGGTCGCCGTTGGTGCCGCCGTTGCGCACCAGGGCGAAGCCGGGGATGGTCTTCAGATAATCACCACCGTCGCTGGCCGGCACCGGTTGGCGCGGGTCCTTGGGGTTGGTGACGACGGTCAGCGGCGAGCTCGGCGCGATGGCGGTGATTACCGTCGGGCTCAGTTCTTCGGTGTGGCCGGCGTGTTCGTCGGCCAGCACCATTGGCGTCAGCAACAAGCCGCAAAGGGCGGCGGTGGCCTGTCTGAAACGAACGCGAGATTGGTTCAGGGCAAAAAAAGCCTGGGCAGCGCCCAAACGTGTGTCAGCAGAAAACCTGGACATGACAATTTCCATCGAACAGTCGTAAACGACACGGCCGGCAGCCTGCGGCTGTCTTCTAAACCGTGTGAGATCAGAGGTGGGTGTTTACGCGACGATGGGCGGGGCGCGGGTGCGGGCGCCGGGGAAGAAGGTTTGCCGGGCGTGGCCCAGGCGGGTGGCGGGTGTGGTGAAGGTGGTGGCGGGCGGGGTGTCGAACGCGGTGAATGAAGCGCCACCGGTGAGTGCCGGGCAATTGAACAGCAGGCTGCAATAGCCGCATTTTTCCCACAGCGCGTGATGCTCGGCTGTCGGCCGGCAGTGTTCGGCAACCGGTTGTGCGTCGTGGTCGGCGTGCTCCATCGCCGACATGTCCGAGCCCATGTCCATCGACATGTTCATGGACATGCCTATCGCCATGCTCGAAGCAGCCGCGCGCGAATCCATCGGCATCGACTGAGAAATCAGCGGGCCGATAAAGATCATCAGCATGGCGAACAGGCTGATCCAGCTGCCGCGGGTCAGGCTCATTGGCTGACGGCGGCGCGCGGATGACCTGGCGCTATGCGGGCGCATAGGCGTTTTCAACGGGGGCGATTACTGGGCGTGCATGTGCGCTTGCATGCTGTCCGGCGCCTTTTTCTGCACCGAGACCTCGACCGTTACATCACCGGACTTCTCAAAGTGCAGGGTCAGCGGGAAGCGTTTGCCGTCGCTCAACAGGCTGCGGTCTCTGAGCTCCAGCAGCATCACGTGGTACGCCATCGGCGCGAAGGTGACTTCGCCGCCAGCCGGGATTTCGACGTCGGGCACTTGCTGCATTTTCATCAGATCGTTTTGCATCACATGTTCGTGCAACTCGGCCTTGCCGGATATCGGCGAGCCGACGCTGAGCAGCCGATCAGCGGTTTTGCCGCTGTTGTGAATCACGAAATACGCCGCGACGGTGGGCGCGTTGGGCGGCAACTCCTGCGACCACGGATGGGCGATCTCAAGTTCGCCAACCTTGTATTCGTGGGCATTGGCAAAACAGGCAGGCAGCAGCAACGCAGCCAGGACGATGAGTTTGTTCAACATGGCAGTTCTCCAGAACGATTCAAAACGCAGGTCAATTGCGAGAAGGAATCACACCAGAGGGGACGCGCGGGGGTTGAGGCTGGGCCATTGCTGGCGCGGTGTCGGTGTGTCGAGCGTGGCCGGCGGCACGCTTCGATTGGCCTCGAATCGCGCGTAATACAACTGCGGCGTATGCCCCGGCAACGCCACCAACGGCGCGGAGCCCGAGCAACACCAGCAATGCTGCATGTTGGAATGATCGTCGTTCTGCGGCGCTTTCTGCTCGATGTCGCCCAGGGAAATCGCCACCAGCTTCGTGCCGCTGGAAGAGCAGAAGCTACCCCACAGCAACTGTTCGGTCGGCGATTTCGCCGTTTGCGCCATCGCTCCGGACATCGGCATGGCGAGCATGTTGAACAGCACTGCAAAGCAGGCGATCCAGGCAAATGCGAGCCGTTGTCGGGACATGGGACAGATCCGTTTGAGTGGGCGATCAGGCGCGGCTATTTAGCCTGATCAGGGGCGATAAGTAAAAAGACCGCGTGCGGTGTGGTGTCGCAGCGAATCAGTCAGCATATCGAGCAGCCGGCGTGCAAGCTCAGCCTCGCCGTTTTGAAAGAGTGTAGCGACTTCGACTCTTAATGCCTGAGCGAATTGAGGGTCACTTTGGATTCTTGCCCGGATTGTGTGTTTGACATCTCTGAGCGCTACACGATTGAAGCTTTCATCGCCCGGGTCTTCCTCTTCGCAGGCCTTGATGTAGTGCCACATATCGGCAGACGTCAGGAGAAACTCAGTGATATCGAAGCGAGTGAATTTTTCAGTCATCCGCCATTTCCCGTTACATGGGTGGGGCTTGAAATATGGGGGTTGGGTTGTGAGCCCACAAGTCAGTCGATTTGGATGATGTTGTGCGTTAGGTCCGATGGATATGTAGGGGATTGTGCATTTTCTGTAGCAGCTGCCGAAGGCTGCGTTCGGCTGCGTAGCGGTCGTGATCCCATGCGCCGCAGTCAACCTGGCAGACCGTGGTGTTTGATTTTACGACTGCTGCGCAGCCGAACGCAGGCTTCGCCAGCTGCTACCAGTTTTGTGTGAGGGCCGTTAAAACCTCAGTCACCGCCCCAAACTCCCGCTCAACCCCCGGCAACACCGGCCGCTTCAACACCAGCACCGGCACTCCACGTTCCCGCGCCACTTCCAGCTTCGGCTCGGTGGCGGTGCTGCCGCTGTTCTTGCTGATCAGCACGTCGATCTGCCGCCGCTCGAACAACGCGCGTTCATCCTCGATCAGAAACGGCCCACGGGCGCCGATCACTTCGCAGCGCTCGTTGCCCGGATAAACGTCCAGTGCACGCAACGTCCAGAATTGCTCCGGCGGGATTTCGTGCAGGTGCTGCAATGGCTCGCGACCGAGGGTGAACAGCGGTCGGCGAAAGGGTTTCAGCGCTTCGATCAGCTCGCCCCAGTCGCTGACTTCGCGCCAGTCATCTGCGGCTTGTGGCTGCCAGGCCGGACGGCGCAAGGCCCAGCAGGCAATGCCGCTCAACTTCGCGGCGGTGGCGGCGTTGTGGCTGATGCGGGCCGCGTAGGGGTGGGTCGCATCCAGCAGCAGGTCAATGCCTTCGTCACGAATGAACTGCGCCAGACCTTCAGCGCCACCATAGCCGCCAACGCGGACCTGACAGTTCAGATCCGTCGGCACACGACCGACGCCAGCCAGGCTGTAGATGTGCTCAGGCCCCAGGGTTCGGGCGATGGCCAATGCCTCAGTGACGCCGCCGAGCAACAACACGCGCTTCACTGAAAAACTCCCGCATGGCCGACAATCCCGCCCTGGCGATCGATGGCGAACACTTCGACCTGAACCTGCGCCGGCACCACGCTGCGGGCAAAGTCGAGAGCGTGTTGGCACACCGCGTCGCCGAGGGCGATCCCGGCGGCGCTGGCCATGGCCAAGGCTTGTTGACTGGTATTGGCATCGCGGATCGCCTGTTGCAACGCCGCATCGGCACCGACCGCCGCGGCCCATTCGGCCAGTTGCGGCAGGTCGATGCTTGAATGCCGACTGTGCAAATCCATGTGCCCGGCTGCCAGTTTGCTGATCTTGCCGAAGCCGCCGCACAGGCTGAGTTTTTCCACAGGTACTTTACGCAAGTGCTTGAGCACCGCGCCGACGAAGTCGCCCATTTCGATCAGGGCGATTTCCGGCAAGTCGTAAACCCGGCGCATGGTGTCTTCGCTGGCGTTGCCAGTGCACGCGGCGATGTGCAGGTAGCCGTTGGTTTTGGCGACGTCGATGCCCTGGTGGATCGAGGCGATGTAGGCGGCGCAGGAGAATGGCCGGACGATGCCGCTGGTGCCGAGGATCGACAAGCCGCCGAGAATGCCCAGCCGCGGGTTCATGGTCTTCAGCGCCAGGGCTTCGCCGTCCTCGACGTTTACCGTGACCTCGAAGCCGCCCTGGTAATTCAGTTCCTCGGCGAGCAACGTCAGGTGATCAGTGATCATCTTGCGCGGCACCGGGTTGATCGCCGGCTCACCGACGTTCAGCACCAGCCCGGGCCGGGTGACGGTGCCGACGCCACGGCCGGCGCTGAAGCGGATACCCGATTCGCTGTGCAAGCGCACCTGGGAAAACAGCAGGGCGCCGTGGGTCACGTCCGGGTCGTCGCCGGCGTCCTTGATCGTTCCGGCTTCGGCGCCGTCGTCCGTCAGCCGACAGAATTCCAGGCGCATTTGCACCCGTTTGCCTTTGGGCAGAATGATCTCGACGGCGTCCGCTTCCACGCCGCCGAGCAGCAGGCGGGCGGCCGCGAGGCTGGTGGCGGTGGCGCAGCTGCCGGTGGTCAGGCCGCTGCGCAGCGGGGCGGGTTGTTCGGCGGTTTCGTCACGCATCGAGGGGTTTCGTCACGTCCAGCAAGGTAATCGGCAGCGCCTGACGCCAGGTATCGAACTCGCCCAACGGTTGCGCCTGGGCGACGTGAATGCGGGTCAGCTCACCACCATGCCGTTCACGCCAGGCCATCAAGGTCACTTCGCTTTGCAGTGTCACAGCGTTGGCGATCAACCGGCCGCCGGGTTTGAGTTGCGCCCAGCAGGTGTCGAGTACGCCTTCACGAGTGACGCCACCGCCGATGAAAATCGCGTCCGGGCGTTCGAGTCCGCTCAGGGCTTGTGGCGCACTGCCGCGAATCAATTGCAGGCCGGGAACGCCCAGGGCATCGCGGTTGTGTTCAATCAACGCCTGCCGTCCCTCATCCGCTTCGATGGCCAGCGCCCGGCAACTCGGGTGAGCGCGCATCCATTCGATGCCGATCGAGCCGCTGCCGGCGCCGACGTCCCACAGCAGTTCGCCGGGGATCGGGGCGAGGCGCGCAAGGGTGATGGCGCGCACGTCGCGTTTGGTCAGTTGGCCGTCGTGCTGGAAGGCTGAGTCTGGCAGGCCGGCCAGGCGCGACAGGCGCGGTGTGTTGGGTTCAGCGATGCATTCGATGGCGATCAGGTTCAGATCGGCGATCGCCGGGTCGCTCCAGTCGTTGGCAGCGCCCTCGATGCGCCGTTCGGCTTCGCCGCCCAGATGTTCCAGCACGGTCAGGCGACTCGGCCCGAAACCGCGCTCACGCAGCAGCGCCGCAATGGCCGCTGGACTCTGGCCGTCGTTGCTCAGCACCAGCAAACGCACACCACTGAACAAATGAGCGTTGAGCGCCGCGACGGGGCGAGCGACCACCGACAGCGTCACCACATCCTGCAACGGCCAGCCCAGGCGAGCGGCCGCCAGTGACACGGAGGATGGGGCGGGCAGGATCAGCATTTCTGCGCCGGGCAGTTGCCGCGCCAGGCTGGCACCGACGCCAAAGAACATCGGGTCGCCGCTGGCCAGCACGCAAACCGGCTCGCCCCGCAGCGCCAATAGGGGTTCAAGGGAGAATGGACTGGGCCAGAGCTGGCGCTCGCCGCGAATGCACACGGGCAACAAATCCAGTTGCCGTTGGCCGCCGAATATCCGCGAAGCGCCCAGCAGGGCGCGACGGGCGTTCTTGCCCAGCCCCTTGAAGCCGTCTTCACCGATACCTACTACTGTCAGCCAGGGCGACATCTGCAGTCCTCAAAAAATGCCTCAAACGGGGTGTTCCGACGGGCAGGCTTTTCATGCCGTCGGACAAAGCAGGCATAATACCGCGCCTTCGCCCGCGAAGCGCCTTTCCCACACAGCCGGTCGCCCCTTTGAACGAACGCCCGATGTCTTCCGCCTTACGCCCCTCGGCTTGCCCGGGGTTGCTGCGTATCGTCCCGGCGCTGGATGGCGGTATCTGCCGGATCAAATTGAACGGCGGCTCGATCAGCGCGGCCCAGGCTGAAGCGGTGGCCAGCGCGGCCGAACGGTTTGCCGGGGGCGTGATCGAGGCGACCAACCGGGCCAACCTGCAGATTCGCGGAATTGGCAGTCAGCAGACGGCTTTGATCGACAGTCTGCTCGCCGCAGGGTTGGGGCCGCGTACCGCGGCGGGCGACGATGTGCGCAATCTGATGCTCAGCCCGTCTGCCGGGGTTGACCGGCACATGCTCTTCGACACGCATGCGCTGGCGGAGCAGATCCTCACGACGCTGCAAAGCCACGAACGTTTCCACGAACTCAGCGCCAAGTTTGCCGTGCAACTCGATGGCGGCGAGGCGTTGGCGATGCTCGAACACCCGCATGATCTGTGGTTGTCTGCTGCTGAGCGAAACGGCGAGCTGTTACTGGCGTTCGGTCTGGCGGGTTGCCCTACGGACAGGCCCGCAGGCGCGGTGTCACGCGAGCAGGGGCACGCACTGGTGGTAGCGGTGCTGGAGTTGTTTCTCGACCTGGCGCGTCCGGATCAAACACGAATGCGTCATTTGCTGGCCGAGTATCCACTCGCAGAGTTTCTCGCTCGCCTGGCCGAGCGTGTGCCCTTGAAGTCGATTGCCGATTGGCAGCGTTCACTGAACCTGGACACTCTGCACATCGGCGCTCATCCGCAACGTGAAGCCGAACACGTCTATATCGGCGCCGTCCCCCCTTTGGGGCGGCTCGATCCCGTCATGCTCAGGGGCGTGGCGCAACTGGCGTGCGAATTCGGCGACGCGAGTCTGCGTTTCACTCCATGGCAAAGTCTGTTGCTGCCCAACGTTCGAAAAGAGCGGGCGCCTGAAGTGATTAGGCGTCTGGAGCAACTGGGCCTGCTATGTGACGCTGATCAGCCTGTGTCACGGTTGATCGCCTGCACCGGTTCCGCTGGCTGCGGCAAGGGCCTGGCCGATACCAAGAGCGACGCCATGCAGTTGGCCGCGCTGTTGCAACGTCACGATCAAGCAGTGCATTTATCCGGCTGCCAGCGTTCCTGCGCCGCGGCCCATGTAGCACCGGTCACGCTGCTGGCTGTCGCCCCCGGTCACTACGACCTCTATTTTCGCGATGCAGGGCAACCGGGTTTCGGCGCCCTGCACGCACACAACCTTACTATTGAAGCGGTCGCAGCCTTGCTCGACGCCCGCTCACGGAGTTCCCTTGATGCTTGATTACATCCGCGACGGTCAGGAGATCTATCGCAACTCCTTCGCGATCATTCGCGCCGAAGCCAACCTTGCGCGTATTCCGGCCGATCTGGAGAAACTCGCCGTGCGGGTGATCCACGCCTGCGGCATGGTCGAAGCCATCGACGGTCTGCAATTTTCCGAAGGCGCCGGCAAGGCCGGGCGCGATGCACTGGCGGCCGGTGCGCCGATTTTGTGCGACGCGCGGATGGTCAGCGAAGGCGTGACCCGCGCGCGCTTGCCGGCCAACAACCCGGTGATCTGTACCCTGCGCGACGACAGCGTGCCGGAGCTTGCCCGCGAGTTGGGCAATACCCGTTCCGCCGCCGCGCTGGAGCTGTGGCGCCCGCATCTGGAAGGCAGCGTGGTGGTGATCGGCAACGCGCCGACCGCGCTGTTTTATCTGTTGGAAATGCTCGATGCCGGCGCGCCGAAGCCGGCGCTGATCCTCGGCTTCCCGGTGGGCTTCGTCGGCGCCGCCGAATCCAAGGCGATGCTCGCGGCGGACAGCCGTGGTGTGCCTTTCGTCATCATGCAAGGCCGGCTGGGCGGTAGCGCCATGGCCGCCGCCGCCGTCAATGCCCTCGCCACGGAGATCGAATGATGCAGCAACCTGGACGTTTGATTGGCCTGGGCGTCGGCCCCGGTGATCCGGAACTGATTACCGTCAAAGCCTTGCGCCTGCTGCGCGAATCGCCGGTGGTGGCGTACTTCGTCGCCAAGGGCAAGAAGGGTAATGCGTTCGGCATCATCGAAGCGCATCTGCAAGATCCACAAACCCTGCTGCCGCTGGTTTATCCGGTGACCACCGAAGCGCTGCCGGCGCCGTTGTCGTATGAACAAGTGATCAGCGATTTCTACGATACGGCCGCCGAACAACTCGCCGCGCATCTGGACGCCGGCCGTGATGTGGCGGTGATCTGCGAAGGCGATCCGTTCTTCTACGGCTCCTACATGTACCTGCATGATCGTTTGGCCGAGCGCTATGAAGCCGAAGTCGTGCCGGGTGTCTGCTCGATGCTCGGTGGCGCCTCGGTACTGGGCGCGCCGCTGGTGTATCGCAATCAGAGCCTGTCGGTGCTGTCCGGCGTGCTGCCCCACGACGACCTCAAACGGCGACTGGCCGACGCCGATGCGGCGGTGATCATGAAGCTGGGGCGCAACTTTCCCAAGGTCCGTCAGGTGCTGGAAGAACTCGGTCTGGCAGAGCGTGCGCTGTATGTGGAGCGCGCGACCATGGCCAACCAGAAAATCGTGCCGCTGGATCAGGTCGAGCCGATGTCCTCGCCGTATTTCTCGCTGATCATCGTTCCTGGTGAAAGGTGGCAAGGCTGATGGCCCATTCTGCTCCGGCGATTGTCATTCTCGGCAATGGCAGCCTTGCGACCGCACGCAAAATCCAACAGCTTTACTCGGGGGCTTTGATCCATGGGTTGGCTGATCGGGTCGAAGGCGCGGATCGCAGCTATCGCGAGTTCGGCGCGACCCTGCGTGAGCTTTATCAACAGGACACGCCGATCATCGCCCTGTGCGCGGCAGGGATCGTGATCCGCACCCTGGCGCCATTGTTGCTGGAGAAGGGCGCCGAGCCGCCGGTGCTGGCCGTGGCTGAGGACGGCAGCGCGGTGGTGCCGCTGCTCGGGGGGCTTGGCGGGGTGAATGTCATGGCGCGCGCGATTGCCGCTGGCCTTGACGTCGCGGCGGCGATCACCACCAGCGGTGAGCTGCGTTTCGGCACTTGCCTGCTCAATCCACCGAGCGGTTACGCCCTGGGTGATCTGGAACTGGGCAAGCGCTTCGTCTCGGATTTGCTCGCGGGCCAAAGCGTGCGCATTGAAGGGGCTGCGCCGTGGCTTGATCAGGCACAGTTACCGGAAGATCCCCAGGCTCGGTTGTCGATTCATGTCGGCAGTGCCGAGCGCACGCCTGCGGCCAATGAATTGATGATCTACCCGCGCAGCGTGCTGGTGGCGGTGAGCGCCGAGGTGGCGGACCTGCCGAGCGCAGTTCGAATGGCTTTGCATCAGGCGAAAATCGCCGTGCAATCGCTGGCGTGCCTGTTGGCCAGCGACCTGGACATGGCCAACCCTGCGTTGCGCGAAGCAGCGCTTGAGCTGGGCGTGCCACTGCGGTTTACATCGGCCAGCGGCGTCAGCGAGTTGGCCCGCCACACCGTACCGCACGCTACCGTCGTGACGGCGGATAGCGGAATCGCCATCGCGGTGGCCAGTCAGCCACTGGAGCTTGCGCAGATCGGTCGTGCGCGCGGTCGTTTGGCTGTGATCGGCCTGGGCCCTGGCGCTGCCGAATTGATGGTGCCGGCGGTCAAGGCCGAACTGGCGCGCGCCAATGACGTGCTCGGTTATGAAACCTACGTACGCATGGCCGGGCCATTTCGCGACGATCAGGTACTGCATTGCACCGACAATCGCGAGGAAATGCAGCGCGCTCGCCACGCCTTTGAGCTGGCGGCCCAAGGGCGGTCGGTGGTGGTGGTTTCATCCGGGGACCCGGGCGTGTTCGCCATGGCGGCGGCGGTGCTTGAGGCGTTGCACGAGTCGAGTGAGCCTGCATGGCACAGCGTTGATCTGGAGATCCTTCCAGGCGTTTCTGCTTCTCTGGCCACTGCTGCGCAGGCCGGTGCGCCGCTGGGACATGACTTCTGCGTGATGTCGCTGTCGGACAACCTCAAGCCATGGGCGATCATCGAAAAGCGTCTGGACCTGGCGGCCGAGGCCGATCTGGCGCTGGCGTTCTACAACCCGATCTCCCGCGCACGGCCATGGCAACTGGGCCAGGCACTGGAGATCGTCGGCCGGCATCGAACGCCGGAAACGGTGGTGGTGCTGGGCCGCGACATCGGTCGCCCTGGCCAGACGCTCCGGGTCACGACGCTCGGCGCACTGACCCCCGATCAGGTCGACATGCGCACCATGGTGCTGATCGGCTCCTCCACCACCTGCGTGTTCCCTCGTGCCGAGGGGGGCAAGTGGGTGTATACGCCTCGTTGGTATGGCGACAAGCCAACATCATGAGTGTCGGCGGCCTCGCTGGAGGCCGCGTTTCAAAATGGCCTGGCGTTGATAAACAGGAAGTTTTAGCGGCAGGCGGTTAGATGTCTTGATGTAAGTTTGTCTTTCTCTAGTGCAAAAGAAACTGTCGCGTTTGTTGATGGTTGCCTTTTGGCTTGTCTGTTTTTTGTTGTGTTTGATGGATTTAATGTTTCTGGGTGTTCGGTTGGTCATCAGTTGTTTGTTTTTTGCTTTCGGGCTGAAGTGTTGTTCAGTTAGTGTTGATTGAGCGTCGGGTGCACTCATCCATTTTGACGGGTGAGGAATTTTTATTTTTACAGGGAAGTATATTTATGGGTGAGCAAACGGCTCGTCATGTGAGCGGCTACGTCAATTTTATTGATTTATTTAAACTGTCTGATCTTGAAAAGGCGTTACAGGAATATAGCGGTACAGAAAAATACGACGCGGTATTTCGATATTACTTTTCTTGTATCGGCCTGCTCGATTTTCCGAGAATGCTTCCACCGCTGGGTTTGCTGCGCGAAGCCCTGGGGGCTTTTGTTGAGTCCAAGAGCCGGCATCGACGTGCTGTGGAGATGGAGCCGAAAGCTGCGCCGGAGGGCGCTGCTGCTCTGGGTTTGACCGAAATCCACGACAGGGTCGAAGGCTTCCACACGCGCCTGTCCAACAGCATTGCAGAGCTGTCTGCCGCAGCAACCGAAGTGCCGAAAAATCTACACTTCGTTTGGCTTGGAGGGGGGCTTGGAAATATTCAGCGCGATTACATTAATGTTTGGTGCAAGGTGTTGGCCGAGCACGATTATGCCGTGAAACTCTGGTATGACAGCGACGCGTTATTGGCCTATGAAACCAACCGGATCATTGTCGAGGCCGCGAAGGCCGATGCGATGATTAATGGTGGACATGGCACGGGAACGTTTCTTGAGCTGGGTGACAAGTATGAAGAGCGAGCCATCGTTCTTAAGCAGCAAATGTTCGCACATATCAACTCAGCGGTAGAGCGTGGTGTTAAAGCGGATGACGCCCGAATTGATCTTCTGGTTCGTGGGTATGGCCAGGATAAAAAAGCCCTGGAAATTTTGCGGGAAAAGAATAGTCAGAGCCTGTTGGCATTGATCGAGGCGGGAGTAGAGCTTCGCGACTTGGCGGAGAGTGCAACACCGCTGCACTTGCAGACCATTTATGAGCGGGAAATAAGTTTGCGAGGCAATTTTGCCGCCGCCTCCGATGTGGTGCGCATTGAAGCCTTGATGGCAGAGGGCGGGTGTTACGCAGATGTCGATAACTTGCCACCTCTTGTGGAAAAGTTGGGCGATGTGGAAATCAATCAATTCAGCAACGATGCGCGCCTGGGGGTGTTGCAGTTGTTGCTCGATCAAAATCCTGGATGGATGCCAGGTCGAAAGGCGTTAAGAGGTAAATATACAAACTATTTCGATGTCATCCCTGCAGAGCATCGTCCGGCACTGGAACGTTTCGCGAAAAATCGCCCGGACTTGAACAGCGTTTTCCGCGCCCCCGTCGAACGTCTCGTACGTCCGAACGGAATGCGGGCGGTGGCCGAGCAGGCCAGCCTGAGTAATGCGTTTCTCATGGCTCATGCCGGGTCGGCAATGTTGAGCGCTGTCATCGACCGTTTCAAACTCAACTATGAGATTGTTGATGCCACGATCCGCTTGGCTATGGAGAACCAGGTCGCCTTGATTGATAGCGAGGCCATGAGCGGTTTTGCGCGGGAGGTGGTCGAGAAAAAATTTGGTCCGATGGATGCGCTCCCGCCCGAAGAAGAACTCGCCCTCACTTTTTTGATGGAAGCCGCGGCGATTTACTACAGCGACGGCATTCGCCCGCAGAGCGAAGTGACCATCTATCTGACCGGGCCCGCTGCGATGCGCGATGCACTCGCGGATTACGCAAAAATCCACTTCACACCTCGTGCAGCGGGCGCGTGGCGAGAGGATGTGGCTATTGTCGCCGCCGCCATGGTGAATCGGGCTACCGAGGAGGAGCTGGACCATTCCTGGAAAGAAAACGAAAACGACACCGTCGAGTGGCTGCGCAAGGAAAAACAACGTTGGGAGGCCGGGCAATTCAAGGCGCGTTACGTCGGCAAGGTGGATCAATTACTAAAGAGTCAGACAATCCATTTCGACCATGGCTGGCCAATAATCGAAGGTCGACATGTGATGTCGACCGAATTGTTGCAGTCCTTGGCGCAGCACCTTGGTGAACCCTTTTTGCGAGCGATGAGCCAACGGGTCTCTGGTGAAGTGACTTTCGACAAGCAAGTGCAGCTGAGTTTTGACGAGCGCCAGTCCATCCTCACACAGGAGATCACGCTACCGCCATCGTTGGTCGGGGAGCCGGCAACCTTGGATCTGCCGCTTGATGAATTGCTTCATCGAATTGGCCGGGGCACTTTGCAGGTTGAACAGCTTAACCCCTTGCAGCGGTTGTTGATCGGTTCGTTACTGGGCGCACGGGCCATGGATCAACGCAACTTTGGACACGTCAACGCACGGCTGGAAAACCTCGCCAACAACGTGTCTGAGTTGGGCGTGTCACACCGTTATGGGGCGATTGAACGGGAGCTGTTCAAAGAAAATCACCCTGCATTCGTTGCCGGTTTGGCCAGCGCTTCGATACCTTCCTTAGCATTGTCCGAGACCAGCATTGAGCTGAAGAAGCAGGCGCTGGAGCGGTCACTGACCTTGCTGCAATGGGGGCGTCAGGTCTCCCGTATTCAGCAGGTAGCAAAACTCGAGTTCCGTGACCGGATTGCCGAGCGCATGGCCGATGTGCTGGAAAGTTTCGATCACGGCAGCTTCAAACTGGTGCCGCAGGATTTGTTGCTTCAAGGGGCCGGTGACCGGATCGCGGGGCGTTGCTACCCACTGGCATTGGCCATGGCGGCGGCGATCAGCAAGGGTGACGAAGCTGCCAACACCTTGCGTGAGCGGTTTTACCTGGCGGTCATTGAGCCTGACACCGTCGCTTCGAAAGCGTTTGTGAGCATCATCGAGGAGCTGCGCGATGTTGACGTCCATGACTTGGGTGGAGCGGTGGTGCGCTCCGATCTGGCACGCGTCATTGCGACGCTCGAAGGTAAAACCGGCAACAGCACCTTGATGCTCAACTCTGACAACCACTCGATGCTGGTAGCCAAAACATTCAGTGGAGGCCGCAGCACTTACCATTTCTACGATCCGAATTTTAGTGTTTTCGAGTTTGATACCGCTGAAGCACTCAGCAGCGCGTTGACACATTTTTTCGTTCGGCAAGAGATGGCCAAACCTTACGCAGCTTATGGAGAGCCAACGCGTCCGACGTTCGATTTGATTGAGCTCGACGCTGGCCGACTCAATGAACGGATACTGCCGTCGGGTGTCCGGGTGTCCAGTCTTTCCGAGTCAGGCAGCCTGCCTGAACAGACGCCCCGGGCAAGACAGCGGCTGGCCAGCGCAAGAGGACGGTCGTTGGTCAACAATGGGGTATTGGGCAGTTCGTTGCTGGAACTGGACGCTCACTGGTGGGGCGGGCAAATCGCGCAGGCGACATGGCAGCTACAGGAGAAACACGGGCTATCGTCGGGTGCCATTGCGTTGTTTGAGACATTGGAGATAACCCCGACAGGCGCTTACAAAATCAGTCTGGTCAGTAACGATCCTGCGCAGACCATTGTGCGTGTCACCACCGATGATCATCGACTCCTCAGGATTAAAAATTTCCTCTCGCAAACCTTCCATTCCTTGGCGGCTCAACCGCGTGCGCCGGCCAACTCGCCTGATCCTGTGGACGCCGGTAGCGTTCATACGCTCAATGCCGGTTTCACCGTACAGGCCTTGATGAACTCGCTGCGTCATCACGAAGGCGCGGCCAGCGGTAGCGACAAGTCACTGACCACCGCCATTCGCCTGCATGCCTACGTCAACTACGCCCAATTGGTCCATGGCAATGTGGTGGATGTGATTGGTGTTGTGACACTGGTGCGACAGGCCCTGGAGGATGAAAAGCTGATCGCTCGCACCAGTGCGCCATTGGTACAAAAGGCGTTGGGGCATGTGGCGAATGAAGGCGTTGGCACGGTGTTGGGAATGGTGAATGTCGGGTTTGATATTTACCAGTTGAGCCATGCCGGCAATGACATTGAAAAGGCGCAGTTCGGGACGCAATTGGCGTTCGACTCCGCGAGCGCCGTGTTGGGGGCGGCCGGGTTGGGTGCGGGATTGGCCGGCGCAGGTGCCGTATCTGCGGTGCTGGGCGGTGTCGGGGTGATTCTGGGCGGGTTGGCGGTGGGTGTCGCTGCACTGGCCGAAGGGTTCGCCACCATTGCCGAGGAGGCCAAAGGGGTCGGCCTCTTTTTTGAACGACTGGAGAAGGCGCATCTTCAGGGCGGCTTTCACTTGGACAAGGCGTCGAATGCGTGGATTGCACATCCGTTGCTGGTGTTCACCGAACTGGATTTACGCGGATCAACGGTCCATTTCGACAGCCCTAAATTGTTCCCGCTTCGGGATCATTTCGGGGTCCCGGATTACGATGAGGATTACCACCGCGCCATTGATATACGCCTGGAACTTGCGTTGCCGGGCTCGGCGCTTTTCTCGCCAAAGCCTGGGCAGACGATCGTTTTGCCGTGCACACCCAAAACCTGGTATGGCTATGAGTACAAGTTGCTGCCGTTTGTCACGTTTCGTCATGCTGATGGATTTGATACGGCACGTCGGCTGGAGAAAAAGAACGAACAGGGGAAATGGCAGTTCCTGTTTTCCTTTTATTCGTTCCCGGGTGAGTACGTCGTCCACCGACTGAGCCCTGTCTGCCAACCAACAGTTTTCAACGTTCGTCTCGATAACGTTGAGCGCTCGCTGGTGGTGCCTGTGCTACCCAAGGCATGGCACGGCCTGGTCTCCTATCGGATAGCCGGTGCCGGCGCTCAATGTTCCGTGCTGCTCAATCAGGGGGTGAGCCTTGAACTCGACGCGCCGGGTCACACGGCCATGCACTGGGTGTTGCTGGCTACCTGGCTGGCGGAGACGGATATCCGGATAGAACCCGCGGGTAGCCTGATGTTGGGCGCTCTGGCTGTGAAGTTCACAGGAAGCGGCGTTCACGATGTGTTGCTCAAACTGGCGGGTAACAAGATCGTGCGCGTTGATCTTGTTGCCCTGCAATTGGAGGTGGTCGAAGAAGCGGCCGATCCGGCGCTCGGAGAGCAAGCGTTGCTGGATCACTTCAAGTCACTGGCTCGTGAGCATCGCCTGGCGATCCCTTATCTTCCCGTTCATGATTTTATCGTTCCCTACGAAAAACAGGATGAACCCAGAAAAGTGGCCGCGTACTACGATTCGGCTGAGGATCGTTTCCTGTATGTACGCGACCCGAAAGTGTTGCTGTCCGATGCCGTCGTGTTGGGGGCAGTGATCGAGGGCTCGGCATACTTCTATCATCCCGAGAGCTTTTATATCTGGCAGGTAGATGCAACGACGGGAACGCTGGTTCAGCGATACCGTTTGTTGATAGGCGATGATCAGGCGATTGTCCGTTGTGAGGCGGTGGCCAAGGGCGGCATTCAGATCGTTCAGCGATTCACTCATAAGAGCGGTCAGCACGATGAGCTGACCTACATGATCCATGACGGGGCAGTACTGCTCGGCTCAATCAACCGAGGTCTGGATCCTGCATTGCTAGGCGTTTTGCAGGTCAACACGCTCACGGACTGGAAGCAGGTGCTGGACAACTATGTGTTGCCGGCAGAGTCCATCGATACCGTGAATTGGCGCCCCGGTGCGCTGGTTTCGATTTGTTGGCAGTTCGAAGACAAGTGGCACGATCTGGTCTGGGTCCGAGAGGTTGACGGGTTGATCATCCGTGCGCCGACCCGACGTCGTCATGCGCGAGGATGGAAAGATTCGATTCTGAATGATCTTCGACTGATTGTTCCTGCCGGTGCAGAGGGCGAAGTATTTGTGACCTACGACCAGCCTGACCGACGCCTAGTGCGGCAGCAAAGGTCGATAGAGGATGGCCGCGTGCAATGGTCTTCCACAGAAATTGCGCCCTTGGACCTGAATAATGTTGTTGCCGTTGAGCAGGGCTACCTGGCTCTGACCGAATCCGGTCTGTTCTTCAATGTGATGCCTGATGGCACGCTTCGATTGGGCGGCCTCACCGACACCTGGTTCAAGGATCGAGCCCTATGGTGGTCCGCACTGCCGGAAGTGTCGACGCGCTATCCGGTGTCGAGTTTCGCCCTCCTTGGGTTGACCAACTTTACGGGGGATGCCGACTTATGTGCCTGGTATCTGGACGATCGGCTGTTGCTCTCGGATCCTGGCCATGGAAAAGAAGTACGGTTACTGAGTATTGCTCCAGATAATCAGGCCGCCTGGTTGTTCGATCTTTCAACGGGGAAGGTTTTCAGCCAGCGCTTTATTGATATGAAACATTTGAGTACGGCATTTGCCCAAGGCACCAGGCTTTTGCAAGTTGAGGCATTGCCGGCCCCGATGCAGGTGTGGGCACCCTGGACCTTTACCGACGTGACGGCAGAGGGCGCGGGTCTGAGGGCGACGACTCTCGAAGGCGTGGAGGTGGATTTACAGCACAACGAACCGGTACGGGTTACGGGCGTGGACAGCCTCTGGGTCGCTGCACTGGACGCTCCATTGAGTGAGCGCCTGGCAGCGCTGGCGAGCCAACATCGATGCGCCGATTTTCTGTCCGTCAAAAATCCTGACTACCTTCAATGGTATGTGGTCCGGACCGGACGATTGATCCGGATTCCGAAAGCCACCTTTCCTGCGCAATACACGCTGGTGGGTACCCGGCATCAAACCAATGTGATGCTGCACCAAATCGGGGATGGTTTGTTGCACACCTATCCGCAAAAAACTACGGTTGGGCCGCTTGAGTATATTCAGCGAAATGCCGAAGTACTGGTGGTCGAGGGGCTGAAGACGGCCGATGACCTTCTCCCGTTGATTGCCGATGATGTCAGCATCCTGGTGCTCAAAATGGGTCAAGGGACAACGACTAGCCGGCTGACCCGAGCGGCGTGGTTGAAACTTGAATCGGTTATCGTCGATTGTCGTTACCCGCTTGAGCTCCCACCCTTGATTCCGGGAAAGCTGATTCTGGACGCTTCAATCATGGATCAGTTATGGGTCAGCCTGGTCGATGAGCACCTGGTAATGAACGGCCTGGACAGCGGGCACAGTCTGATCTTTCGCGGTGCTTACTCATCGGATGTGACGTTGCGGGGGGACGTGTTCCTTGCGCTCAGTGGTTATCGATCGCGTGCGGTTTCGGAAATAGTGACCGAGTTGCTGAGGCAAAAGGGCATTTCGGGCAGCGCAATGCTAACGGAACTGATGTTGAATCATCAGATCGAGGCGCTTGCAGAACCGGCTTTTTAGAGCTCCTTTGCCGATTAAGGCACCAGATAACCTTTCACCCCGGTGAAGATTATCTGTGCCGCCAGAGCGCACACGAACAATCCCATCAACCGGCTGACAATCTGCAACCCCTGGTCACCCAGAATCCGTTCGATTCGGTTCGATAAATACAGCACCACGCCAACAGTGAAGCTGGCGAGGGCAATACTGAGAATGGCCGTGAGTTTGTCGTCCCAATGCGGCTGGCTCACGCCCATTACCAACAGTGCACCGATGGTGCCCGGGCCGACGGTCAGGGGGATGGTCAGCGGGACGATGGTCACGTCCTGCTGCACATTGTCGGTCTGCACCACCGACTTGCCCTGAGCCATGCCCAGCGCCGAAATGAATAGCACGCTGCCGGCGCCGATGCGAAATGCATCCACGGTAATGCCGAACACGTCAAATATCACCCTCCCGAACAGGTACAGCAAGACACTGGAAACCAGTGTGGCGATCGCCACCTTCCAGGCCAGGCGACGTTGTTCCTTGCGCGAATAACCGCGGGTCAGGCTGATGAAGCAGGACAATACGAAGAATGGGCTGTAGAGCACCAGCATCTTCAGGTAAACGCTGAATAACACATGGAGCATGGTGCAAGCTCACTGGCGAGGAAGGTCCGGGGGGAGTCTATCAGGTGCGGGGCCATTTTGCCGTCAACATGGGCGGACATCAAATGTTGTTCTTCATGAATTGAGTGAGTGAATTTCTTCTTGTTAGGGTGTTGGATCAAGAAGTTTTTCGCAGACAAATCTGCATATCAAGATGTCAACAGATGCCAAGTAGGCAGGAATTAAAAATGGAATTTGAGTTGAAAGGAAACGCCCAAGCGATTGCACTGCAAACCGGCGCTTCGGTGTTACACAACAGTTTGTTGGGCTTCGGTGCCAAGCTTTCTAGTCAGGACAAACAATTTGTAAAGAACAGTATTCGATATGCAAAAAATCGAGCGAACAAAAAATACAATAGTGTCAAGCAGGCTGCTGACTGGTTCGAGTATTACTCAGGTGTACTCTGGTCTGTCGGCTGGGGGCTTGATCAGCCGCTCGTGGAAGTAGTGGATCGGAAATTTTCCGGAAGTGTCACAGCGGCGTATCTGGATGTTATGTCCAGGAAGGTCGGGCGCAATAAGGCTGAGACCCTTGTAAATGCTTTAAATATGCTAGGGAACGACGATGTGTTGCAAGGTTCCTTCGCCGCAAGAGTGAGAGAGTCCGGCGAGCTTGAGATTTTGCCCGCCGAGCTTAATCCGGATGGCACGTTGGGAATATTCCTGAGTCATGTACGACTGCTTAAACTAGACTGGTCTACTGGCTTTTGGGGCGTGGGACATTCGATGGCGCAGCTGGATATCAGGGTGCGTGAATTTACTATTCGGCAACGAGGTATCGAAAAAAATCGCCAGATATTACAGGGTGCACTGGATGAGTTGGAGGAGCAGGACTTTATTGATCTGATGTCGCATAACTGATCCTTTTGAAAGACTGTGTTTTGGGCAGTTTAGTTATTTGTTTGTGTGTGGCAATTATTTGTATGTATTCGTTGTTTGATGTCTTTAAGCTGGTTTTGGTAGTGTTGTCGCTGAGCTGAGTTGGCTCGTATTAATAACAATGGAATGTTGAAAAATGAATAAGGTTGATGCTTTAACTGAAGTGGAACAAGCAGAATTAATTACTGGCCTGATCAAGTGTTATCCCGCTTCTCAGGCAAAGGTGCGTATTGCGGGTTTTTCGGCGAGGTCGGGGGCGAGCCTGATCGACTTGGACAATATTCGAGCGGTGGTCGATGGGCCTAACGTCGTCGGTATGCTGGAAGGCATGACTCGGCGCAACAAAAAAGTTGCGCTCAATACTTATCGGTTTGCCGAGATCATGGCCAGCAACCGATACCCTGGAAAAAACCAGATGGAGGAACGATTTCAGTTTTTGCTACAAGTTCTTACCTCGTTGAAATGGACCAAAATCGTCCAGGTATCCAAGGAGTATGAAAAGAAAACGCAAAGTCTGACCATGGAAAATGTAGTGGTCGATATTGTTGGCGGTATCGTCAAAGGCGCTGTCGGAGGCATCGGTATCCCCTCTCTGGTTTCCGATACCCTTGGCTCTCTCAAGCAGGATGAAAAAGCGCTTAACCTTTTCAATCGCTCTGTAGAAAAGGATAAGGGGCGCCGCTTTGGAATGGCCTCTTGCGTACAGGACAATGAAGGTTACGTAAACATGGCTGTCGCGGCGGTCAATTATTCCAAGGAACCTGGTAATGACGGTGGTGTGCTGTTCTTTGAGTGGAAAAGCTCTGAAGTCAATATTTACCAGGACACTGCGCACATGGTTATCCATGAGGGGGATTACCCTGCGAAAAGGGAGGAAGAGGTAAATACCTACCTGGATAAACTGGATGAGCGAGCGTTTCAGGCCATTTTAGCCGGTAAATAACATGGAGTCGGAGGCGTTTGCCTCCGGTTTTTTTGATTGCCAAGAAGTAACGCTTATGTTGAATTCAAATTACGACATATGTATTGATGTCGGGAGCATTTTGTTACTGTCGCATGAGCTGAGTCAGGGGGCGCGTGATGATGTGCTGGACTCGACTTTATATATGCAGCTTGCGGCGACGGCCACGCGGCCTTCATTGGGCGAGTATGAACAGTGGTGGGAACTGTACCGCTCACAATTTAATCAGTTTGGCTGGACTCGTCTTCAAGACTTCGGTGGTTCGTTCGAACCTGATTCAGAACTGCCGTGCCTGACGATAAGTAAAATGCTGGCATCCAAAGTCAGTCGTTATCTTTCCAACACCTATATTGAAGCCATCGACCGTGCACTTATCGAGCTGTCCAGACTGCCACCACACAGTGCGGCACGCGCTTTACTTCGCCAGTATTCGGTTGCTGAGGATCAGGCGTCGAGCCTGACGAGAGTCCGATTGCAGGTCGGTATTGCCCTGGAGGGGACGCGGTTAATCTATTTGACTGGCAGTATCACAACCCGTGAAACGCTCCCGAATTCAATCATCGAGCACATCTTTCGAACTAACGATATCGTTGGGGATGTCGAGTTCAACGGCTGTATTTCAGTGCTGGATCCGATGGCCTTTGAGCCGTGGCGCAAGAGAATTGCAATAGCCGTTGCCGCTACTCGTGAGGACCTGATAAAGACGGTGCGTTCGCCAACGCCCAATAAGTAGCCAGTCGCTTTTAAGTCTGTCGATTCACGATGGTTGAGTCGTGGCACGATGCTGCTGATCACGCTGAGCAACCCAATGCTCGATCAAATCGCGCAACTGCGACAGCTCGACCGGTTTGGCCATGTGCCCGTCCATGCCGGCCTGACGCGCGCGCTCTTTGTGCTCGGCGAGGATGTGCGCGGTCAACGCCACCACGGGGGTGCGAATCCGCTGGTTGCCGACTTCCCAGGCACGCAATTGCTGGGTGGCGGAGAAACCGTCAAGGATCGGCATTTCGCAGTCCATCAGCACCAGATCGTAACGCTGGGCCTTCATTGCCACCAAGGCTTCCTCGCCATTGCTGGCGGTATCCGGTTGCAGGTTGAGCTTGCCCAGCATGCCGCGGATGACCTTGGTCGAGATGCTGTTGTCTTCGGCCACCAGGATGCGGAAGTCGCTGGGCACCTTGACCGGAAGGGTAGGGCCGGTGGGCAGGTGCAGCGAGGTAGTCGGGCCGTTGTTGCGCTGGTTCAGTTCTTCCGCCAGGGTGGTCTTGAGGGTGTAGCCGGCCACTGGCTTGGCGAGGATGCGCTTGATCCCGGAGTTGCGCGCGATGATCTTGCTCGGCGCGTTGCTGATGCCGGTGAGCATGATCAGCAGAATGTCGTGGTTCAGGCTCGGGTCTTCCTTGATCTTGGCGGCCAGTTGCATGCCGGTCATACCAGGCATGTTCTGGTCCAGCAGGACCACGTCGAAATAATCGCGCAGGTGGGCCTTGGTGCGCAGCAGCGCCAGGGCCTCCTTGCCGGACGGTACGGCGCTGACGTTCAGGCCCCAGGCGCTGCACTGCTGCACCAGCACCTTGCGACAGGTGTCGTTGTCGTCCACGACCAGTACGCGTGCGCCTTGCAACGGGCTGTCCAGGTCCGAGGTCGGATGCTCGAGACGGTCCGGGTCCAGTGGCAGGGTCAGCCACAATGTGCTGCCCTGGTTGGCGCCGCTCTTGATGCCGAATTCGCCCTGCATCAAACGGATCAGCTGACGGGCAATCACCAGCCCCAGATTGCCCCCCAGGCTGGTGGCCGAGAGGAAATGCTTGCTGTGCAGCTCGGCGTGCATCAGTGCGTCGCGCTCTTCAGCCTCCATCGGCTGGCCGCTGTCCTGCACGGCGATGCGCAGCCGTGGTTTGGCGCTGCGTTCATCCAGGGCGACAACGATCAGAATCTCGCCTTCATCGGTTTTCTTCAGGGCGTTTTCCAGCAGGCTCAGCAGGGTCTGGCGCAGGCGCGTCGGATCACCGCTGATGACGCGCGGTACCTGTGGCTGGATAAAACTGATCAGCTCGATGTTTTGTTGTTCGGCCTTGGCGCGGAAGATGCTCAGGCAGTCTTCGATCAGGGCATTGAGGTCGAACTGCACATCGTCCAGCTCGATCTGTCCTGACTCGAGCTTGGAGATGTCGAGAATTTCGTTGATCAGCGTCAGCAGTTCGTTGCCGGCGCTATGGATGGTTTGCACATAGTCGCGCTGCTTGACCGACAGCGGGGTGCCCAGCAGCAGTTCGGTCATGCCCAGCACACCATTCATCGGGGTGCGGATTTCGTGGCTGATTTTCGCCAGGAATTCAGCCTTGGCGTTTATTTCGGCATTGCTGGCAGCCAGGTCGCGACTGACGCTGAAACGGTCTTCGGTGATGCTACGCTGTCGCTCGCCCAGGGCCACACTCATCAACAGGCCACTGATACAGATAAACACCAGCAGGGTGATGATCAGGCCTTGCGGGGCGACAAGGGTCAGCCCCTGCAGCGCCGGCAGGATAATCAACGTGCCAAGGTTGAACACCACCATGGCCGCCACGAACAGGCGAGCCGGGCGATAACCTTTTTGCCAGTGATGGGCACTGACGAACAACATGCTCAGGCCGGCCAGGGCAACCAGTGCGTACGTGATCAGGTTCAGCGGCAGGGTGTTGACGAACAACAGCAGCAGGCCGCAGGCCACGATGAACAGGATGTCCCCCAGCAGCAGCTTGTTCAGCGGGTGTGGGCCGAGCGGGGCGAAGAAGCGGTAGGCGAACATCAGGCCGCAAGGTGCGGTCAGCAGCAAGGCAAGATAGGCACCGGGTGTTTGTACGACGGACCAGTTCGGTAACCATGGTCGGGCCAGGTTCAGCAGCAGCACCAGGCTGAGCAGCAGCAACCCTTCGCACGCTGCCAGCCAGAGGCTGCTACGCGAGCGGGTGTAGGTGTAGCGGGTCAGGTTATGCAGGATCAGCATTCCGAGACAGCCAAAGAGCAGACCGTAGATCAACGTCTGGTTCTGAGTGGCTGCGCTCATGACCGCCGATTGCAGGGTGATGTAAGGCCGAAACTGGTGTTCGGAGACCAGTCGCATATAGATGTCGAGGGTTTTGTCGCTTTGTGGCAGCGGCAACATGAAGTCGTTACTGGGCAGGGGGCGCTCAGCCTGAGGCTGCCCGGTGCCGGTATTCAATTGATCGATCAGTTGGTCGCCGTCGAGCACATACAGATTGAGGTGCGACAGGTCGGGGGCGAACACCCTCAGCAACTGTTCGTGTTTGCCGGGTGCCAGCCTGAAACGCAGCCACAGCGCACCCTCGGGCCCGGCTGCGGTGAGGCGGTCGAGTTCGACGGGGCTGAATTGATTGGTGTAGCGGCCGGAGCGGATGTCGCTCAGCTGTAGATCGCCCTGTTCGTCGAGCAATACCGCCCAGCCACTGCCTTGCGTGGCCTGGGCCGGGAGCATGCAGAGCAAGGTCAGCAGAGTGACGGTGAAGCCTATGGCAATCCTGAGCCAGCGCACGGCGAAATCCCTTCGTAGGTTGATGCCAGAATATAACTATGCGCGGCGCCGGAATAGTCCGGCAAGGGCTGCAAGCCCTTGCCTGGCCGAGTGGATGGCTTATTCCTGATTTTCGCCACGCTCGCGGGCAATGGCGCGGTAGCCAATGTCCTTACGATAGAAGCAGCCTTCCCAGTCGATTTTAGCCGCCAGTTTGTAAGCCTGCTGCTGGGCTGCGTCGACGCTGGTGCCCATGGCGGTTGCGCACAGTACCCGACCACCGGCCGTCACCACCTGACCGTCCTTGAGTGCAGTGCCGGCGTGGAAGACTTTGCCTTCCAGTGCCGCGGCTGCATCCAGACCGTTGATGGCAACGCCTTTGGCGTAGTCACCCGGGTAACCGCCAGCGGCCAATACGACGCCGACGCTCGGACGTGGATCCCACTGTGCTTCGACCTTGTCCAGCGCTTGCGCCAGGGCCGCTTCGACCAGCAACACCAGGCTCGACTGCAAACGCAGCATCACCGGTTGGGTCTCAGGATCGCCGAAACGGCAGTTGAACTCGATAACTTTTGGGTTACCAGCCTTGTCGATCATCAAGCCGGCATAGAGGAAACCGGTGTAGACGTTGCCTTCCTCGGCCATGCCGCGCACGGTTGGCCAGATCACCAGGTCCATGACCCGTTGATGGACTTCGGCCGTGACGACCGGAGCCGGGGAGTAAGCGCCCATGCCGCCGGTGTTCGGACCGGTGTCGCCGTCGCCGACGCGTTTGTGGTCCTGGCTGGTGGCCATCGGCAGCACGTTCTTGCCGTCGACCATGACGATGAAGCTGGCTTCTTCGCCGTCCAGAAACTCTTCGATGACCACCCGGGAGCCGGCATCGCCAAACGCGTTGCCAGCGAGCATGTCGCGCACCGCGTCTTCAGCTTCAGCCAATGTCATGGCCACGATCACGCCTTTGCCGGCAGCCAGGCCGTCGGCCTTGATCACGATCGGTGCGCCTTTTTCACGCAGATAAGCCAGGGCCGGCTCGATCTCGGTGAAGTTCTGGTAGTCGGCGGTCGGGATCTTGTGACGCGCCAGGAAATCCTTGGTAAAGGCTTTCGAACCTTCCAGTTGCGCGGCACCCGCGGTCGGGCCGAAGCAATCCAGGCCACGGGAGCGGAACAGATCGACAACGCCTGCAACCAGCGGCACTTCCGGGCCGACGATGGTCAGGGAAACGTTTTTCTCCGCGAAATCTGCAAGCTGCTCGAGGGCGAGCACGTCGATGGCGACGTTCTCGCACTTGGCTTCAATGGCGGTGCCAGCGTTGCCCGGGGCAACGAACACTTTCTGCACGCGCGGATCCTGAGCCACTTTCCAGGCCAGGGCGTGTTCACGGCCACCGCTGCCAATGATCAAAACATTCATTTCAAAAACCTCGGATGACGCTAATTCTGTTTTGGAACCTAAAGCGCTTCACGCCGTAGGAGGTCGCAATGAAGCCGGTAGATACAAGGCGGAGTCGACCTTGATGAGCGGAGCTGCCTTTTGGCAATGAGCATCATCGAGGTCGGCTCCAACGCAGCAGATACCGGGTTCAGTGCGGCCGTTGTCTTATTAGTGACGGAAGTGGCGCATGCCGGTGAAGACCATGGCGATGCCGGCTTCATCAGCTGCGGCAATCACTTCGTTATCACGCATCGAGCCACCTGGCTGGATCACCGCAGTGATACCGACCTTGGCCGCGTTGTCGATGCCGTCGCGGAACGGGAAGAACGCATCCGACGCCATGACCGCGCCCTGCACTTGCAAGCCGGCATGTTCAGCCTTGATCGCGGCGATACGCGCGGAGTTCACGCGGCTCATCTGGCCGGCGCCGACACCGATGGTCTGACGGTTCTTGGCGTAGACGATGGCGTTGGACTTGACGTACTTGGCGACCTTCCAGGCGAAGATCAGGTCGTTGATTTCCTGCTCGGTTGGCGCGCGCTTGGTCACCACTTTCAGGTCTTCGCTGCCGATCATGCCGATGTCGCGGCTCTGTACCAGCAAACCGCCGTTGACGCGTTTGTAGTCCCAGGCCGGAACGCGGTCAGCCGACCACTCGCCGCAGGCCAGCAGGCGTACGTTGGCCTTGGCTGCCACGATGGCGCGGGCTTCTGCGCTGACGGATGGGGCGATGATCACTTCGACGAACTGACGCTCGACGATGGCCTTGGCGGTTTCAGCATCCAGCTCGCGGTTGAACGCGATGATGCCGCCGAACGCCGACTCGGTGTCGGTGGCGTAGGCCAGTTCGTAGGCTTGACGGATGCCGCCTTCGGCGTCCGGGCTCACGGCCACGCCGCACGGGTTGGCGTGCTTGACGATCACGCAGGCCGGCTTGACGAAGCTCTTCACGCATTCCAGTGCGGCGTCGGTGTCGGCCACGTTGTTGTACGACAGCTCTTTGCCTTGCAGTTGGGTCGCCGTGGCGATGCCGACTTCGGCAGGCTTGGCTTCAACGTAGAACGCCGCGCTCTGGTGCGGGTTCTCGCCGTAGCGCATTTCCTGAGCCTTGATGAACTGGCTGTTGAAGGTGCGCGGGAATTCGCTGCGGCCTTCGGTGCTGAGGGTTTCAGCCGCCTGGTTCACGGTGCCCATGTAGTTGGCGATCATGCCGTCGTAGGCGGCGGTGTGTTCGAAGGCCTTGAGCATCAGGTCGAAACGCTGAGCGTAGGTCAGGCCGCCGGCCTTGAGGCTTTCCAGAACGTTGGCGTAATCGCTGGCATTCACCACGATGGCCACGTCTTTGTGGTTTTTTGCCGCCGAACGAACCATGGTCGGGCCGCCGATATCGATGTTCTCGATGGCGGTCGGCAGGTCGCAGCCTGGCTTGTTGATGGTGGCTTCGAACGGGTACAGGTTGACCGCTACCAGATCGATCGGCTTGATGCCGTGCTCGCTCATGATGGCGTCGTCGATACCGCGACGACCGAGGATCCCGCCGTGGATTTTCGGGTGCAGGGTTTTCACCCGACCGTCCATCATTTCTGCGAAACCGGTGTAATCCGCGACTTCTACTGCGGCAACGCCGTTGTCGCGCAGCAGCTTGAACGTCCCGCCGGTGGAGAGGATCTCGACGCCCAGGGCTTCGAGCTCTTTGGCGAATTCAAGGATCCCGGTCTTGTCGGAAACGCTGATCAAGGCGCGGCGGATCGGCAGGCGGGTAGTCTGGTCGGTCATCTCAATTTCCATCAAAAGCAAAGGAGTCAGCAAAAAAGGCGACCGGTTTTACGCGGGCGCCTTTCTGGTTTGATTGAATGCTTACAGCAAATCGTACTGCTTGAGTTTCTTGCGCAGGGTGCCCCGGTTCAGCCCGAGCAGCTCACTGGCCTTGGTCTGGTTACCCTTGACGTAGTTCATCACGCATTCGAGCAGGGGAGCCTCGACTTCGGAGAGCACCAGGTTGTACACATCCGTGACGGCAGCGCCCTCAAGGTGGGCGAAATAATTGTGCAGCGCCTTCTCGACACTCCCGCGAAGGGTCTGACCTTCTTCGCTCGGTGTATTGAGGTGCTGTTTCAAATTCACGTTGTCGCTCACGGGTGTTGTTCCACTCACTAAAGTCTCGGTCATCATCGTCATGCGGCCACCCCTTCTCCGTCCCCTGTCAGGCTCTTGTAACGTTCGGCGAAGAAGCCTCGAACGTAGGCGCATTGTGCTTCCGTATCTTCCAAACGATTGAAGTGGGCGCGAAACTCCCTGGCGCCCGGCAAGGTTGCGAGATACCAGCCCACATGCTTGCGAGCTATGCGCACGCCCATGACGTCGCCATAGAAGGCATGCAGCGCGGCCAGATGCTCAAGCAGAATACATTCCACTTCGATCAGTTCCGGTGCCGGGAGTTTTTCACCGGTACGCAGATAATGGTCGATTTCACGAAAAATCCATGGCTGCCCCTGGGCAGCCCGGCCCACCAACAGGCCATCGGCACCGGTCGCGTCGAGCACGTACCGGGCTTTCTCGGGCGAATCGATATCGCCATTGGCGAAGACCGGAATCGACACCGCCTGCTTGATCGCGGCAATGGTGTCGTACTCGGCTTCCCCGGTGTACAGGTCGGCACGCGTGCGGCCATGTACGGCCAACGCCGTGATGCCTGCCTGTTCGGCGATCTTCGCCACCGTCAGACCGTTCTTGTTCGCCCGGTCCCAGCCGGTGCGGATCTTCAGGGTGACCGGCACATCGACCGCAGCCACCACGGCCTGCAGGATCTCGGTCACCAATGCTTCATCTTTCAACAGTGCGGAGCCGGCAGCCTTGTTGCAGACCTTCTTCGCCGGACAGCCCATGTTGATGTCAATAATCTGTGCACCCAGTTCGACGTTGGCCCGGGCCGCATCCGCCAGCATCTGCGCATCTCCGCCGGCGATCTGTACCGAGCGGGGCTCGGGATCGCCTTCGTGGATCATGCGCATCCGCGATTTGCGGGTGTTCCACAAGCTCATGTCGCTGGTGACCATTTCCGAGACTACAAGTCCTGCGCCCAATCGTTTGCACAGCTGACGAAAGGGCTGGTCGGTGACGCCCGCCATGGGGGCGAGGATCAAGCCGTTGTGCAATGTATATGGACCGATGCGTACCGCCGACATAGGACTTCCCTGTTGTGGGGCCGGATCATGAGAGTTCGAAAAAGGGTTGGCATGATACCCGCTCTCGATGACTGGATAAAGGCTGAATTGAACAAAATCTGAACAACTAATTCGTTATCGCCAGCGGTTTGGTTTGAACGGTCAAAGTCAGGAAACCGCCGTCAAGCCTGCAACGCTTGAGTGTTTCACTCGGGCGAATGGAAGCTCAGGCTGTAGTTCACCGCTTTGGGGCCTGGGTCGAGAATGTCCAGCGCGATGTGGATCGGCGTTTGCGGCGGCATTTCGGCCAGGCCTTCGAGATCGCCGTTGAGGTACTCGCCGGGCTTGAAGCGGCGGCTGGCGATCAGGTGGCCGTTTAGGTCGGCAAAACGCAGCTCCAGCAGCGGGAACGGCTGGGAGAAGGGCGCACGGTTATAAATGATGGCATCGACCACCAGCGCCCCATTGAAGTCCGGGTGGCTGCGGACCACCAGATTGCTGCTTTTGACTTTCGCGATGTCGACCTTGGACGGCACTGTGCAGCCGATGTGCGGGCACAGTTGCTGGAACCACGGACGATATTGGTCCTGGCGCGCCAGTTCGTCGAAGTGGTAGGCGACGTATTGGCCGGCGAGGCCGGCAGCGCCGAGCAGGATCAGCAGCAGCCAGAAAAAGCGCCGACCCCAGGGGGAGCGGCGTTTTTGCCAATCCAGTTGCAACGGGTCGTCGGTCAGGTCCTGTAGCGCTTCAGCGCGCATGGCCGGTTCGCTGCGTTCGCGTCGCTTGCGCAGAGGCTCGACGGTGGGCAGGTCATCGTCGATCTCATCGTCATCGGCTTTCGCCGACAGGCTGCCAAAAGGGATCGGGGCGTCGAGCGGGTCGTGCAGGCGCAGTTGCTGTATCTCGGGCTCATCGTCCAGTGGCACGGGCTCCATGGACAGCGAAGGCTCGGTGCGCGAGTGTTTGCCTGGCTCGATCGTCGGTTCGACCATCGGTGCTGGCGTCTGCGTGTCGGCGGCTTGCGCACGATCGGCGGCCGACTCACTGAAGAGACTGTCGGGCCAAGGGGCTTCGTCGTGTCCGGTGCTGTCGCGACGAGCGCTGAGGCTGTCTTCGCGAGGGCGACCGAACTCCGTCGTCGGCTGGATTTCCCGCTGTTCGAGCCGGGCGAGTTCTTCGTCCAGGTCCAGGCTGTCCAGGTCCATTTCGGCCGCGGTCCATTGCTTTTGGCTGATGGCCCGCTGCACGGGCGGTTCTACGGGCGCCGATGCAGCCGGTTTTACCGCTTCCTTGCCGGCCCGTTGCTCAAGCAACTGCTTGGCGGCGTTGAATACCTGCAAGCATGAGCCGCAACGAACCACCCCGCGGGCCACGCTCAACTGAGCATGGCTGACGCGGAAGCTGGTTTGGCAATGCGGGCACTGGGTGACGAAGCTATCGGTCATGCGGCAATCCGGTTTATGCAGGCGCTCATTCTAGCGCCGACGGCCAGTGATGCGTACCCAGCCGTCGCGATTGGCGATCGGATCCAGATCGAAGTCCCGGGCATAAGCGGCGGCGACCTCTTCGCCCTGTTCGGCGAGGATGCCCGACAGCGCCAGGCGACCGCCGGGCTTGACCAGGCTGGACAGTTGCGGCGCCAGGGACACCAGCGGGCCGGCAAGAATGTTGGCCACCAGCACGTCGGCTTGAACCTGCGGCAAATCTTCCGGCAGATAGAGCGGGAACAGCTCGTCGGCAATGTTGTTGCGTCCGGCATTGTCGCGGGAGGCCTCCAGGGCCTGCACATCGATATCGGTGCCGACGGCTTGTTTGGCGCCCAGCAACAGGGCGGCAATCGCCAGAATCCCCGAGCCGCAGCCGAAATCCAGCACGTTGCAGTCTTTCAGGTCCTGGCCATCGAGCCATTCCAGGCACAGCGCGGTGGTCGGGTGAGTGCCGGTGCCGAACGCCAGGCCTGGGTCCAGCAGCAGGTTCACCGCGTCAGGCTCAGGGGCGGCGTGCCAGCTCGGGACAATCCACAGGCGCTGGCCGAAGCGCATCGGCTGGAAGCCATCCATCCAGCTGCGTTCCCAGTCCTGGTCTTCGATCACTTCGCTGTGATGCTCGGGCAGCGGGCTACCGGTCAGCAACTCCAGGTGTGCCAGCACGCTGGCGGCGTCAGTGCCGCCTTCGAACAAGGCCAGCAGGTGTGTGTGCGACCACAGCGGGGTGGTGTTGAGTTCCGGCTCGAAGATCGGCTGATCTTCGGCGTCCATGAAGGTCACCGACACGGCGCCCACTTCAAGGAAAGCGTCTTCGTAGGTTTCGGCTTGTTCTGGGCTGATGGCGAGACGGACTTGCAGCCAAGGCATGGCGGGCACCTTTGAAAAATATAGATTGCAGCCTAGCGGGCTGCGAGAAGCGCGCAAGTTTACGCGAGCGCGCGGCAGAAGACGACCGGGTTGCGATGCTCTGGAGTGAGCGGATTACTGTGGCGAGGGGGCTTGCCCCCGTTCGGTTGCGCAGCAGCCGCAAATCTGTTGAATGCGTTTCGTCAGGAAAACCTGTGGCGCATTGATAGGGACTGCTTCGCAGCCCAACGGGGGCAAGCCCCCTCACCACAGGATTTTGTATTTATCGATCAATCAACAATCCCCAGAAACAACAAAGCCGCCCGAAGGCGGCCTTGTCATGTTCCGGCTGAAGCTTAGTGCTTGTCGCCGGCCAGCTTGTGCTCGAGGTAGTGAATGTTCACCCCCCCTTTGCAGAAGCCTTCGTCACGGGTCAGATCACGGTGCAGCGGGATGTTGGTCTTGATCCCGTCGACAACGATTTCGTCCAGCGCATTACGCATGCGCGCCATGGCTTCGTCACGGGTTGCGCCGTAGGTGATCAGCTTGCCGATCAACGAGTCGTAGTTCGGCGGAACGGCATAGCCACTGTACAGGTGCGAGTCGACGCGAACGCCGTTGCCGCCTGGTGCGTGGAAATGCTTGACCGTGCCCGGGCTCGGCATGAACGTTTTCGGGTCTTCGGCGTTGATCCGGCATTCCAGCGCGTGACCTCGGATGACCACGTCATCCTGGGTGAACGACAGCTTGTTGCCGGCGGCGATGCTGAGCATCTCCTTGACGATGTCGATGCCGGTGACCATTTCCGATACCGGGTGCTCTACCTGGACACGAGTGTTCATCTCGATGAAGTAGAAGCGGCCATTCTCGTACAGGAACTCGAAAGTGCCGGCGCCACGGTAGCCGATGTCGATGCAAGCCTTGACGCAGCGGGCGAGGACTTCCTCGCGCGCGTTCTCGTCGATGCCCGGTGCCGGCGCTTCTTCGAGAACCTTCTGGTGACGACGTTGCAGCGAGCAGTCGCGGTCGCCCAGATGGATGGCGTGGCCCTGACCGTCGGAAAGCACCTGAACTTCCACGTGACGTGGGTTGGTCAGGAATTTTTCCAGATAGACCATCGGGTTGCCGAACGCTGCGCCCGCTTCGGAGCGGGTCAGTTTCGCCGAGGAGATCAGGTCTTCTTCTTTGTGCACCACGCGCATGCCACGACCACCACCGCCGCCAGCGGCTTTGATGATCACCGGATAACCGACTTCGCGACCAATGCGCAGAGCGGTTTCTTCGTCTTCAGGCAGTGGGCCGTCGGAGCCCGGGACGGTTGGAACGCCAGCGGCGATCATGGCGTGCTTGGCCGATACCTTGTCGCCCATCAGGCGGATGGTATCGGCTTTCGGGCCAATGAACGCGAAACCGGAGTTCTCGACCTGTTCGGCAAAGTCGGCGTTTTCCGCAAGGAAACCGTAGCCTGGGTGAATGGCGGTTGCGCCGGTCACTTCAGCGGCGGCGATGATGGCCGGAATGTGCAGGTAGGAGTGAGCGGCGGAGGCCGGACCGATGCAGACGGATTCGTCTGCCAGGCCCAGGTGCATCAGCTCTTTGTCGGCCTTGGAGTAAACGGCGACGGTCTTGATGCCCATTTCCTTGCAGGCACGCAGAATCCGCAGGGCGATCTCACCGCGGTTGGCGATCAGAACTTTTTCCAACTTCGCAGTCATCAAAGGCTCTCCGCGATTCAAACGATGGTGAACAGCGGTTGGTCGTACTCAACCGGCTGGCCGTCTTCGACGAGGATGGATTCGATCACACCGCTGGCTTCAGCTTCGATGTGGTTCATCATCTTCATGGCTTCGACGATGCACAGGGTGTCGCCTTTCTTCACGGTCTGGCCAACTTCAACGAAGGACGGCGAGGACGGCGAAGATTTGCGATAGAAAGTACCGACCATCGGCGAACGGGCAACGGAGCCGTTCAGCGTAGGTGCAGCTGGAGCCGCAGGCGCAGCGGCAGCAACCGGAGCGGCGGCAGCAACTGGTGCCGGAGCCGGTGCATGCATCGGAGCCGGTGCGTAGTACTGCTGAGCCGGCGTCTTGCTGTGACGGCTGATGCGTACGGACTCTTCGCCTTCCTTGATCTCAAGCTCGTCGATGCCGGACTCTTCCAGCAATTCGATCAGTTTCTTAACTTTACGGATATCCATGAATCATCAACTCCCAAGGGTCGGTCAGGGGCGTTTAACGCTTGTTGTTCAAGCCGTTGCCTGTCTTTCAAGCTGCTCTAGTGCGGCCTCCAGGGCCAGTCGATAACCGCTGGCGCCAAGGCCGCAGATCACTCCCACCGCTACATCGGAGAAGTAAGAGTGATGGCGGAAAGGTTCGCGTTTATGCACGTTAGACAAATGCACTTCGATGAATGGGATGCTCACCGCCAGCAGCGCGTCACGTAACGCGACACTTGTATGCGTAAAAGCTGCTGGATTGATCAGAATGAAGTCCACACCTTCGCCGCGAGCAGCGTGGATGCGGTCAATCAATTCGTACTCGGCGTTGCTTTGCAGGTAAAGCAAATGGTGGCCGGCATTGCGTGCCCGCTGTTCCAGGTCCTGGTTGATTTGTGCCAGGGTGGTTGCACCGTAGACGCCCGGTTCCCGGGTGCCGAGCAGGTTCAGGTTAGGGCCGTGCAAAACCAATAGGGTCGCCATCTGCTGCTCCTTTGTTATCTGTGTGCAATTGTCAGAACCCGGCGACTATGCCGCAAAGCCTTTGTGACTGTCCAGTTCTATGCAATAGGCAGCACGATGGCCGATGTTTGCGCGAAATATGTGACCGGGTGATTAAATCCGGTCATTTGCTTTCGCAACACGTTCGGCGAAGTCCGTGGCGTTTATCTCGCCGATCACTCGCACATCGGTGCGTTCGACGCCGTCCCTGCCGAAAAACATCAGCGCTGGAGGGCCGAACAGCTTGTAGCGGTCGAGTAGGGCGCGCTGTTCGGTGTTGCTGGCGGTGATGTCGAAACGGATCAGTCGATAGCCTTTAAGACGTTCGACGACGTTGGCATCGTTGAGCACTTCGTGTTCGATGACTTTGCAACTGATGCACCAGTCGGCGTACCAGTCGAGCAGCAGCGGTGTGCCGGAGGATTTGGCTTCGGCGAGGACACGATCCAGTTCTGCTGGAGAGGTTATGGTTTGCCAGGTGCTGGCGATTGGCGCTTGCTGCTCGTTGCTGGCGACGAGGCGCGTCTGGCCAATGGGGTTGAATGGATCGGACTGACCGCTGAACGCACCGTACCAACAGGCCAGTGCATAAAACAGCAGAAACATCCCCAGCAATTGCCCCAGGCGTTTTCTCGGCGGCTTATAGACAAACTCCAGCGCGCCCATGAACAAACCGACGCCACCGGCGAGCAAGCCGATCAACAGTAAAGTGATCTGGCCTGGCAATACTCGGCTGAGCAAACCGATCGCCAGCCCCAGCAAGAGCACACCAATCGCGTTTTTCACGTAGATCAGCCACGGCCCGCTTTTCGGCAACCAGGCCGCGCCGCCAGTCGCCACTAGCAACAGCGGTGCGCCCATGCCCAGGCCAAGCATGAACAGTTTCAATCCGCCGCCCAAGGCATCGCCGCTGGCGCTGATGTACAGCAGCGCACCGGCCAGGGGAGCCGAGACGCAGGGCGAAACCAGCAGGCTCGACACCACGCCCAGCACCGCCGCGCCCCACAGTGAGCCACCTTCGGTGCGCCCGGCGATCCGGTCCAGGCGGCTGCTGATGGCGTAGGGAAGTTTCAGTTCGAACACCCCGAACATCGCCAAGGCAAACACTGCGAAAAACATCGCGAACGGCACCAGCACCCAAGCCGATTGCAAGCGCGCCTGAAGATTAAGCTGTGCGCCGAACATGCCCATCAATGCACCCAACAGGGCGAAGCAGATGGCCATCGGCAGCACATAAGCCAGCGACAGGTTGAAGCCACGTAAACCGCCAATCTGCCCGCGCAGGACTACCCCGGAGAGGATCGGCAGCATCGGCAGCACACAGGGGGTGAAAGTCAGGCCGAGGCCTGCGAGGAAGAACAGCGCCAGTTCGCGCCAGCCCCAGGCTGTGGTCGTGGCACCGCTGCCATCAATACTCAGGCGCTCGGTCTCGGGCGGGTAGCACAGGCCTTTGTCGGCACAGCCCTGATAGGTCACGGCCAGCGTAAAGGCGCGGGAATCGGTGCGTGGCAGCTCTACATCGAGAATGCCGTGGTAAACCTCGACATCGCCGAAGTATTCATCGTGCTTTTGTTCGCCCTTGGGCAGTTGAGCCGCGCCGAGGCCAACGTCGGCCGGATCGGCGCGAAACTGGAAGCGATGGCGGTAGAGGTAGTAACCCTCGGTGGCGACGAAACGCAGCTTGATCGATTGCGGCGTACTTTCTACCAGGCTCAACTGAAAGGCTTCGCGCACCGGCAGAAAGTCGGCGCTGTTGTTGATCGAACCCAGGGTGGAACTGGGGCGACTGTCCAGCAACCCGGCGGCGGAGGCCGGGAGGGCGAGCACTAAAAACAGCAGGCAGAGCAAACGGCGCATGACAATCTCGCGTATTGGAGGTGCGGGCATGATAGCTGAGTGTGCAATGTATGCGACTACGCCGATCTCCCGTAGGCGCTGCCAAAGGCTGCGATATTTTGACTTTGATCTTCAACGCTCGATCCGCCGCCAGGATCAACATCAAATGATCGCAGCCTTCGGCAGCTCCTGCAGGGAGGTGTTTCAGTCAGGCTTCGGGCTTACTTTGTTGGTTGATCGCTGGAGTGTTTACACAAGTTGATTGTTACAGGGGTGTAGTGGTTACTGTTGGTATGTCGAAACAGCGTGCTGCTGTGATACTCATAGACTTCCTGGTTGGTCGATACATTGATAGTTGAACCTTGGATATCGACCTTTATGGCTGGATCTCGGGTGACTAAAAACGGACCAGCGGTCTTGAGTTCAGACGCTATTTGCTCGTTGGATGTCAGTTCGCGATAGACATAGTATCGATAGCTGAACGGTACTGTTGCTCCGCCTCGATCATCTTTGACGCCGTAGATGAAGCCGTTTTCGCCAAGGGGTAGTTTAAGTACTACATCGGTCAGCACCGGGTTGCCGGAAGACATGAGCCATGTCCAGCCGATGTAAGCCAAGCATACAACTAGCAGGGAGGAGGCGACGATTGTGTATGCAGTTTTTTGAGTAGTTCCTGTATCGGGCGTTGATACACCAGGGGGCGACGTTGGAACTATCACGGGGCACTCCTGTGCACGCTCGATTGATTGAAGCGCTAAACTCTAGCATCAAAACGATGACTAAAAGCACCGTATAGATAAACAGGAGTTTTCATACAAAAACTCAGGTGTCGATAATCTTTCTCGTTGGTAGCGTTCAGGCCCGAGCCCTTAAACCCGAAATGCCTGCACCGCTGTATGCAACTGCCCACCCAATGTCAGTAAATGTTCGCCTTGGCTGCGCCCTTCACCAATCCTCAGCAAGTTATCCCCACCCAATTGATGAATCCGCTCACTGTGATCGCGGATTTCGCTGACGGCGCCGCTCTGCTGGGCAGTGACATCGGCGATGCGCACGGCGGTGTCGGAAATGGTCTGGATCGCTCCGACGATTTTATCCAATGCACCGTCGGCGGCCTGGGCCTGGTTGGCCGTGGCTTCGGCGTGTTCGACCTGGGCGCGCATGCCTTCGACCGATTGCCGCGCGGCGGTTTGCAGGCCGGCGATCAGTGTCTGAATCTCGGCGGTGGCACCGGCGGTGCGCTGCGCCAGTGAACGAACCTCTTCGGCCACCACCGCAAATCCCCGGCCCATCTCCCCGGCGCGGGCCGCCTCGATGGCGGCATTCAGCGCCAGCAGGTTGGTCTGGTCGGCAATCGAACGAATTACCGTCAGCACGCCGCCGATGGTCGCCGACTCTTCGGCCAGATGTTCGATCATCTGCGCGTTGCCTTGCACTTCACCCACCAGCGCATGCAGCCCGGTGAGGCTCAGGCCGATGACCTTCTGACCATGTTCCACCGCCAACCCTGCATGACGACTGGCGTCCGCGGCCTGGCTGGCATCACCGGCGACTTGTTGAATCGTCGCCTCGAGTTCACCGAGAGAGTCGCGGATCAACGCAGTGTCGCCGGCCTGATGCTCGGCGCCGCTGTGCAGGTCATTGCTCAATTCGGCCAGCGTCCGGCTGCTGCCGGCGACTTGCTCGGCATTGAGGCGAATGGTCCCCACCAGGTCGACCAGATAGGCGCGCAAGCGATTGAGCGAGGCTTGAATGTCATGCAGTTCGCGGTTGGTCGCACCCAGTTGAATGTCGCGACTGAAGTCGCCCTCGGCCCAGATCGAAAGGGCTGGTGCCAGATTGGTCAGGGTTCGGGCCAGGCGTCGCTGCAAGGTATCAATGAGCAAGGCGATCAGCAGAATCAGCCCGATCATCACGCCCTGCATCAGCCGCACTTCGCCCTGGATTTGCCCGTGCTGGGCGCGCACTACCGGTTCCAGCCCGGCGATGGCCTGCTGCACGGCGGTGATTTTCAAGTGAGTCGCGGCGCTGAGGTCGGCGCGTTTCTGGATCTGTTCGCGCGTGCGTGCCAGTTCAGCCGGGTAGCGGGTGAGCAGGCTATTGAGTTCACGCTTGAGGCTGACACCGGCGTCTTCGGCGACGGCTTTCTCGGTATTCTCCAGGCCCATCATGGCGGAGAAGTCATCGGTGTTCGATTCACTGCTGGCAGTCACCCCCAGCAGCGGCAAGCTGTTCAATTGTTCAGCTTGAACGCGGATGCTGGCGACTTCGCGCTCGACATCGGCGGCCAGTTCGCTGCGCCCGCTGCTGACCAGTTTGTCCCGGGCCAAAGACAACTTGCCCAGATGCTGGGAAGCTGCGAGCAAAGGCGTCAGGTACGCCGCGTTGCCGTTGGCGTACTGGCTGAGCTGATCGAGGCTGGCACCGAGCTCGCGCTCGGCTTGCAGCAGCAGGGCTTGTGGATCGCCGGCGAGTTTGCCGGCAGCCAGCAAGTCCGTCTTGCTGAACTCTTCCAGGTTCGACAGGCTGGGGCGCAAGGTGTCGGCCAGGGTCGGAGGTAATTCGCCGAGCTCTTTTTGCAGGCTGTCGATGGCCTGGCTGGCGCTGCTCAGGCGCAGGGCATCGCCGCTGGCCAGGTAATCCTCGACGTTGCGCGCCACTTCATTTTGAAACTGCTGGGACAGGCGCAGGTAACGCTCCATCAACAGATAGGGGCGCTCCAGGGCTTTTTGCGACCACCAGAGGGTAGCGCCGAGGGCCACGCACACGGCGACCAGAAGGAGGGTATTGAGATTGGTCAACAGCTTCAGGCGCATTGCGGACTACCAACGGCAGAATGGTAAGTGCCTGAAGTTATTGCGTTTCTGTTACAGCGTTATGACCGAATCGGTCGATTCCGATGAAAAAGTGGCACTTTGCTTTGACTCCCGCGCGGCTTGCACGCGGTTGCGTCCGGCGTCCTTGGCGCGGTACAGCGCCTCGTCTGCCTGTGTGGCCATCATCAGGCTGTCGGAGCCTTCGTGCAGTTCGACGACACCGGCACTGAAGGTGCACCAGAGGTCCTGGGGTTGCGCGGGGTAGTGAATTTCGGCAAAGCGCTGACGGATTTCATCGAGCACCTTGTAGGCCGATTCAATATCGGTGTCCGGCATGACGATGGCGAACTCTTCACCGCCGTAACGGCCGATGAAGTCGGTCTTGCGCAACCGTTGCTTTAGGAACAGCGCCAGACTCTTGATCACCCGGTCGCCCATGGGGTGGCCATGGCTGTCGTTGACCCGTTTGAAGTGGTCGATGTCGAGCATCGCAAAGCTCAGCGGCTTGTTTTCGCGACGGGCACGGAATGAACAGTCTTCGAGCAGCTGCAGAATATGGGTGTGGTTGTACAAACCGGTCAGGCTGTCGCGCACCATCCGCGCTTTCAGATTGCGCGCCCGCGCCGCGCGGTTGCGCACGGTGGTGATCAGGTGTCGCGGCTTGATCGGTTTGGTCAGGAAGTCGTCGCCGCCCTCACTCATGGCGTCGAGCTGCTTGTCCAGATCGTCTTCGGCCGACAGATAAATGATCGGCACGCTGACATAGCGGTCGTTATGGCGGATCACCTTGGCCAGTTCCGTACCGGTGCAGGCCGGCATGTACATGTCGAGGATGATCAGGTCAGGCTGGAAATCCGCCAGTTCGGCCATGGCCTGGATCGGTTCGATCAAGGTCCGTGTGACGATCCCGGCGCTGTTGAGCAGGCGTTCGGTGTGCAAGGCCTGTGCGCGGGAGTCGTCGATGATCAGCACTTTATAAGGTTCGTACTGGGCGACGCAGGTCAGCACTTCGATCTTTTCCAGCAGGCTCGAGGCTTCGAGGGTGCCGGTGAGAAACTCCTGGCCACCGGCGCGCACGGCGGCGAGGCGGGTCGGGGTATCGGTTTCGTGCAGGCTGAAAAACAACAGCGGCAAGGGCTGCTCAAGGCCTTGCTGGGCTTCGGCCGCCAGTTTCAGGCCGATGCCGGCGCCACTGAAGTCGACGTCCATGACAATCGCCGCCGGCAACCGCTCGACCATCGAGGCGCGGAACGCGGCGACACTGCCCAGGGATTGGGCGCTGAGCCCGAAGAATTCAAGTTGCTTGGCCAGCCGTTCGGCCCGGTCGTGATCCTGCAGCATCACGTAGATCGGCTTGCGCAGCGGTGGCAGAAAGGTGTGTTCGAGCTGATCGCCATGGCGCAGGCCGGTACGGGACAAGCGCTGCATCAGGCGGTTGAGGTCAGTGATCAATCCGCTGCTCAGGCGTCCGCGATTGGCGTCGACGGCCTCCAGCGACTGGCCGATATGACGGGCCAGCAGGGTGTGTTCCGGTTGTTCGAAACGTTCGGCAAAGCGCAGTAGGCGCAGATTGGCCTCGCTCAGCTCCGACAGGTCGGTGATGGACCATTCGTTGCGTTGCAGGCGTTGCCATATCTCAAGAATCTGACGTGCCTGATGAATTACCCGCTGGGCAAAGTGGTGCTTGAGGCGCTCACGGCTGGGGTCTTCTGGCTCGGTCATATCCTGACTACTAGTTAGGGTGCATGCTGAGATCGACTGGTGGCTCTATGCTAGCACCTCTTTTCAATTGCATGAGTGTCCTGCGTCAATAATCTGCAAAGCGACATCATTCAGTTCCCGACCGACTGGTCGCATAGGCTCAACGCTGTGCTTCATTTATAGTGACGGCTTCGATTGCAGTCATTGTATGGCTCGCTGTGTCCCGCAGGATTTAATGCGCGGCAAATAAGGCACGATGGCGTAGGGTTGTAGTCGAACCGATGAACTCAAGTGATTGAAAGGATATCGCCATGCTGGACTGGAAGAACCGCACGGGCAGCGCGCCTGAGCGTGCCGCTGAACCGAAATCGGCCACCCGCAGTTATTTTGGTGGCCTGTTGTTCAGTCGGGCGCTGGCCACTCTGATTTGCCTTTACCTGTTGGTGGCTATCGCGCTGGGCTGGTACTGGAGCCAGGAGCCCGCGCTCTTTCCGGTTCAGCAAAATGCCCAGGTGGCAGCCGAGAAAGAAGGCAAGCAGATGGTGGTCGGGTACACCACGGTGGAAACCCTCAAGACTGTCGCCGGTACCTTGCTGACCAAACCGGGTGGCTATATTTCCAACGACCGTTTCCCGCCGGGCCTGTGGATGGACAACATGCCGAGCTGGGAATATGGCGTGCTGGTCCAGGTCCGCGACCTGAGCCGTGCGCTGCGTAAAGACTTCGCCCGTTCCCAGTCGCAGTCCGCCGAAGACGCCGACCTGGCCAAGGCCGAGCCGCGCTTCAACTTCGACAACAAGAGCTGGGTGCTGCCATCCAGTGAGTCCGAGTATCAGGAGGGCATCAACTCCCTGAGCCGCTATCAGGCACGTCTGTCGGGGCCTGACCAGAAGAGCGCGCTGTTCTACGCCCGTGCCGACAACCTGAACAACTGGCTGGGTGATGTAGGGACTCGTCTGGGCTCGCTGTCGCAACGGCTGTCGGCCAGCGTTGGCCGGGTCAAGCTCAACACTGCGCTGAAAACCGAAGTCCCGGCGCTCGGCCAGGTGCCGCAGGTTGACGAAGAAGTTGTTGAAACCCCGTGGATGCAGATCGATAACGTGTTCTACGAAGCCCGTGGTCAGGCCTGGGCATTGTCCCATCTGCTGCGCGCCATCGAAGTCGACTTCGCCGATGTGCTGGCGAAGAAAAACGCTACGGTCAGCGTGCGCCAGATCATCCGTGAGCTGGAGGCTTCGCAAGAGCCGGTCTGGAGCCCGATGATCCTCAACGGCAGCGGCTTCGGTGTGCTGGCCAACCACTCGCTGGTCATGGCCAATTACATCTCCCGGGCCAACGCCGCGGTGATCGACTTGCGTCAACTGCTCAATCAGGGCTGAGTCATGGTAGATAGCGCTAAAGAGGCCGCCCACCGCGCGGCCTCCGATGCCGAACAGATCGCCTGGGTCGACGAGCAGGACAACCTGCTCGGCGCCCTGGTGCGCTCCGACCTGCGTGAGCGTGGGCTGATCGGGCGCGGCACCTACATCATGCTGTTCAATTCTGCCGGCGAGCTGTGCGTTCACCGGCGCACCCTGAGCAAAGCGATTTATCCCGGTTATTGGGACGTGGCGGCCGGCGGCATGGTGCTGGCCACCGAGACCTACGCCGAATCGGCGGCCCGTGAGCTGGAAGAAGAGCTGGGGGTGAGCGGTGTGGAACTGACCGCCCACGATCACTTTTTCTTCGAGGACACCGGCAACCGGCTCTGGTGTTCGGCGTTTTCGGCGGTGTGGGACGGCCCATTGATCCTGCAGCCGGAAGAGGTGCTGGAAGCGCGCTTTATCCCGATTGATCAGGTCCTGCTGGAAATCCAGCAAAAGCCGTACTGCCCGGACTCTTTGGCAGCCCTGAAGCGCTATCTTCGCGCCCAAGGGGATGACGTCGCAAAAGAGCTGTAAATTGGCGCCGATTGGCTCTTAGCAAGTCGGCTTTTTGCCGTTACACTGCGCGACCTTTTCAAACTGAACCGGCAGTGCCCGGCTCAGTAGCGCTGCCCCTGCCTGAGTGGGGCTTCGCGGTCGATAACCTTGCCCAAGGTTGCGATCAGTCTTTGTCCTCCCAAGAGGATTGCCGGTGGCCAAAAAAGCCGCATCCTTCGCCGCCCTTGGTGGCCTGGTATTTTCCACCGACGCAGGTCGTCATTGCCCGGAATGCAGTAAACCGGTGGATGCCTGCATCTGCAAACAAACCGTTATCCCGGCCGGCGACGGCATCGCTCGCGTGCGTCGCGAAAGCAAGGGCCGTGGCGGCAAGACGGTGACGACCATCACCGGCGTGCCGTTGGCCGAAGACGCGCTCAAGGAACTGGCCACCACGTTGAAGAAACGTTGCGGGACCGGTGGGGCGTTGAAAGACGGGATCATCGAAATCCAGGGCGATCATGTCGAGCTACTCTTGGCTGAGCTGATCAAACACGGTTTCAAAGCGAAGAAGTCCGGCGGCTAGCAGCCTCTGTGAAAACCACCCGCGGCTTGATCCAGTCCTGATTTCATTCTGGTCTGGCGTCGTCTCCATGGTTTTCACAGAGCCTGTTCAAGACCGGTTTCTAAACTCACTGCGGTCAGCGAGGTCTACCCCCTCGTTGACGAAACGTCATTTTCATTCTTTAGACTGCGCCGGCCTGAACTCAAGGCGACGCTCTATGACTTCTTTATAGGGGACTTCGATGTCCGTAAGACGCACACGCAAAGACGATGGCAGCCAATGGACAGTTGCGGACAGCCGCAGTGTTTACGGGATTCGCCATTGGGGGGCCGGGTATTTCGCGATCAATGACGCCGGTCGCGTCGAAGTTCGTCCGAACGGCCCGACCAGTTCGCCTATCGATCTGTTCGAGCAAGTCGACCAACTGCGCAAAAGCGGTTTGTCCTTGCCGCTGCTGGTGCGTTTCCCAGACATCCTGCAAGACCGCGTGCGTCAGCTGACCGGCGCGTTCGATGCCAACATCGAGCGCCTGGAATACCAGAGCAAGTACACCGCGCTGTACCCGATCAAGGTTAACCAGCAGGAAGCGGTGATCGAAAACATCATCGCCACCCAGAACGTTTCCATCGGTCTGGAAGCCGGCTCCAAGCCTGAGCTGCTGGCGGTATTGGCACTGGCGCCGAAGGGCGGCACCATTGTCTGCAACGGTTACAAGGACCGCGAGTTCATCCGTCTGGCGCTGATGGGCCAGAAGCTGGGCCACAACGTGTTCATCGTGATCGAGAAAGAATCCGAAGTCGGTCTGGTGATCGAAGAAGCGGCGTCGCTCAAGGTCAAGCCTCAGGTCGGCCTGCGTGTGCGTCTGTCGTCCCTGGCGTCGAGCAAGTGGGCAGACACCGGTGGCGAAAAATCCAAGTTCGGCCTGTCGGCGGCGCAACTGCTGTCGGTGGTCGAGCGTTTCCGTGCCGCTGGCCTGGACCAGGGCATTCGCCTGCTGCACTTCCACATGGGTTCGCAGATCGCCAACCTGGCGGACTACCAGCACGGCTTCAAGGAAGCGATTCGTTACTACGGCGAACTGCGCAACCTTGGCCTGCCGGTCGATCACATCGACGTCGGCGGCGGTTTGGGCGTGGACTACGACGGTACTCACTCGCGTAACGCCAGTTCGATCAACTACGACATGGACGATTACGCCGGTGTCGTGGTCGGGATGCTCAAGGAATTCTGCGACGCGCAGAGCCTGCCGCACCCGAACATCTTCTCTGAAAGCGGCCGCTCCCTGACCGCCCACCACGCGATGCTGGTGGTGCAGGTGACCGACGTCGAGAAACACAACGACGACGTGCCGAAGATCGACAACAAGGAAGAACTGCCGGAAACCGTGCAGTGGCTGGTTGACCTGCTCGGCCCGACCGACATCGAAATGGTCACCGAGACCTACTGGCGCGCCACGCACTACATGAGTGACGTCGCCACCCAATACGCCGATGGCAAGCTGACCCTGGCGCAAAAAGCCCTGGCCGAGCAATGCTACTTCGCCGTTTGCCGCCGCCTGCACAACTCGTTGAAGGCCCGTCAGCGTTCCCACCGTCAGGTGCTCGACGAACTCAACGACAAGCTGGCCGACAAGTACATCTGCAACTTCTCGGTCTTCCAGAGCCTGCCGGACACCTGGGCCATCGGCCAGGTCCTGCCGATCCTGCCGCTGCACCGTCTCGACGAAGAGCCGTTGCGCCGTGCGGTGCTGCAAGACCTGACCTGCGACTCCGACGGCAAGATCAAGCAGTACGTCGACGAGCAGAGCATCGAGACCAGCCTGCCGGTGCACGGTCTGAACGAGGGTGAAGACTACCTGTTGGGGATTTTCCTGGTCGGTGCCTACCAGGAAATTCTTGGCGATATGCACAACCTGTTCGGTGACACCGACTCGGTGAACATCTATCAGAATGCTGACGGCAGCGTTTACCACGCCGGTATCGAAACCCACGACACCATCGAAGACATGCTGCGTTATGTGCACTTGTCGCCGGAAGAGCTGATGACCCACTACCGCGACAAGTGCGCCAGTGCCCGCATCAGCGCCAGCGAGCGCACCCAGTTCCTCGATGCCTTGCGTCTGGGCCTGACCCGTTCGTCTTACCTGTCTTCTTGAGGTAAGGCACCGCGCCCATCAGGTTGTCTGAAATTTCTCCGTAGGTTGCGGAAATTTCAGATGACCTGGTGCGGGGCTTCTCTTTTGTCACGCGAAATAGCCCACATACCGAGCAATCCAAGCGATGTGGTCTTCTTTTCACGTAGGTCATTTCCTAAGTTGTACTTCGGCACTCTACTCGGCCATGTCTCTCAGCGAGAATCCCCGGCCGCCCCTCCTGTAGAGAATTGCCGATGTTCGATTCAGTCAACGAGCCGTCATTTCGTCTGGATATAGCGGGTCTTCCCGACCCCTTTGAGGTCTTGGCCTTTACCGGTAGTGAAGCGATCAGCGAGCCTTTTGCGTTCGACGTGGATCTGCTGAACGATGACCCGACGCTGGACCTTGCAAGCCTGCTGTACCGCTCGGCCTTTTTGCACTTCGGGCCGCAAGGGGAGGGTATTCACGGGCAGTTGCTTGGCCTCGTTCAACTCGGCCATGGCAATGAGCCCAGGCTTTGTCGTGTGCGTCTGGGCCCCAGGCTTGCTTGCCTGGCCCAGCGCTTCATTCAGCGAATTTTCAGCGATCGCTCGGTGCCGGACATTCTCGCTCAGGTGCTCAAGGAGCATGGGATTGCCGGCAAGGATCGTCGTTTCGACCTCAGCGGCGATTACCCGCCCCGTGATTTCTGCACGCAGTACCGGGAGTCGGACCTGCAGTTTTTCCAGCGTCTATGCGCCCAGGAACGGCTTCATTACTACTTCGAGCACCGTGCGCGCGGGCATTGTCTGGTCTTGGGCGACGGTCCGGGGCAGTTTCGCCGTGGCGAAGAGAGGGTCTTCGAGGATGAGAGCGAACGACCGGGAGTACATCAGTTCAAGCTTCATGGCTGCGGGCAGATTGCCGAAGGGAAGACGAACCTGGCAACGCTGTGCAGCGGTCAACTGATGCCGTTGTCTGGTCATCCGTATGCGGACTGGAATCGTCTCTGGCTAGTGACCCATGTCGAGCATCAGGGAGGACAACAGCCAGATTTTTTGTATCGCAACCAGCTGCGCGTCGTTGCGCAGGAGGTGCCTTTCATTGCGGCTCATCCCGTTGTGAAACCCAGGATGCACAGCCTGCAAAGGGGATGGGTAGTCGACGTCGGTGAATCTCGCCCCGATCCCGGCAGATCAGTTGCCGTGCAGTTTGACTGGCTTTATCAGGGCGAAGGCGCAGCCCCCAGCCACTGTTGGTTGCCGTTATCCGGCGAGCTGGAAAGCGCGGGTGTCATGCCCTTGAGTGAGGGCACGCAAGTGCTGGTGAGCTTTATCGAAGGTGATCCTGATCAACCCTTGATCAGCGGATTTCTTCCCGGACCACCGTCCAGCGCAGAGTCAGCCATGGCCGACCTGCTATCCGCCTCGACCACTGAAGCCAGCCACGCGGTTGATGGTTTATCGGGCTTGCTGCAATCCAGTGAACCCTTGGTGCTCCTGTGTCTACTGCCTGGTGGGGGCAGTTTCAGTCATTGCGCGCAATCCTTATGCACTTGCCGGGCAGCGACGCAGCCTGGTCAGAGCGGTGCGGCATGATTGCCGTTCAGGCGCCCGACTCGACCCCGCAATGGCTGTTGCTCGATGTACCGGGCGTGCCTCAGGCCGGTGCGATGTTGCGGCAACAGTTTGCTCATGTCCGATGGTTCTGGCTGTTCGAAGGCAGCGAGTTTCATCCGTTGCGTGAGCACGGGCCAGTGTTGGTCGACCTTCGCGAATGCCCGGCACTCGCCGAGCTGTACTCAAGTGAGCCACACATATGGGGCGGGTTGCTGCTGGTCAGTGACGCCTCTTCATCACAGCTGCTGGAGCATTTGCGCCGCATGCTCACCGTCACCTTCAGCCTGCATCACCGGGCCTTGTTGAGTTACTACAACCCTCAAACGGCGAGTTACTTTTTCGATGCCTGCGATGCGCAGGAGCTGAGTCGCTGGCTCGGTCCGATCGATCAGTTACGCTGGTTCGGCGGCACCTGGGCCGACCGTGCCATTGGCTGTCTGGGCTGGCAGCAGTTGTTCAATCCACGGCTTGCCGTCAGGCCGCTGGCCATCGAAGAAAACCTCAGTTCGCGTCAGCGAGACACCTTGCAGACCTGCCTGCTGGAGCAGCATGCCTGGCGCTGGAGCCGATCCACCGGCACCGACTACAACAGCTTGTGGGCTCACCTGCAGGAAGGGCTGGCGCTGGGTTTCAGTGAGCGCCCGGTGCTCGATGGCTGGTTATGGCTGCGCTTGCAGCACCCTGACGCCGTGCCGGGGCAGTCGTTATCGGGAACCACCCAGCAGGAGCGTCTCGATAGCCTGCGCAACCTGTGGCAGAACGATCAACCCTGAATGAGTTGTAGATGTGTCGCTCGTCATCCTTTTAACCAGCCGTCGTTTCTGCGCAAGTACCAGGCGAATGTGCCAAGGGTCAGGCTGCGCAGCATCATGAACAACAGGAAGGTTATCCACAGTCCATGGTTGCCCAAGCCTTGCAGCATCCAGGCGAAGGGCAGCAGCAGGATCACGGTCAACAGCATGCCGTTGCGCATTTCCCGGGCGCGGGTGGCGCCGATGAACAGGCCGTCGAGCAGGTAACTCCAGACCGCAATCAGCGGCAGCGCGGCGAGGTACGGCAGATAGATGAAGGCGGTGTCGCGCACGCTCAGGATGTTGGTCTGCATCTGGATGAACAGGTGCCCGGCGAACAGAAACAGCAGGGCAAACCCCAGGCTTGCCAGCAACGACCAGCCGCACGCCACCACCAGTGAGCGGCGCAGGGCATCACGGTCGCGAGCGCCGATGGCGTGTCCGCACAGGGCTTCCACGGCGTGGGCCAGACCATCCAGCGCATGGGCGGTCAGTAGCAGGCCGTTGAGCAGCAGCGCATTGGCGGCGACCGTGGCATCGCCCAGTCGTGCACCCTGCACGGTGATCAGGAAGAACACCGACTGCAACGCCAGGCTGCGGATGAAAATGTCGCGGTTGACCGCCAACAATGGGCGCCAGCTCTGCCACAACGCCAATGCGGCCCAGGCGATATGGCCGGGATAAGCGCGCAGGGCTTTGCGGGTCATGAACAGGCCGATCAACGCGCCGGTCCACTCGGCGATCACCGAGGCCCGTGCCGCGCCGACCACGCCCCACTCCAAGCCGAGCACAAACCACAGGTTGAGTGCGATGTTGACCAGGTTGGTGCTCAGCAGAATCGCCAGCGGAGCCCGGGCATTCTGGGTGCCGAGAAACCAGCCGACCAGCGCATAGCTGGCCAGCGCCGCCGGCAGGCCGAACAGCCGTGTGTGGAAGAACTCGCGGGTCAGTTGATCCAGCTCTGCCGACGGTTGCATGAAGTGCAACGCGACCCCGCTCAACGGCACACCCAACGCCCCCAATAGAATGGCCAGGCCCATGGCCAACAATAGACCTTGCAGCAAAATCTGCCGCAACGCAGCGCCATCCCCGCGCCCGGCAGCCTGGGCGGCGAACCCGGTGGAGCCCATGCGCAGAAAGCCCATGGCCCAGGCGAGAAAGGTATACAGACTGGCGCCCACCGCGACGGCGCCGAGCTGATGAGCATAGGGCAGGTGACCGATGACGGTACTGTCGACCAGTGCCACCAGCGGTACGGAAATGTTCGAGAGAATCATCGGGGCGGCGAGCGCCCAGACGCGGCGATGGGTCGGACGGTCGCGCCAGTCGGCAATCAGGTTGGGCATGCAGGCTCCTTGGGGGCGCCTGCATTGTAGCGACGAACTCGGAATTCGCACCGATCCATTGTGGAAGCGAGCCTGTGTGGCAGCCTTAGTGAATGATCCAGCTCAGCAACCACAACCCCAGCAGCAACCAGATAATCCCCATGATGATCGACGCGTTCATGAAGGCGCGGATCGCCGCCCACAGCAGCATCAGCCCGAGGATCAAGGTGATGATGCTGATGATCGAAGTGTCCATGCCCAATGCCTGGGCTAGCCCATCGACAAAATTGCTGCTGGCGTTGCTCAACAGGTTGAACAGGCCACTGAGGGTATCGATGATAAAACGGATGACCGAACCGATTGCCTGGCCGAGCCATTCGAAAAAGCTGTCTACCTGCATGTGTACGTCCTGATGGAGTGGTGGCGTGGTTGCCGGATCCGAGCCTTGGGCTATTGATCGTGCTCCCGGGTTCCCGTGGAAGCTGCCGAAGGCTGCGATTTTTTTGAGTATGGCGCAAGTACGCAGGTACAACGCTGCCACTTGCCTTCACCCGTCATCCCCCTGAAGCTATACGCCTTCAGGAGAGCCCGATGAACCTTGTTGAACTGACCGAACGCCTGCACGCCATTCGTGACCGCAATGACTGGCGGCAATTTCACAGCCCGAAAAACCTGGCCATGGCCGCGAGCGTGGAAATGTCCGAGCTGGTGGAAATCTTCCAGTGGCTGACCGAAGACCAGTCGCGCCAGTTGCCGGCGGACAAACTGGCCCATGCCGGGCAGGAAATCGGCGACATCGTGCTGTATTTACTGCTGCTGTGCAGCGAGTTGGGACTGGACATGAATGAAGTGGTACGTAACAAGCTCGCGGACAGCGAACGGCGGTTCAGCTGATGAGCGACCGTCATTTCGATCAGTTGGCGACCCGCTTCGCTGAAAAAATCTACGGTGGCGCCAAAGGGGCGATCCGCCTCGCGGTGCTGCAGGCCGACCTGGCCGAAACCCTGCCGGACCGCCCGTTGCGCGTACTGGACATCGGTGCCGGCCTGGGCCACATGTCGTTGTGGCTGGCCCAGCGCGGTCACCAGGTGACCCTGGCCGAACCCGCCGAGCCGATGCTTGAAGGCGCTCGCCAGCGTTTTGCCGAAGCCGGGCAGACCGCGACATTCATTCAGGCGCCGTGGCAGGAGTTGCTTGGTCAGCTCACCGAACCCTACGACCTGGTGCTGTGCCATGCCGTGCTGGAATGGCTGGCCGAACCCCATGCGATTTTGCCGGTGTTGCATCAGCTGACGAAGCCGGATGGCTGGCTGTCCCTGGCGTTCTATAACCGCGATGCGCTGATCTACCGCAACCTGCTCAAGGGCCACTTCCGCAAGATGCGCAAGAACGACATGGCTGGCGAGAAGCAGAGCCTGACGCCGCAACAGCCGCTTGATCCACGGGAGCTGGCAGCGCAACTTGAGGGTCTGTGGCGGGTCGAAACCCAGAGTGGAGTGCGGGTTTTTCACGACTACATGCCGGTGGAATTCCAGGCCCGCGCCGAACTGCTCGACTTGTTGGAAATGGAATTGGCTCACCGCCGTCACCCAAGCTTCGCCGGGCTTGGGCGCTACTTGCACTGGATCTGTCGGCCGATCTGACCGGAGTGCGCAATGAAAAGTCGTTCAGGGTTACTGGTGATCTGTCTGGGGTTGGCGGCCTGTCAGGGCGACAACCCTTACATCGCGACGTCCAATCCCCTGCCACCGGCACCGCCCCAGGCCGCCGGCACTTTCGACCGCAGCGCCTACCCGGCGGCGCCACGGGATTACGGTCGCTACCGCAGCTGGGCCTGGCTCAACGGGCGCCTGCCTGCGGGCACGGCCTGGGCCGATTCGGAGCAGGTGGCCGAAGTCGTCAGCAATGCCCTAGACCAGCGCGGCTTGCGCCCACTGCACGACAACCGCCCGGCGGACCTGTTGGTCAGCGCCGACCTGCATCTGGAAACCCGCTTGCGTCAGGTGCAGGACGGCTCTGGTTACGGTGGCGGCTATGGCGGCGGGTATTACGGCGGTGGTTACAACCGCTACGGCACGGGTTACGGCATGTACAACAGCGTGCCGGTCGTCCGTACTTATCAGGTACAGGTTGTGGTGGTGCGGGTCGATCTGTTCGACGCGAGCACCGGTCAACCGGTGTGGAGTGCCAGTGCCGAAACCAGCAGTCAGGGCAACCAGAGCGAACGTGCCGATGCCCTGCGCGAAGCTGTCGAAAAGGCCATGTCGGCGTATCCTCCTAGTTAGCTCCCTATTAAGGGAGCGCCCCGCAGGTGCATGTCTTCAATCGGAGAAAAATCATGTTCCGCCGTCTCGTTTTACTGGCCATCGCCGCGCTGCTCACTGCCTGCGCCGCCAACGAGGTCAATCATGACTTCGATGCCAGTCGCGACTTTGCCGCCTATCGCAGTTGGAGCTGGAAAGAGCCCGCCGTGCAATACCGTCCCGACGACCCAAGGATCAAGAGTGACCTGACCGAGCAACGCATCCGCCAGGCCGTTGCCGATCAACTGGATCAGCGTGGCTTGCGTCCGGCCGCCGCCGGCGCCAAGGCAGACCTTAAGGTGCAGACCTACCTGATCGTTGAAGATCGCCAGCAACAAGTGACCACCTCCTATGGCGGCGGTTATGGTGGCCCATGGAACGGCTACTGGGGCGGGCCGATGTACAACGAAACCCGCAACGTCAGCTACAAGGTGGCGACCATCCAGATCGACCTGCTCGATGGCAAGGACGGCAAACTGGTGTGGCGCGGCAGCGACGAGCAGACCCTCAGCCGCACACCCAAGCCAGAGGACCGCAGCAGTACGATACGCCAGACGGTCGGGCGCATATTGGCCAACTATCCACCGCGCTGAACCCTGAACTAACCAACACCACAGCCCCCTGTAGGGCGAGCCTGTGGCGAGGGGGCTTGCCCCCGTTCGGCTGCGAAGCAGTCGTAAAACCAGTCACCACTTTCTAAGTTCAAGATTGTGGTTGCTGGTTTTAGGGGGGGCTTCGCGCCCCAACGGGGGCAAGCCCCCTCGCCACACACGCCCCACAATAAGCCCATTCCCACATGGAGTTTTTGTTGGTGGAGTGGCTAGTTGCCAGCAATCCGGCAAACCCTTGTCTACACTGCTGTTCATCAATGGAGGTAGCCCTCGGCGGTGCGCCGGCAAAGGAGTGCGCCATGTCTCCCTGCTTGCAGTTTCGTAGCCCGGCCCGGCAACGGGGAGCGATCGGTTTGATGGCAGTGCTGACCCTCGGCATGGCCCTGGTGTTCCTGCTGATCGTGGTCGACAGTGGCCGCTTGTACCTGGAAAAACGCAGCTTGCAGCGGATAGCGGACATGGCCGCACTGGAGGCTGCCACGCGCAACGGTGATTGCGCCGTGGGTGCCAGCGCTACCGCCTATGCCACCGCCAGCGTAAACCGCAACGGCTTCACCCTTCCTGACCCCACGCGCAGCCTGGCGGTAGCCTGTGGCACCTTGAGCCTGGACGCCAACAGTCTTCGGGTTTTTGTGGCTAACCCAAGCAGCAGCGAAGCCATTCGGGTGATCGTCAGTCATTCAGTGCCGCAGAGTTTCGCCGGTGGCGTTGGCGCCCTGTTCGGCGGTGCGCCGGCCGGGGCCACCCTCAACCTGACGGCGACCGCCGTTGCGGCGCTGCCGCCACCGCTGGCATCGCTGACCCTGCGCACCACAGCGCTGAGCATCGATAGCAGCAAGTCGGCCACCCTCAATGCGCTGTTCGGCGGTTTGCTCGGCGGCAGTCTGAACGTGTCCGTGGCAGGGTGGGATGGGTTGGTGAACACCAACATCAGGCTGCTGGGTTACCTTGATCGACTGAAGGTCGACCTCGGCCTCAACGCCGCCGGGTATAACCAGGTATTGGGCGCTTCGGTGGCCGTCAGCCAATTGATCCAGACCGCCGTCAATGTGCTGGACCCCGGCGGCACCCTCGGCGCGACGGCGACCATTGTCGGTCTGCAAGCCCTCAAGGTGGCCGCTGGCTCCACGACTGTGGTGTTGGGCAATCTGCTGCACGTCGAGAACGGCAGCGACGTCTCAACGTTCGCGACGACTGTGAGTGTGTTCAACCTGATCGAAGGCGTCGTGCAACTGGCCAACAAGAAAAACGGTGTGGTGGCAACGGTGCCGATCAATCTGGTGGGCCTGGCGCAAATCACCGCTCGGGTGCAGGTACTGGAGCCGCCGCAACTCTCCGCGATCGGCAATCCGAAAAACGCCGCGCTGGATCCGCTGGGGCCCAATCGGATCTACGTGAAAACCGCACAGCTTCGCACGTTGTTGTCGATCGACTTGCCAGCGCTGGACGCCATCGCGGCGCTGGTCAATGCCGCGGCGGATCTGGCAGGACCGCTGACCAACACCCTCAACGCCTTGCTCAATCTCGACCTGGTGGCGGTGCTCAATTCACTGACCTGTGCCATCGGCGTGCCCTGTCAGACGCCCGACGTCATCGTGCTACCGGGGCCGATACGGCTCGACGTGGCGCTGGACGTCGCCAGTGCCGATAGTTACGTCACGGCTTACAGCTGCATCAGCAACACCAACAAAACCCTGACCACCAACACCAGCGCATCGCTGGTGAACCTGAAAATCGGCCGGATCGATGCCGCCAGTATGTTCGGCAGCAACACCGCACCACCGACGGTCACGGTGCAGCCGTTGAAACTGATCGATATCGGGATCAAAACCTGTCGCAGGTTTTTGTTCGTGCCCATCACCTGCGATCCGCGTGTGCCAGGCGTCGGTGGTGGCATCGATGTCGTTGCCGACACCAGTGTGGCGGCGAACACCAACATGCCCCATGTCTATTCCGCACCACCGGCCAACAGCCTGCCGGACATCAACCAGCCGCCGTTTTACTACTCATTTTCCACCAGCAGCATTGTCAGCAACTTGCTCAACACCCCGGTCAACCTTCACGTCGACATGTATGGCCCGTCAGGCAGTCTCGTCGGCGGTCTGGGGGCGATCCTGAACAGCGTGACCAGTTTGCTGGTCAGCGCAATCAACGGCGTGCTCAACCCGTTGCTCGACAGTCTGATCAACACTGTGCTGATAAGTCTTGGGGTCGACTTGAACAAGGTTGACGTCGGCGCCAACCTCAGTTGTCACTCAGGGCGCGCGTCGCTGGTGATCTGATCGCCCGGGACAATCGGCAACTCGATGCAGAATCGCGCGCCCTCGGCCGCGTTTCTTACGCTCAACCGTCCGCCCATGTTCTCGACGATGCCGTAACTCACCGACAACCCGAGCCCGGTGCCGACGCCCACCGGTTTGGTGGTGAAAAATGGCTCGAAAATCCGCTCCAGCAACCGTGGCTCGATGCCGCCGCCGTTGTCCTCGACCCACAGCCGCACTGAATGCTCATCACGTTCGGCGTACAGCGAAATCCACGGTTTGAACGCCGGGTCGGCCTCGCGTTTGCTCAGCAGCGCATCCCGTGCATTGACCATCAGGTTGATCAGCACCTGTTCCAGCTGATCGACGTAACCGCGCACCTGCACATCAAAACTGCTCTCGCTGACCCGCAGCTCGATGCCTTTGCCGCGCAAGCCTTCGGACAGCAGCGCCAGCGTGCCCTCGATGGCTTGAACCGGATTGAACGGCTGCTGCTCGACCTCCGAACGCCGGCCGAACACCCGCATGTGATCCACCACCTTCGCGGCGCGCTGGACTTGTGCGTCGATGCGATTGAGCTTGTCAGTCAGGTAATCGATTTGCGCGTCGCCATTGCTCAGACGCTTGAGCACATTGACGATGGCCATGCGCATCACGTTCAGCGGCTGATTGATTTCATGGGCAAGCCCAGTGGCCATTTCTCCGAGGGTGGCCATTTTCGCGCTCTGGGTAAGCTGCTGCTGGGCGCGCCTGACCTCAGTGTTGTCGCGGCCCACGGCCTGAATTTCCAGCAAACGACCCTGGTCGTCGAACACGCCGCGATCCGACCAGACCCACCAGGCATGTTCCCGTCCCGGCAGTTGCAGGTTGATCTCCGCAGTGCTGACCGGGAACTCCGGGCTCAGTCTACTGAGGCGCTGGAGGAACGCTTCGCGCTGCTCCGGCGACATCCAGCTGCCCAGATTCACCCCCGGCAGATGCTCGGGCTGGCATTCCAGATAGCTCGCCAGAGGCCGGTTGCCGAAGGTCAGCGTCAGGTCGGGGCGGTAGCGGCAGATCATCGCCGGGGAATCTTCCACCAGGATCCGGTAGCGCTCTTCACTCTGTTTGACTTTCTCGGTGGCCAGGGTCGCCTCGGTGACATCCAGCCACAGGCCCACGGCCTCCACCGGCAACCCGAGGTCATCGCGCAGCAGTTTGGCTTCGTCGAGCAGCCAGTGGTAATCGCCGTGACTGTCGCGCAGTCGATATCGGGCGCTCACCGAACCCTCGCGCAGCAGTTGCCGGGTACGCTCGAAATAGCCGTCGCGGTCTTCAGGATGGACCCGCTCCACCAGCGAGCCTGCGGCGCAGTCGGCGAGCGACCAACCGAGCAGCGGCAACAGGCTGTCGCTGAAAAACGTCGGTTGCAGCGCCCCTTCGACATAGCGCTGCACGTAGATCACCGCCGGTGAACTGGCGATCAGGTTGTCCAGCCGGGCATGGGCGGCAGCGGCGTTCTGCTGTTGGTTTTTGATGTCGCTGATGTCGAGCATGAAACCCACCAGCCGGCGGTTTTTACCGATGCCCAACGCCTGGCCTTGCAGTCGATACCAGATCGGCGCTTGCGCCGTGTCGGGGCGATGCAGACGTACGCACAACAGCAACGGCGCGCCTTCGTCTTGCAAGGATTGCAGGCGAATCGTCAGCTCTTCACGGTCGGCGGGATGAATCTGTTCGAGCCAGTCGTGCAGCGGAAAACGAGTGCTCGCAAGGTTCAGCGTACTGGCGAGCGACGGCGCCAATTGCACCTCGGCATGGTCGCTGAAGAGCTCCCACCAACCGGTGCCGAGCAAGGCTTGCAGAGATTCCAGCCGCTCCAGTTGCAGGTGGTGCTGATGCTCGCGCAAGCGCTCAAGCAGCGGGCCGGCCAGGGCGGCGGTGAGTTGCAACCAGTCGCGCTCGCTCAAGTCGGGAGCACATTCTTGCACCGGGTAGAAACCACAGAGCAACCACGCGACCACGCCCAGAGCATTGCGATAGGGCACCGCGAACCCTTCGGCATTGCCGAAGATGCTTTGCAGGCGTGGGTGCTCGCTGGGTGTCAGCTGTTGGGGGACTGAGCCATTCAAACTATCGAGGCCGGTGCCCAGGCGTTGATGGGTTTCCCACAACCTTGGTGCATCGAAGGCCGCGTACTGCTGGTGAATCAACCAACCCTCGGCCTGTTCATCGAGCAAGGCCATGGCCATGCACGGGATCTGAAAACGCTGGGCCAGGCCTTGCAGTTGTTCGGCCAATACCTCGGGCAGGCGCGTCAGGCTGCACAGGCGCAACTGCTCGCTGACCTGCGCCGCGAGCAACTGGCACTGTTCACGACTGCGCGCTTGTCGACGTTCGAGCAACAGATCGCCGATGTCGATCAACTGCAACAACCATTCTTCGCCCAACGGCTGCACCCAGCCGCGCAAGTGCAGCGGTTGCCCGGCGAGACTAAAAAAGTCCAGGTCCAGATTTTGTCCCTGCCACTCGGCCGGCGTGCCTTCGACCGACAGGGCGCTATGGGGCATGAGGTAATCGAGCAGGTGCGGTGACTGCGCGTCGGGTATCTGTTGCGCCAGCAGATGCCGCAACGGACCGCTCAGCTGAATCACTCGACCTTCATCATTCAGATGCAGCTGCAAGCCGACACGTTGCACGCTCGCAGGGTCTGGCGTGTTCGGGGTCTGTGGCGGATGGCGATTGAGCAGACGCCCGAAGAGTTTGTCCCCGGAGCTCAAAACTGCAGGCTCGATTGGGCCGTGAGGGTCGGCGGCAGATTGGGCACCGAACCGATTCCCGGCAGTACCAGAAACGGCAGCACTTGATTCAGTTTACTGGTGGGGTAGTTGATGCTGACCGTCAGTACGCCGCCGGTGTAGGTGGCGCTGGCGTCGGTGGCCACGTTGAAGTTCAGCGCGGCAGGAATCCAGGCCAGCTGCCGGGTCAGTTCGGTGGTGGCAACGGTTCGCACGGCGGTGTCGTAATTGGCGGTGCTTGGGTCCAGCGCCACGCTGCGGCGCACCGCTTCAGCCGTGGATTTATTGAACGATTGCATCAGTAACAGCGGCAGGCTGTAACTGACCAATCCATAAAACACGGCGAAAAAAATCACGAACACCAAGGCGAACTCGATCGCCACGGCACCTTTTTGTTGGCGGGGGAGGCCTATTTTCATGAGTGCGTCTACCCTGACAATTACTGCGTAGTGTCAGCATAGAATCATTCAGCCAAAACGGACGTTTTTTACCGGATGCAGAGCCTTGTCCTACTCATCTGGCTGACGCTTTGCGCAGCACAGGATGCCCGAGAACGCCACATCGGCAACGGCCTGACCGTTGGCGCAGGTGTGCTGGCGCTTATCTATCTGTTGTGGACAGGGACTACGTGGCTGGGGGCCGAGGCGGTGCAGGGCGGCGGGGCTTTGTTGCTGGCATTGGCCTTCACCTTGCCCGGTTATGCAGTGCGACGCATGGGGGCAGGCGACGTGAAGCTGATGGCGACGCTGGGTCTTGCGACGGACGGTACGCACCTGCTCGGCGGTTTCATCGGCGCCGGGGTGGCCAGTGTGCTCTGGCTGCTGCTGGCGCCAAGACTCTGGCTGCATATGGGGCAGGGGCTTAGGGCGCGTCTTCGTTACCTGGAGCCTGGGACGTCAAAAAAGCAGCCCTTTGCGCCATTCGTGCTGGTGGGTGTGCTGCTCACACTGGCCTGGATGCATTAATCGCAGGCGTCCCCTGTTCTATGTACATAGTTGGAAAGTGCGTCTACTTTCAAAACTGTTGTTGTACAGCCTGTGGTGTCGGTGCAGGAGCAGCCAAGCCAGACTTGGCATGGAGTGGCACGTGAACAAGCTTACCTCGGCAGTAAAAGTTCTTGTGGTTGATGATGAGCCGTTGATTGTCGAAGAGCTTTGCGAGTTCATCGAGCTCAATGGTTATCGCTGCGTGCCTTGTGTCTCCGGCCATCAGGCGATCGAGCGTTTCAGCGAAGACGTGAATATCGGCTTGGTGCTGTGTGATTTGCAGATGCCTGACATGGATGGCATCCAGCTTGTCCAGGCGCTGCAGCGGTTGTCCGGCAAGCATCGGGCATTCGAGGCGATCATGCTCACCGGGCATGCGAACAAGCAGGATGTGATCAAGGCTTTGCGTATCGGGTTCGCCGATTACTATCAGAAGCCGATTGATCTGGCTGAGTTGCTCGAAGGTTTGCAGCGTCAGGAGGTGGCCTTGCAGGAGCGGCAGAGAAATCTGCAGTTGGGGCATTTGAGTCAGAAGCTGCAGTACCTTTGTGAATCGATCGATGAGCTTTATCAGGATCTGGACAAGGTTCGTCGGGGGGCGTCCCCGGAACCTGTGTCAGGTTCGGTTGACGGTGTGCTCGGTGAACCGGAGCGGGTGGTGGGGATGCCGGCGGTGTTCAATCAGTTGTCGCCGCGGCAGTTGGAGGTGGCGCAGTTGGTGGGCAAGGGGCAGACCAATTATCAGATTGCCTGTGAGTTGGGGATTACCGAGAACACGGTGAAGCTTTATGTGTCGCAGGTGTTGCGGTTGACGCATATGCATAATCGTACGCAGGTGGCGTTGGCGTTGTCGCCCGGGAACGCTGGGGGGCGGCGGGTTTCTGCGCACTGAGTTTCTGTCTCTTGATCTTGGCGGCCTGGTAGCCGACCAGGTTCTTGTTGGTCGGGTACATATCCATTTCTGCGGTAACGGCTACTTATGGTTTCGCCCTTACGGCGAGGCACTTTTGGCAAACGCCCCAAAAGTACCCAAAAGGTCTCGCCCCAAGCGTACGGCCCCTCGCTAAGGCTCGGCGTTCCTTCGCTCCGGTATCCATCTGGGGGCATCGCCCTACGGTTGGCTTCGCTTCAACCTACATGCGATGTGTTCGACTGCGTCGAACGGCGCTGCGCGCCAATCCCCAGATGAACACCTCCACTCAGCCTCCCGAAGGGGCGGGTGGATCAAGATCAAAAGCGGCAGGCGAGCTAACGCTCGGCCTGTAGTTTGGCGGGTGTACGCCGCTCCCCTGTAGGAGCTGCCGAAGGCTGCGATCTTTTGATCTTGGCGGCCTGACAGCCGACCTATCTCTCCCAGACATACGCGGACCCACTTGTAGGAGCGAGCGGTGCGGCGATCCGACTTGCCCGCGAAGGCGACCTTACAGGCAACGATGTTTATTGGTCGGTAAAAACGTCAGAACCTTCCCACATGTTTTTCAGGTTGCCCGTCGGAAGCGGCGTCTCTAGCCTTTGTCCGTCGCTGACAATTCAGCGACCGGGCGTCGCGGCTCGATTCTTGAGGCATAATCGCTCCACCGAACAACAACACTTTTTGGTGTCTGTCGTTTCGTGTCATGGCGACTGTGCGCGGGATACCTTCGGGTATGCCGAGCAAGCCTCAGGGGTCGGTCCGCGAACCCGCGTACAGCTGCCACCCCAAATTGCGTCGCGGCAATTTGGAAGTGGCTCCATTTCATCCCGGAGGTGTAATCATGTTCAAAGCCACACCAAATCCCCCTGAAACGGACGACGTTTCCCCCTACGAATCCCCTGATTCCAAAAAACTCAACGAAGCCGCCGAACGCGCGCTCGACCACTACCTCAAGCCACCACCCAAACAACCCGAAGGCCGCAAACCAAGCAGGATGTTTCTGGTCGCCCCGGACATGGACAACGAAAGCCTGTTGGCCCATGTCTGCGAATCCCTGGCCTCGGCCAGCGTCATGACCAGCGACATTGCAGCCTATGTCGACGCCCCGCAGCGGCATACGCTCCTGGCGATTCAGCAGGTGATCATGCTGGCCGAGCTGGCGGTGAATCGGGTGCTGGATAACGTCGACGTACCAAAACCCGCGCCACACTGCTAACCCCCTTGTAGGAGCGACCTGTGGCGAGGGGGCTTGCCCCCGTTTGAGTGCGTAGCACTCACAAGATCTTTGGACCACCAGAGATTTTTGGGCAGCTTCGCAGCCCAACGGGGGCAAGCCCCCTCGCCACAGGCTCGCTCCTTGTATGTTGGCCGAACACCCGGCGAGAGCAGCTAAGCTCCTCGGTGTTGTCTCAAAGATGTGTTTCTGGGGGAGGCCGACCGCTCCTGAAGGCAGGACTTGCTCCTGACCTTGTCTGTAGAGAGGC
>NZ_JDWJ01000012.1:0-229327 GCF_012932895.1 Pseudomonas sp. KD5 | reverse complement strand
TGGAGCGTGTCCTACGAGGTGTGTGTTGAAATCCTGCCTCACCCGGAGGGTGGAGAAACGCTGGTCTACACCGATGAGCAGGCCCGGCGTATCGACATGGGTTCGATTCCTCTGGGCGGCGCGGTGTTCAGTGCGGGTGAAGGGCTGAGTGTTCGACGCCACGTCAATGGGCAGTTGTTGATTGAAAGCGATGACGGCGTATACCGTTTGTTCAATCCAACGCCGGGCAATACGGCGCTGCTGCGCCTTGATCAATTGGGCGACCGCAATGACAACCGCATCTACCTCGACTATGACGACGGCGGGCAGCTTGTTCGGCTGCGGGACACCTTCGATCTGGTGCAGGTCGAGCTGATTCAAGAAGGCCGTCGCGTGGCTCGGGTGGAACGCCTGTACCCCGACCAACACCGCGAAGTACTCGTCAGTTACGGCTATGACGCAGCCGGCAACCTGGCCGAAGTGCGCGACGCCACCGGCCAGGTGCAACGGCGCTTCAGCTACGACGCTAGGCGGCGGATGGTCGAGCATCAGTTGCCCACGGGGCTGCGTTGTTTCTATGAATGGGCCTTGATCGAAGACCTTGAATGGCGCGTGGTCCGGCACTGGACCGACGAGGGCGACACTTACCAGTTCGACTATGACCTGAAGGCCGGTGTCACGCGCATCACCGACGGCTCACAGCGCATCAGTACACGGCGCTGGAACACCCAACACCAGATCACCGAATACACCGACAACCTCGGCCAGACCTGGCAGTTCGAGTGGAACGACGAACGCCAATTGCTCAGCGCCACCGACCCGCTGGGCGGGCGCTACGAATACAGCTACGACGACGCCGGCAACCTGATCGGCGAAACCGACCCGCTGGGCCGCAGTGACTCGACCTTATGGCTCGAGCATTGGGCCTTGCCGCTGGTGGAAACCGATGCTGCAGGCAACAGCTGGCAATATTGCTACGATCAGCGCGGCAACTGCATCGCCGAAACCGATCCGCTGGACCATGTCACCCGCTACCGCTACGACACCCAAGGCCAGGTCGTCGAGATCATCGACGCTACCGGCAAAAGCAAAAGACTGCGCTGGAACCCGTTCGGCCAACTGGTCGAACACATCGATTGCTCGGGTTATCCGACGCGGTTCAGCTACGACCACCGGGGCTATCTGCAAACGATCACCGATGCCCTCGGCGAACGCACCCAATTCAGCTACGACGCCCAGGGGCGGTTGCTCAGCAGCCAGTTGCCGGACGGCCGCACCGAGCAGTATCAGCGCGACGTCAGCGGCCAGTTGATCGGCTACACCGACCCGGCCGGGCACACCACGCTGTATCAACACAACCGCCGCGGCCAGGTGCGTCAGCGTACCGACGCCCATGGCCGACAGGTGCAGTTCGGGTACGACAGCTACGGGCGGCTGCAAGCGCTGACCAATGAGAACGGTGAAAGTTATCGCTTCGCCTGGGATGCAGGGGATCGGCTGACAGAACAACAGGATCTGGATGGCAGTGCCAAGCGCTACACCTATGACCTGCTGGATAACGTCGCGGCGGTCACGGCTGTTCCGGCGCCTTACGGCAACGGCCTGGCCGTCGTCCCCGAGTCGCCCCCCGCTCCCATCGTTCACCGACTGGAACGCGACGCCGTCGGCCGGCTGATCGCCAAAATCACCGACGATGGCCGCACCGACTACACCTACGACCCACTGGACCAGCTCACCGCCGTCACCTTCACCGACCACCAGGGCAACGCACAAACCCTGAGCTTCGCCTACGACGCCCTCGGCCAGTTGCTCGCCGAACACAGCGCGGCCGGCAACCTGCACTACCACTACGACGAACTCGGCAACCTGATCCAGACCCAACTGCCCGACGGCCGCTGGCTCAATCGCCTGTACTACGGCAGCGGCCACCTGCACCAGATCAACCTCGACGGCCAGGTCATCAGCGACTTCGAACGCGACCGCCTGCACCGCGAAGTGCTGCGCACCCAAGGCCAGATCAGCACTCGCAGCGACTACGACCGCAGCGGGCGTTTACGCTCACGCCAACGTCGTCACAGCAACCAGCCATCGCTGATGCCGGCCGCCGTACAGAAACATTTCGAGTACGACCCCGCCGACAACCTGATCGGCAAACTCGACCAACAACCCACTGCGCAACACCGCCAACTGCTGCACTACGACGCCACCGGCCGCATCATCGCCAGCCAGGACAGCCTGCACGGCCAGCGCGAAACCTTCGCCTACGACGCCGCCGCCAACCTGCTGGACGGCCCACAACCCGGCGCCGGGCTGGTGGTGCACAACAAACTGCTGACCTATCAGGACAAGCGTTATCGCTATGACGCGTTTGGCCGGATGATCGAAAAACGCAGCGCTCAACGGGGCCTGCAGCGCTTCGGTTACGACGCCGAAAGCCGGTTGATTGAAGTGCGCAATGAAAACGGCAGCGTGGTCAGAATGACCTACGATCCGCTGGGCCGGCGCATCGAAAAAACCGTACACGACACCAACGGCTACCCTCTCGGCGAAACCCGCTTCACCTGGGACGGCCTGCGCCTGTTGCAGGAACATCGCCATCAACAGACCAGCCTCTACCTCTACGAAGACGAAGGTTACGAACCCCTGGCCCGCGTCGACGGCACCGGCCCGCTGCAAAAAATCCGCTATTACCACAACGACCTCAACGGCCTGCCGGAACAACTCACCGAAGCAGACGGCCACAACGTCTGGCAGGCGAGTTATCGGGTGTGGGGCAACACGTTAGAAGAGGTGCGCGAGCCGTATTACATTGAAGAGCAGAATCTGCGGTTTCAGGGGCAGTACCTGGACCGGGAGACGGGGCTGCATTTCAATACGTTCAGGTTTTATGATCCGGATGTGGGGCGGTTTACTACGCCGGATCCGATTGGGTTGGATGGGGAACTCAACCTATACCAATACGCGCCGAATCCGATTGTTTGGGTGGATCCATGGGGATGGAAAACCTGTGGGGCAGCAAACGGAAACTCTAGGCAAAATAACAAGGCGAACCACGTCTACGTCATCCGGAACAAAAAGACTGGCCAGGTTTACAAGTTCGGCATCAGCGGTGGGAAAATTTCTAAAAATGGAAAGTCCTACCGAGCTGAATCTCAGGTACGCAAACTTAACAAGCGCCCCGGCTCTGATAAATACGAGTCCGCCATCATCAGAAAAAATGTAACGAGATCCAAGGCACTGAAAGTTGAGCAAGGTAGAGTCAATGGTTACTCGGTAGCCGCTCAAAGAGCCGGTCAAACGCCTTCGTTTCCAAAGGTTGGTATTAATCCAGTGGGCAACTCACTGCCAAACGCGACGAGATAGAAACTCTGATGAGCAAATATTTATCGACACTTGAAATCGACTCCCCTACGGAGCGCCTCCAGGCTCACAGCATTCGAGAGGCAGCCGTACTCTACGTTTATCTCCTTGCTACTAAGTGCAAGCTACCTGCTGGCGGCATTTCCAAAATAATTCTTCAGCAAGCTCCAGTCGAAGCAGAGAACACGCTTCTGGATGTTTGCACCTACTCTCATCCGTTCAAGCACCTCGATAAGCTACCTGCGGACGCTACGGACAGCGCCATTCGCCAATCGTTAATCGAGGACATTAACGAAGCGCTTTTGTCGCTGGCGGCGCTCAAAGGGTGGGATAGCGACCCGATACATAAGCTCCAAGCTGAAATAATCAAACGTGACTATCGGTTCTCAGGCACCTCGGGACGCTCACTAAAAAACCCGTCCAAAACGCTCACTGCAACGGCTGCTTGGCGCACGGATCAATACATCAACATCGGCGTCCTGATGCAGGGTTCAAAAAACACGCCTGAAGCATTTTTCACAGTCACGCGAATCAGCGTCGCGCTGGGTCTTTTTGAGTCGTTGCTGGGGCCTGTTGAATGGGTGAACGATCAAACCGTTCGGCTATTCCAGGTAAACAAACGCGATTATTGGGAGATTGATACCACATCCCAAACGGTGGAATTTCACTTTCCCCGAGCCGAATCCGGTGATGCCCACGGTCAATATGACTTGGCGAAAATGTACCTTGATGGATGGATAGTCGAGCAGGACTTTGAACGAGCCAGGCAGTGGCTGGAACGTTCAGCCGCTCAAGGTTTTTCCCGCGCAGTAAAGCTTTTGCAGCGAATGAATGATGGCGATGAAAACCTTGCCGATCCGGTGATGAACAGCAAGAAATAAACCAGCGAACACTGCTTCAAGCGCCCTCTGCTGCTCCTGATCGGATTGAAGTGTGCAACGAAAACGGCAGCGTGGTCAGGATGACCTACGACCCGCTGGGCCGACGCATCGAAAAACCGTACCGTCCCACGCCAATGCCTGACAGTGCTTGTTTAAAGAGCCTTGTAGGTAACGTCGTGAAAGCTACAACACCTTGCGTCGTTGCCTACGGCTACGCCAGAATCCGCCGGCTTGTGCGCTTTGGGGTCGGTCGGTAACTTGATTCGTGTCACTGATCGTCAGTGGTCGGGTTTAGTCGCCCGCTGGTAATTGAAGTTGTACAAGCGTCCGTCAGACAGGTACTTGCTACCTGCATTTTGATGGTGGCTGTGCGTAGGGCACCTTTGGGTGCGCCGGCTTCTTCAATTCCCCGGTCCGACTAACCTGCGTACAGCCGCCACCCCTTCGTTTAGTCGGCGAAGGGGTGTCAGCATCACTCATGGAATTGAAGATCATGTTCAAAGTTACACCTAACCCACCGGACACCGATCCGGTCTCCCCATACGAAAGCCCCGATTCAAAAAAACTCAACGACGCCGCCGAACGCGCCCTCGACCACCACTTCCCGCCAGCCGAACCAAAGCCACCGAAACGCAAAGGCCAGCTCTTCAGCGTCTGCCTGGGCATCAACACTGAAGCCCTCCTCGCCAATGCCTCGGAAGATATCTTGTCCATCAGCGCGCCGCCGACCTCGCCGACGACGTGGACGGTTCACGCCGCTCCGTAGCCCTGTCGCTCAGCCGCCTGGCCGACGGGGTGCATTTGTTGGTGGAGCGAGCGCTGGATCACCTGAATGAGCCGGAAATAGCAGCGATTCTCGCCAGGAAACAAAGCCGAGTCGGCTGATCCGCCAGATAGAAAAAATGGGCACCCAACCTCGTTGGCGTGCCCATTTTTTATCCCGCTCGCCCGCTGCGCGGGAAGTCGGTGCGTGTTACGGATTAACGCTGTCTTTCAACGACTTGCCTGGCTTGAACGCAACAGTGTTGCTGGCTTTGATTTTTACCGGCTCACCGGTTTGCGGGTTCTTGCCGGTACGGGCACCGCGATGGCGTTGCAGGAAGGTGCCGAAGCCCACCAGCGTGACGCTATCCTTGCGATGCAGAGCGCCGGTGATTTCTTCGAGAACGGCGTTGAGAACGCGATTGGCCTGTTCTTTGGTGAGATCTGCTTTTTCCGCGATGGCAGCGGCGAGTTCTGGTTTACGCATGAGTGAAGCCCCTTTGACGGTTTTTTGTTGTTATGTCCGTGCTGTTCTCGTTGGAACAGCGCCCAAGGCGCCGCAGGTGCTCTACTCTGCGGCAGACGGGAATGAGGATGGCATGCGCGCAAGAGCGGCGCCAGTCTCCCCGCGACCTTTGTGGGGGCAAAAACGGGGTGATTCCGACAGAACGACCGGCATTTACGCCAACAGGGCCGGAAGTTCTTTGTTCAGGGCGAGTTTTTCCATCACCGCCGCGCCGGTCAGGGCATAGCCCAGCAATTTGCCGGCGCTGTCGCGGCACAGCACCTTGATGTCCGCGCCCTGCCCTTCGACCGTCCAGACGCCCTCCGCGCCCCGTGGTGGCGGGGAAACCACCAATGGGCAGACCGGGGTTTTCACGGTGATCGGCATCGGGCCGTAACTCACCGCCGTAGGGTTTCCGGCGAGGGTCTGGGCCAGCGCTCTCGCACAGCTCATGAGGGGCATGACGTACAACAGATTCAGCCCATCGACCTCGGCGCAATCGCCCAGGGCGTAGATGTTGGCGTGAGAGGTTTTCAGGTGACGGTCAACCACCACACCACGATTGACCTGCACCCCGGCAGCGGCCGCCAGGTCGATGCGCGGACGCAGACCGATGGCTGACACCACTACGTCGCAAGGGATGACCTGGCCGTCAGACAAATGCGCTTCCAGGCCGTCAGCCACTCGCTGCAGGCGATTGAGCACCGGCCCGAGGTGGAAGCGCGCGCCGAGGCTTTCCAGGCCGGCCTGGACCGCAGCGGCCGCCGCCGGGTGGAGCAAGGTCGGCATGACTTGTTCGCAGGGGGCAACCAGCTGCACTTCGTAGCCACCGAGAATCAGGTCGTTGGCGAATTCGCAGCCAATCAAACCGGCGCCCAGCAGCAGCACCCGACGCTTGCCGGCCGCGGCTGCGCGAAAACGTGCGTAGTCTTCAAGGTCGTTGATCGGGAAAACGGCATCGGCCGCGTCGCCTTCGATCGGCACCCGCACGGTTTCCGCGCCCCAGGCCAGGATCAGGTCACGATAGATCACTGATTCTTCGCCGATCCACAGGCGCTTGTGGCCCGGATCGATGCCGCTGATGCGCGTGTGGGTACGCACTTCGGCCTTCAATTGCTCGGCCATGGCGCCCGGTTCGGCCATGCTCAGGCCATCGGCGTCTTTATTCTTGCCAAAGCCGGTGGAAAGCATCGGCTTGGAGTAGGAGCGTCCATCATCTGCGGTAATCAACAGCAGCGGGATTTCGCCATCGAGTTTGCGAAACTCCCGGGCCAGGTTGTAGCCAGCCAGCCCAGTGCCGACGATCACGACAGGTGCGTTCATTCCTAGCTCCTTGGATGCTTAGTTGATTTCAATCATTTCAAAATCCATTTTGCCCACGCCGCAGTCCGGGCACAGCCAGTCTTCCGGCACGTCCTGCCACGGTGTGCCCGCCGCAATACCGTCGTCCGGCCAGCCTTCGGCTTCGTTATAGATCAGGCCGCAGACCACACATTGCCACTTTTTCATTCAGGTACTTCCTCGGGATTCAGGCTTTTGCCGGCGCGAACGGTCGATAGATGAAGCGTTGCCGTCCGGCTCAGGGCGTTTTGTACTGATCGGGCCCGTCAGATGCAAGCCTGTTCGGCGCAACGGCAGGCCGGATCAATCAAACTCGCCGCCTGACATGGTAAGCTCGCCGCCTCATTTGCTGCCAATAATGACTCACTGTGCCGCACTCAAAAGCCCCCTCCCCGACGCCGCTCTGGCTTTCTCAAAGCCAACTGATGCCCCGCCCCGACACGTCTACGCTCGATTGGTTGTTCGATGAAGGGTCACTGACCCGACGCCTGACCCGTTTGTCGAATGACGGTTTCAGCGTCACACCGCTGTTCGAAGGCTGGCAATCGCTGCGCGCCGACGAATGTGCCGCGCTGGAGCTGGCCGAAGGCAGCGAAGGCTGGGTGCGCGAGGTGTATCTGCGCGGCCACGGTGAAGCCTGGGTGTTTGCCCGCAGCGTAGCCGCGCGTAGCGCGCTACAGGGCGACGGATTGCACATGGATGAGCTGGGCAGCCGCTCTCTGGGTGAATTGCTGTTTTGCGATCAGGCATTTCAGCGCCGGGCCATCGAGGTTTGTCACTATCCTCAAGCGTGGTTGCCGATGGAGGCCCGGGCGCCTGAACTGTGGGGCCGGCGCTCACGTTTCGACCGAGGCGCCCTGAGCGTGCTGGTGGCCGAGATTTTCCTGCCGACCCTGTGGAGCGCCGCCCGCGCGCATCCGGAGAACTGCTGATGTACCAGAACCTGCTCAAGTCTCTGAACCGCGTGAATCCTCGGGCCTGGGATTTCATTCAGCTGACCCGCATGGACAAGCCGATCGGCATTTACCTGCTGCTGTGGCCGACATTGTGGGCACTGTGGATTGCCGGTGAAGGTTCGCCGTCACTGGCCAATATCGTGATTTTCGTGCTCGGCGTGGTACTGACCCGTGCTGGCGGCTGCGTGATAAACGACTGGGCGGACCGCAAGGTCGATGGCCATGTGAAACGCACCGAGCAGCGGCCGCTGGTGAGCGGCAAGATCAGCTCCAAAGAAGCCCTGGTGTTCTTCGCGGTGCTGATGGGTGTGAGCTTCTTGCTGGTGCTGTGCACCAACGCGGCGACTGTCTGGCTGTCGCTGGGCGGTTTGGCCCTGGCCTTCACGTATCCGTTCATGAAGCGTTACACCTATTACCCGCAAGTGGTGCTGGGCGCGGCGTTCTCCTGGGGCATGCCGATGGCATTCACCGCCGAAACCGGTGAGCTTCCGGCGACAGCCTGGTTGCTGTGGATCGCCAACTTGCTGTGGACTGTGGGCTACGACACCTATTACGCCATGACCGACCGCGATGACGACCTGAAGATCGGGGTGAAATCCACCGCGATCCTGTTTGGCGACGCCGACCGGGTGATCATTCTGACCTTGCAAGGCCTGGCGCTGGGCTGCCTGTTGCTGGCTGGCTCGAAATTCCATCTCGGTGGCTGGTTCCACCTTGGGTTGCTGGTGGCGGCAGGCTGCTTTGCGTGGGAGTTCTGGTACACCCGCAGCAAAGACCGGATGCGCTGCTTCCAGGCGTTTTTGCATAACCACTGGGCGGGGCTGGCGATTTTCGTGGGGATTGTGCTGGATTACGCGTTACGTTGACTGCGATTGATCTGTAGCAGCTGCCGCAGGCTGCGTTCGGCTGCACAGCAGTCGTGAAATCTACCTCTGTGGTGCGTCAGGTAAACCGCGTACACAGGGTTCACGACTGCTACGCAGCCGAACGCAGGCTTCGCCAGCTGCTACAGGCTGTTTATAGGGCAGGCAAATCGCTTACTTGTGTTCGCCAATCACGTGCCACATTTTCATCATGCCGTCGCCTTTCATGTCTCCCGGCTTGCTATCCATTTTGTAGGTGTACATTGGCTTGCCGTCGTAAGTCCATTGCATTGTGCCGTCGTCACGCTTGATCGGCTTCCATTCACCCATGGGCTTGGCATCCATCGGAGCCATCATCGGCGGCCAGTTCTTCGCACACTCACCCATGCACATCGACTTGCCGTCCTTGTCCTTGTCAAAGGTATACAAGGTCATACCCTTCTGATCGACCATCATGCCGCCTTTCATCATGGCGGGTTCTGCCGCAAAGGCCAGGGACGGCAGCGTTAACGCAGCCGTGACCAGCAGGACCTTCCAGGATTTAGCAATGTGATTCATGGAAACCTTCCTTTTGTGGTTGTCAGGATTCGGAATTAGAGCTTAGTTCAGGATCGCGACAATCGCAGGGTGGCTAAAATACTGTCACACGACTGCAATAATTCCGTTATCTAATGCGGCGCAAGACAGTTAAATGACAAGAGGATTAAGGCATGGTTGGCAGGAGCATTCTGATCGTCGACGACGAAGCGCCCATTCGCGAAATGATCGCCGTTGCGTTGGAAATGGCCGGCTATGACTGCCTGGAGGCGGAGAACTCCCAGCAGGCCCATGCCATTATCGTCGACCGCAAACCGGACCTGATCCTGCTCGACTGGATGCTGCCCGGCACCTCCGGCATCGAGTTGGCCCGCCGCCTCAAGCGTGACGAGCTGACCGGGGATATCCCGATCATCATGCTCACCGCCAAGGGTGAAGAGGACAACAAGATCCAGGGCCTGGAAGTCGGCGCCGACGACTACATCACCAAACCGTTTTCCCCCCGCGAACTGGTGGCACGCCTCAAAGCCGTACTGCGCCGCGCCGGCCCGACCGATGGCGAAGCGCCGATCGAAGTCGGCGGCCTGTTGCTCGACCCGATCAGCCATCGCGTGACCATCGACGGCAAACCTGCCGAGATGGGCCCGACCGAGTACCGTTTGCTGCAATTCTTCATGACCCACCAGGAACGCGCCTACACCCGCGGCCAGTTGCTGGATCAGGTCTGGGGCGGCAATGTCTACGTCGAAGAGCGCACTGTCGACGTGCACATCCGTCGCCTGCGCAAAGCCCTCGGCGATGCCTACGAAAATCTGGTACAAACCGTGCGCGGCACCGGCTACCGGTTTTCCACCAAGGCCTGAACAGACCGCCAGCCTCGCTGACAAGGACGCATATTTTCCGTGAACCAAAACTGGCATGGCACCCTGATTCGCCACATGCTGTTGCTGGTCACCGCCTGCCTGGTGATCGGCCTGATTTCCGGCTACTACGGCTGGAGTCTCGCCGTGGGCCTGGGTGTTTACCTGGCCTGGACCCTCAAACAGCTGCTGCGCCTGCACGAATGGCTGCGCCTGCACCAACCCGATGAAGCACCGCCCGACGGCTATGGCCTGTGGGGCGAAGTGTTCGACAGCATCTATCACCTGCAACGCCGCGACCAACGGGTACGCGGACGCCTGCAAGCGGTGATCGACCGAGTCCAGGAATCCACTGCCGCGCTGAAAGACGCAGTGATCATGCTCGACAGCGACGGCAACCTTGAGTGGTGGAACCGCGCCGCCGAAACCCTGCTCGGCCTCAAGACTCCTCAAGACAGCGGCCAGCCGGTGACCAACCTGGTGCGCCATCCGCGTTTCAAGGAATACTTCGAGCAGGACAACTACGCCGAACCATTGGAGATTCCGTCGCCGATCAACGATCGCCTGCGCATTCAGCTGTACATCACCCGCTATGGCAACAACGAGCACTTGATGCTGGTGCGCGACGTGACGCGTATCCATCAGCTGGAGCAGATGCGCAAAGACTTCATCGCCAACGTGTCCCACGAGCTGCGTACACCCCTGACGGTGATTTGCGGCTACCTGGAAACCCTGCTCGATAACGTCGAGGACGTGAATCCGCGCTGGACCCGTGCCCTGCAGCAAATGCAGCAGCAAGGCGGGCGCATGCAGACCTTGCTTAACGATTTGCTGCTGCTGGCCAAACTGGAAGCCACCGATTACCCGTCGGACAACCAACCAGTGTCCATCGACAGCCTGCTGCAATCGATCAAGAGCGACGCCCAGCAGCTGTCGGGTCAGAAAAATCAGCGCATCACCCTGGAAGCCGACCCGACGATTCTGCTCAAGGGCAGTGAAGCCGAACTGCGCAGTGCGTTTTCCAATCTGGTGTTCAACGCAGTGAAATACACCCCGGCCGAGGGCAATATCCGCATTCGCTGGTGGGGCGACGAGCAAGGCGCACACCTGAGCGTGCAGGATTCGGGAATCGGCATCGACAGCAAACACCTGCCGCGCCTGACCGAACGCTTCTACCGCGTCGATTCCAGCCGCAATTCCAACACCGGCGGCACCGGGCTGGGGCTGGCCATCGTCAAACATGTGCTGCTGCGACACCGGGCACGCATGGAAATCAGCAGTGTGCCGGGACATGGCAGTACGTTTACCTGCCATTTTGCGCCGGCCCAGGTCACCAAATCCCGCGTGATCAGTGCAGCGGACTGATACCGACCAGCACTCACCACTAGGCAATCGATCAGTCAGCCGCTACATTGGCTGACTTGTGCCTGCCCTTCAGGCACTGCATTTCCCCCTTTTTTGAATACACGGAACCCGCAAAACTCCATCATGGACCCTTCCCCTGGCTTGACCCTCGCAACAATATTCGCCGACTTCGGCATGATTCTTTTTGCTCTGATCCTGGTTTTGCTCAACGGCTTTTTCGTTGCGGCAGAGTTTGCCATGGTCAAACTGCGCTCGACCCGGGTCGAAGCCATCGCTGAACAGCACGGCTGGCGCGGGCACATCCTGCGCACCGTACACAGTCAGCTCGATGCTTACCTGTCAGCGTGCCAACTGGGTATCACCCTCGCTTCTCTGGGTCTGGGCTGGGTCGGCGAACCGGCGTTCGCGCACCTCCTGGAGCCTGTACTGAGTGCCGTGGGTGTAGATTCCGCTGAGGTGGTCAAGGCGGTTTCGTTCTTCACGGCGTTCTTCATCATTTCGTACCTGCACATCGTGGTCGGTGAGCTGGCACCAAAATCCTGGGCCATCCGCAAACCCGAGTTGCTGTCGCTGTGGACGGCGGTGCCGCTGTACTTGTTCTACTGGGCCATGTACCCGGCCATCTACCTGCTCAACGCCAGCGCCAACCAGATCCTGCGCATCGCCGGGCAAGGTGAGCCCGGCCCGCACCACGAGCACCATTACAGCCGCGAAGAACTGAAACTGATCCTGCACTCCAGCCGTGGCCAGGACCCAAGCGACCAAGGCATGCGCGTACTGGCCTCGGCGGTGGAAATGGGCGAGCTGGAAGTGGTCGACTGGGCCAACTCCCGGGAAGACCTGGTCACACTTGAGTTCAACGCTCCGCTCAAGGAAATCCTGGCGTTGTTCCGTCGCCACAAGTTCAGCCGCTACCCGGTGTACGACAGCGAGCGTAAAGAGTTCGTCGGCCTGCTGCACATCAAGGATCTGCTGCTGGAACTGGCCGCCCTTGATCACATTCCCGAGTCGTTCAACCTCGCCGAACTGACCCGACCACTGGAGCGCGTATCGCGGCACATGCCGCTGTCGCAACTGCTGGAGCAGTTCCGCAAGGGCGGCTCGCACTTCGCCTTGGTCGAGGAAGCCGACGGCAACATCATCGGCTACCTGACCATGGAAGATGTGCTGGAAGTGCTGGTGGGCGACATTCAGGACGAACACCGCAAGGCTGAACGCGGGATCCTCGCGTATCAGCCGGGTAAGCTGCTGGTGCGGGGTGATACGCCGCTGTTCAAGGTGGAGCGCCTGCTGGGCATCGACCTGGACCACATCGAAGCCGAAACCCTCGCCGGGCTGGTCTACGAAACCCTGAAACGGGTGCCGGAAGAGGAAGAAGTGCTGGAAGTCGAAGGTTTGCGGATCATCATCAAAAAGATGAAAGGGCCGAAGATCATATTGGCCAAGGTGTTGATGCTGGACTGAGCCACGCCCTTGTAGGAGCCGGCTTGCTGGCGATCAGGAGCGCTGCGGTGTCTCTGTTATACCGCGTTATCGTTCATCGCCAGCAAGCCGGCTCCTACTGCCCAACGCAAAGTTGGGCAACGCCCCCACCGGTTGATTGAACTGGTACGGAATCGACACCAGGCCCAACCCGGTATTGCGCTGCACCACGAAGTGCAGGTGCGGGCCGCTGCTGTTGCCGGTGTTGCCCGACAGCGCCAGCGCACTGCCCACCACTACCCGCTGACCTTCCCGTACGCAGACCGAACCTTTCTTGAGGTGCAGGTACACGCCCATGGTCCCGTCATCGTGCAACACCCGCACGAAATTGCCCGACGGATCGTTGCCGCGCCCAGTCTGGCCATTCTCTGTTTTCACCACCACCCCGCCGCGCGCCGCGATGATCGGCGTGCCTTCGGGCATGGCGATGTCCATCGCGTAACGGTTTTTCGGTCCGTAGTGGCTGTATTGGCCATTGGCGCCCTGGGTCAGCCGAAACGGACCGCCACGCCAGGGCAACGGATATCGATAGGCCATGGCAGCCCCTGAGGGGTCGCCCAGGGAATATGCGAACCTTGGGTTATACACGATCGGCCTTCCAGCCTTCGTCGGCGTGAGCAGGGCCAGACGAAGGTTACTGCGCGCCGGCATCACCCGCCGGATCGGTCGGCTCGGCGCACCGCTGACGTTCTGCAGCCCGTCGAAACTCAGCTCGATCTCGACCGGCGCATACAGGTCGTTGCGCACGAACACGCTGTCGATGCCATTCATCCTCTTGATGTCGAGGTACACCTGCCGCTCAAGGTGTTCGACCATTCGGTCGCGAAAAACGAACACCTTCGCGCCTTTGGTGGGGCGGTCGCTGTAAGAGACCACGCCACTGGCATCAGTGGACCTGTAGATCGTCATGGCCACAGCCGAGGTGGAGGCCATGAAAAGACCACAGAAAAACAGCAGGCGCGCGAGCATGGGCAAAATTCTGTTGAGTAGGCCTGGGAAGGAGCCTAGCAGCAGAAATGGACCTGCGTAGTCGACAGATGTTTCAAATGATCATTCCCACGCTCTGCCTGGGAATGCAGCAAGGGACGCTCTGCGTCCCATCCGAAGCGGACGTGGAGCGTCCGGGGAGGCATTCCCACGCAGGGCGCGGGAATGATCAGCGGTACACGTTACGCACCCGGTACGAAGTGCTTCTGCGCGGTGCCACGGGCGATCAGGCGGGAGATGTAGTCGAGCTTCTGTGCATCCTGGTCGACAAAGCGGAACGTCAGTTGCAGCCACTCACTGTCCGGCTTCGGCTCGTGGGCGACGATGGCGTGCAGGTAGCCGTTAAGACGGGCAATTTCGGCGTTGTCGCCCTGCTCCAGGTCGAGTACGGCGTTGTCGAGGACTTGCGGCAAGGTGTCGGTGCGTTTCACCACCAGCAGCGCTTCCTTGATGCTCAAGGCCTTGATCACGCATTGCTGAGTGCCGCTCGACAGGCGCAGTTGGCCTTGGCCACGACCGCCAGCTGATGCGGAGGCAGCGGCAGGCGCCTTGACCGGTGGGTTGTTGAGCAGGCCGCGAGACGGCGCCGCAGCCGGGGCTGGCGCGGCGGCGGCAGGTTTGGCAAACGGGTTGACCACAGCAGCCGCGGGTGCGACCACCGCCGCTTTGCCACCGGTCAATGCGCTCAGGGAATCGTTGCCGAACGCCGAGTTCATTTTGGTCGGCGCGCTGTTCATCAAGGTATCGAGCTTGCCGACCTTGTTCAGCGCCTGCTTGACCTTGGTCAGCAACTGCTCGTTGGTGAACGGCTTGCTGACATAGCCGGAAACCCCGGCCTGGATCGCCTGGACCACGTTCTCTTTGTCGCCACGGCTGGTCACCATGATGAACGGCATGGTTTTGAGGTTGTCCTGCTCGCGGCACCAGGTCAGCAACTCCAGACCGGACATTTCCGGCATTTCCCAGTCGCACAGAACCAGATCGAACGCTTCCTTGGCCAGCATGGCCTGGGCCTTTTTACCGTTGACGGCATCTTCGGTCCGGATCCCCGGGAAGTAGTTACGCAGGCACTTTTTTACCAGGTCACGAATGAACGACGCATCGTCCACGACCAACACACTGATCTTGCTCATCCAACACCCCTTTAAAAATCCCGGCAAGCATAACGCTGGCTGATGGCACTTTGCCAAAACTCTTCAGTCACGCCGGGACTTTTCGTTCGCGGGTGCTGCTTTTCAATTCGGCTTTTCAAAAAGCCGCACAAACAAAAACGCCCGGCCAAGGGGCCGGGCGCTTTTCTTGGGCAACCTTACTTATCGTCAGCTTTGTCCGGAACATTAGCGGTTTCGGCACTTGTGCCTTCCACTTCTTCCTTCATGCGCTTGAGGCCCAGGTGACGCACGTCGGTGCCGCGTACCAGGTAAATCACCAGTTCCGAGATATTGCGCGCGTGGTCGCCGATCCGCTCCAGAGAACGCAGCACCCAGATAATGCTCAAGACCCGCGAGATAGAGCGCGGGTCTTCCATCATGTAAGTGGCCAGTTCGCGCAGCGCGGTCTTGTATTCGCGGTCGATGATCTTGTCGTACTGCGCCACCGACAGCGCCAAGTCGGCGTCGAAGCGAGCAAATGCGTCCAGGGCATCGCGAACCATGTTGCGCACCTGGTCGCCGATGTGGCGAACCTCGACGTAACCGCGCGGCGCTTCGCCTTCTTCGCACAACTGAATGGCCCGACGGGCAATTTTGGTGGCTTCGTCGCCGATACGCTCGAGATCGATCACCGATTTGGAGATGCTGATGATCAGACGCAAGTCCGACGCCGCCGGCTGACGACGGGCCAGAATGCGCAGGCATTCTTCGTCGATGTTGCGTTCCATCTGGTTGATCTGGTCGTCGACCTCGCGCACTTGCTGGGCCAGGCCGGAGTCGGCCTCGATCAGCGCGGTGACCGCGTCGTTGACCTGCTTCTCGACCAGCCCGCCCATGGCCAGGAGGTGGCTGCGCACTTCCTCGAGCTCAGCGTTGAACTGCTGGGAGATGTGATGGGTAAGGCCTTCTTTACTAATCATGTTGGCGTCCTTGGAGCGTCCGGTAAGGTGCGGTGGGCCGCAGCGTCAGTTCAGTGAGCAACAACAGCTTCCTAGCCGTAACGACCGGTGATGTAGTCTTCGGTCTGCTTCTTCGCCGGATTGGTGAACAGGGTGTCGGTGTCGCCGAACTCCACCAGTTTGCCCATATACATGAACGCCGTGTAGTCGGAAACCCGCGCGGCCTGTTGCATGTTGTGGGTCACGATAACAATGGTGAACTTGGATTTCAGTTCGTAGATCAGCTCTTCGACTTTCAGCGTGGAGATCGGGTCGAGTGCCGAGCACGGTTCGTCGAGCAGCAGCACTTCCGGCTCCACGGCGATGGTGCGGGCAATCACCAGACGTTGCTGCTGACCACCGGACAGACCGAGTGCCGACTCGTGCAGACGATCCTTGACTTCATCCCACAGCGCCGCGCCTTTCAACGCCCACTCGACGGCTTCGTCGAGGATGCGCTTTTTGTTGATGCCCTGGATGCGCAAACCGTAAACCACGTTTTCATAGATGGTTTTCGGGAACGGGTTGGGCTTCTGGAACACCATGCCGACCCGGCGACGCAGCTCGGCCACGTCCTCGCCCTTGCGGTAGATGTTGTTGCCGTAGAGGTTGATCGCGCCTTCTACGCGGCAGCCATCCACCAGGTCGTTCATGCGGTTGAAAGTGCGCAACAGCGTGGACTTGCCACAGCCGGACGGGCCGATGAAGGCGGTCACGCGCTGTTTCGGGATGTTCATGCTGACGTCATACAGCGCTTGTTTGTCGCCGTAGAACAGGCTCAGGCCAGGCACTTCGATGGCCACGGTTTCCTGCTCGAGACTCAGGCTCTGTTTGTCGCGGCCCAAGGCCGACATGTTGATGCCGTGAGTGTGTGCTTCGTGCTGCATGGGAGGCTCCCTGTGCTAACAAATTCGGTTCGGGGCCGCAGGCCAGGCCCGCGGTTACGCAATTCTTTGTAGGAGCCGGCTTGCTGGCGATGCAGACAACTCGGTCCCGCAGGCTCACCGCGGTGATGCCTTCGCCAGCAAGCCGGCTCCTACAGTTCGGTGTTGATTAGCTATCCAGCGCCTTGTACTTCTCGCGCAGGTGGTTACGGATATAAACGGCCGACAGGTTCAATGTCGCGATCACCAGCACCAGCAGCAGCGCCGTGGCATACACCAGCGGCCGCGCGGCTTCTACGTTCGGGCTCTGGAAGCCGACGTCATAAATGTGGAAGCCCAGGTGCATGATCTTCTGGTCCAGGTGCAGGTACGGGTAGTTGCCATCCAGCGGCAGCGACGGTGCCAGTTTCACTACACCCACCAGCATCAGCGGCGCCACTTCACCGGCGGCGCGGGCCACGGCGAGGATCATGCCGGTCATCATCGCCGGGCTGGCCATCGGCAGCACGATCTTCCACAAGGTCTCGGCCTTGGTCGCGCCGAGGGCCAACGAGCCTTCGCGCACGGTGCGAGGAATCCGCGCCAGACCTTCTTCGGTGGCCACGATCACCACCGGCACAGCCAGCAGGGCCAAGGTCAACGAAGCCCACAGCAGACCCGGCGTACCGAAGGTCGGCGCCGGCAAGGCTTCGGGAAAGAACAAGCGGTCGATCGAGCCGCCCAGTACATAAACGAAGAAGCCCAGGCCGAACACGCCGTAAACGATCGCCGGAACACCCGCCAGGTTGTTCACCGCGATGCGGATCACTCGGGTCAGCGTGTTCTGCTTGGCGTATTCACGCAGGTAGACCGCCGCCAGCACACCGAAAGGAGTGACGATCATCGCCATGATCAGGGTCATCATCACGGTGCCGAAAATCGCCGGGAAGATCCCGCCTTCGGTGTTGGCTTCGCGCGGGTCATCACTGAGGAATTCCCAGACCTTGCTGAAGTAGAAGCCCACCTTGGTAAAGGTGCTCATGGCGTTCGGCTGATAGGCGTGAACCACTTTGCCGATGCCGATCTCGACCTCTTTACCGTTCGCATCCCGTGCAGTCAGACTGTCGCGGTTGAACTGCTTGTGCAGATCGTTCAGACGCGCTTCGATTTCCTGATAACGGGCGTTCAACTCGGCGCGCTCGGACTCCAGGTCCGCCTGTGCGGTAGCGTCGAGACGGCCGGCCAATTCCAGCTTGCGACCGTGCAGACGAACACGTTCGAGACCGGCGTTGATCGCGCCGATGTCGGTTTTTTCCAGGCTCTTGAGCTGCCCAGCCAACTGGTTGACGCGATCGACACGGGCCTGCAACTCAGGCCATGCGGCTTCGCCTTCAGCGACGACCTTGCCGTCCTCTTTAACGTTGACCAGATAGCCGTAGAAGTTGCCCCACTCGCGACGCTCGATGGTCATCAGCTCTGGCGGGGTTTTCTGGTTGGTCAGCCACTCGCCGACAATCCAGGTGAAGTCCGTGCCGTTCAGATCGCGGTTGCCGACCTTGATCAGCTCGCGGGTCATGAACTCCGGGCCCTGATCGGGCACCGGCAGGCCAGCGGTTTTCAGGCGCTCGCGTGGCACTTCTTCCTTCTGCACCACTTCGCCGATGACCAGGTGGTTGGCTTGGCCCGGCACGTCGTAATTGGCGTGGATCAGGTCCGCCGGCCAGAAGTGCCCCAGACCGCGCACGGCAATGACCGCCAGCAGGCCAATGGTCATGATGACCGCAATGGACACCGCGCCGCCGCTGATCCAGACGCCGGGGGCGCCGCTCTTGAACCATCCATTCAGGGAGTTCTGTTTCACAGACTTCTACCTTTGTTAAAGCGACGAGTATTTCTTGCGCAGACGCTGACGAATCAGTTCCGCGAGGGTGTTCATGATGAAGGTGAACAACAGCAGCACCAGCGCCGAGAGGAACAGCACGCGGTAGTGGCTGCCGCCGACTTCCGATTCGGGCATTTCCACCGCGACGTTGGCTGCCAGTGTGCGCAGGCCTTCGAACAGGTTCATTTCCATGACCGGGGTGTTACCGGTGGCCATCAGCACGATCATGGTTTCACCGACCGCACGGCCCATGCCGATCATCAGCGCCGAGAAGATGCCCGGGCTGGCGGTGAGGATCACCACGCGAGTCATGGTCTGCCACGGCGTGGCGCCAAGGGCCAGGGAGCCGAGGGTCAGGCCGCGAGGCACACTGAACACGGCGTCTTCGGCGATCGAGTAGATGTTCGGGATGACTGCAAAGCCCATGGCCAGGCCGACCACCAGAGCGTTGCGCTGGTCGTAGGTGATGCCCAGGTCGTGGGAGATCCACATACGCATGTCACCGCCGAAGAACCAGGCTTCCATGTACGGGCTCATGTACAGCGACAGCCAGCCCACGAACAGAATCACCGGGATCAGGATCGCGCTTTCCCAGCCGTCCGGCACTTTCAGGCGGATCGACTCAGGCAGGCGACTGAAGACGAAACCCGCCACCAGAATGCCGATCGGCAGGAGCATCAGCAGGCTGAAGATGCCCGGCAAATGCCCTTCTACATACGGTGCGAGGAACAGGCCGGCGAAGAAGCCGAGGATCACCGTCGGCATCGCTTCCATCAGTTCGATCACCGGCTTGACCTTGCGACGCATGCCCGGGGCCATGAAGTACGCGGTGTAGATCGCCGCGGCGACGGCCAGGGGCGCGGCCAGCAGCATGGCGTAGAACGCGGCTTTCAGGGTACCGAAGGTCAGCGGCGAGAGGCTCAGCTTGGGTTCGAAGTCGGTGTTGGCGGCGGTCGATTGCCAGACGTATTTAGGCTCGTCGTAGTTCTCGTACCAGACCTTGCTCCACAACGCGCTCCAGGAAACTTCCGGGTGCGGGTTGTCGAGCAGCAACGGTTGCAGCTTGCCGCCCTGCTCCACGATCACGCGGTTGGCCCGTGGCGACAGGCCGAACAGGCCTTGGCCGTCGACCACCTGATCCACCAGCAAAGTGCGGTGCGCGGTGCTGTGGAACACGCCGAGTTTGCCGGACGCATCAAGGGCTACGAAGCCTTTTCGACGTTCTTCGGCGGTGATTTCAACAATCGGCGCAGCGCCCATCTGGAAGGTGCGGATTTGCTTCAGGCGCAGTTCGCCATCGTGATCGCGAGCCATGAACCACTGGGCGAGACCGCCCTTGGAGTCGCCGAGGATCAGTGAGATACCACCCACCAGCTGGGTGCTGGCGGTAATCTCGGCATCGCCGTCTTCGAGCAATTTGTAGCGACCGTTGAGACTCTTGTCGCGCAGGCTGAACACATCGGCTTGAGCACGACCGTTGACCACGTACAGCCACTGCTGACGCGGGTCGACGAAGATGTTCTTCACTGGCTCGGTCATTTGCGGCAGGTCGATACGTTTCTGCTCGTTGGTGACTTCGCCGGTCATCATGTTTTCTTCGCTGGTCAGCGACATGACATGCAGTTGCGCACCGGTGGAGCCAGCCAGCAGCAGGGTCGAATCGGTGGCATTGAGGCTGACGTGCTCCAGAGCGCCGCCCGCCTCGTTCAGCACGATTGGCGTTTCGCCGTACGGGTATTCGATGGCCGGCGAGATGGTTTTCTTGCCGTCCGGGTAGCTGACTTTATAGGTGTGGCGGAACACCAGCACCTGACCGTTGGACAACCCCACTGCGACCAATGGATGGCCGGGTTGATCTTCACCGATGGAGGTCACGCTGGTACCGGCCGGGATCGGCAGGTCGACGCGGCGCAGTTCGGCGCCGCTATCGATATCAAAGAATAGCGCCTGGCCCTTGTCGGAAACCCGCATGGCCACCTGGTTCTGTTCTTCAAGGGAGATCATCAGCGGCTTGCCGGAGTCTTGCATCCAGGCGGGCGTGATGGCGTCTTTGGCGGTCAGGTCGGCACCCTGGAACAGCGGCGCGACAACATAACCAAGGAAGAAGAAGATCAGGGTGATCGCGCCCAGGACGGCGAGGCCGCCGACAAGAACATACCAACGGGTCAGGCGATCTTTCAGCGCACGAATACGGCGCTTGCGGTGCAGCTCAGGCGTATTGAAGTCAATTCGCTTGGGGGGATTTGTAGTCATGGTGGAGTTGGCCAGATCATTCATGCGCACACCCTAGCGATCCTGTATGACAGAAAGATGACAATGCAGTGACGCAACAAATCCGCCGCCAGTGGAAACTGGCAGTGGATCGGAAATTTGGGGGCCGGTATTTACCGGCAATTGTAGGAGCAAGGCTTGCCCGCGAAGGGGTCGTTACATTCAACATCAATGTTGACCGACCCACCGCTTTCGCGGGCAAGCCTCGCTCCTACACAGGTCCGGGTTTACCCCGGACCTAGGGTTTTACTTTTTTGCGACTTCAGCGCCGCCTTCCGCGAGACCCAGGTCAGCCAGTGCTTTTGCAGCTACCTTGGCTGGCAGTGGGATGTAGCCGTCTTTCACTACAACTTCCTGGCCCTGCTTGGACAGAACCAGTTTCACGAACTCGGCTTCCAGCGGGGCCAGAGGCTTGTTCGGGGCTTTGTTGACGTATACGTAGAGGAAACGCGACAGCGGATACTTACCGTTCAGGGCGTTTTCTTCGGTGTCTTCGATGAATTCAGTGCTGCCTTTCTTGGACAGGGCCACGGTCTTCACGCTGGCGGTCTTGTAGCCGATGCCCGAGTAACCGATGCCGTTCAGCGAGGAGCTGATCGACTGCACGACCGACGCCGAGCCTGGTTGTTCGTTGACGTTTGGCTTGTAGTCGCCTTTGCACAGGGCTTCTTCTTTGAAGTAGCCATAAGTGCCGGATACCGAGTTACGACCGAACAGTTGTACTGGCTTGTTGGCCAGGTCGCCGGTCACACCCAGGTCGCCCCAGGTTTTCACATCAGCTTTGGCGCCGCACAGACGAGTCGAGGAGAAGATCGCGTCGACTTGTTCCATGGTCAGGTGCTGGATCGGGTTGTCTTTGTGTACGAAGACGGCCAAGGCGTCCACGGCCACCGGGATAGCGGTTGGCTTGTAGCCGTACTTCTGCTCGAAGGCCGCCAGTTCGGTGTCCTTCATCTTGCGGCTCATCGGGCCCAGGTTGGAGGTGCCTTCAGTCAGCGCAGGTGGCGCGGTGGCAGAGCCAGCGGCCTGAATCTGGATGTTTACGTTCGGGTATTCTTTTTTGTAGTTCTCAGCCCACAGGGTCATGAGGTTGGCCAGGGTATCGGAGCCGACGCTGGACAGGTTGCCCGACACACCAGTGGTCTTGGTGTAGCTCGGGATAGCAGGGTCAACAGCGGCAACCGCGTTGGCAGTCGCAACGCCAGCAGCGACAAAAGTCATTGCCGCCATCAAACGCTTCAGTTTCATGCCTTACTCCTAGCAGATAGGGTGTGTTAAGTCGGGGCCAAGTATCAGCAGGCCGTGTGAACACTCTATGGCTGAAATATGACAATTGGATGAAAGGCCAGTATTTGGATTTTTGAAGGGATATCGCGTCATCGTTCTTCGCGGGCAAGTCGGATCGCCGCACCGCTCGCTCCTACAGGATCAGCGTCATTTCAAAACTGGCGCATGACCAAGGAGCGAGGCTTGCCCGCGAAGGCATCGGTCGGCTTAGCGACCTTTCTTCCAGAGATAACCACCCACCACAATCCCGACGCCGCAGATAATCGCCACGTAATAGGCCGGCCCCATCGGGCTTTCCTTGAGCAGCAGGGTGACGACCATCGGGGTCAGGCCGCCGAAGATGGCGTAGGCCAGGTTGTAGGAGAACGACAGGCCGCTGAAGCGCACCACCGCCGGGAAGGCTTTGACCATCACATACGGCACTGCACCGATGGTGCCGACCAGCAAGCCGGTCAGGGCGTACATCGGGAACAGCCAGTCGGGATGATTGAACAGGCTGTGATAGAAGGTCCACGAGGTCAGCAGCAGCAACGCGCTACCGAACACGAACACCCGCCCGGCGCCAAAACGGTCAGCCAGTGCACCGGAGGCCACACAGCCCAGGCTCAGGAACACGATGGCCAGGCTGTTGGCCTGCAACGCGGTAGTCGGCGGGAAGTGGTAAACAGTCTGCAATACAGTCGGCGTCATGAGGATGACCACGATGATCCCCGCGGACAGCAACCAGGTCAGCAGCATGGAAATCAGAATCGCCCCGCGATGGTCACGCAGCACAGCGCGCAGCGGCACTTCTTCGGCCAGGGCTTTACGCAATTGCAGTTCGGCAAACACCGGGGTTTCGTGCAGCCAGCGGCGCAGGTAGACCGAGAACAGGCCAAACACGCCGCCCAGCAGGAACGGGATCCGCCAGGCGTAATCCGCCACTTCCACCGGCGTATAGAGGCTGTTGATCGCGGTGGCGACCAACGAGCCCAAAAGAATGCCGGCAGTCAGGCCGCTGGTCAGCGTGCCGCAGGCATAACCGATGTGCCGCTGCGGCACGTGTTCGGAAACGAATACCCACGCCCCCGGCACTTCACCGCCAATCGCCGCGCCCTGAATCACCCGCATCAGCAGCAACAGGATCGGCGCCCACATACCTATCTGCGCATAAGTCGGCAGCAAGCCCATGATCAGGGTCGGCACCGCCATCATGAAAATGCTCAGGGTGAACATCTTCTTGCGTCCCAGCAGGTCACCGAAGTGCGCCATGACAATGCCGCCCAGCGGCCGGGCCAGATAACCTGCGGCGAAAATGCCGAACGTCTGCATCAGGCGCAGCCACTCGGGCATGTCGGCGGGGAAGAACAGTTTGCCGACCACTGTGGCGAAGAACACAAAGATGATGAAGTCGTAAAACTCCAGCGCGCCGCCCAAGGCAGACAGCGACAAGGTCTTATAGTCGTTACGGGTCAGCGGACGTGCGGGTTGGGCCGGCTGCGCGATGCTCGAGGGCGCTGTGGTCATGGCAAGGCTTCTCTTATAGTCGGATCTGCAACCTCAACAACGCTGGCGGAGGCTTGGGCAGGTTCGGCACGATAGCAAATTGTTCGAAAAAGCACATAGAGGTGCGTATTTGACGGTCGAAATGAGAACCGGACGGTCGTCTCGGAGTCTATCGACCGATATACTCACAACATTGCAACGGTTTGTAAGGGGTTGCTGTGCGAAACCGTCGTTGGCACCCGTCAGCCGATTTCGCAGAGTTTCCCTTTAGGCGCCTTACGAAAAACGTGACGAACGTAGTATGTTCGGGGCTGAATCGTTTTTCCAAGACGGCTACTCACCCGCTATACCTACGAAGAGTCACGGGTCAGAGGCACCCCCGGCATGATAGAGCTCGAACAAGAAGATCCAATCCCGCAAGGCGACCTGGCCCTGCAAATTACCGCGCTTCCGCGTGAAACCAACGGCTTTGGCGATATTTTCGGCGGCTGGTTGGTGGCGCAGATGGATTTGGCGGGCACCGCAATGGCCAGCAAGGTTGCCGGTGGTCGCGTGGCCACCGTTGCGATCGATCGCATGGCGTTTCTGGTGCCGGTGGCGGTGGGCGCTCAGCTCTCCTTCTATACCCAGGCCCTGGAAATCGGTCGCAGCTCGATTCAGATGATGGTTGAAGTCTGGAGCGACGATCCACTGTCCAGCGAGTGGCGTAAAGTCACCGAAGCCGTGTTTGTGTTCGTCGCCATCGACGGCAGCGGCCGCACTCGTTCGGTTCCGCCCAGAGCTCGTTAAACAAGGCGCTCGTTAAACGCGGTGACCGTTTTGCGGTCCATAGCAGTCATTGTTCCTGATTGAGAGTCGCCCCATGAGCACGCCCACCGTCGAAGCCGTGAAACTGGATGAACTGAACTGCTGGCGCATCCGCCACGGTCAGGCCGAATTGCTGGTGGCCCAGCAAGGCGCGCACATCCTCAGCTATCAATTGGCCGGCCAACCGCCGCTGATCTGGCTCAACGACGAGGCGGTGTTCAAGACCGGCAAAGCTATTCGTGCCGGTGTGCCGGTGTGCTGGCCGTGGTTCGGCAATCTGTCGCGCAACCCGCAGAGTGTCCAGGCCATGCGCATCAGCCAGGAGCCGCCGACCGCTCACGGGCTGGTGCGAGCGATGGACTGGGAACTGGGCAGCATCGAAACCGAGGGCGAAAGCCTGAAGGTGGAATTCGTCCTGCCCTACCCTGAAGGCGGACTGCCAGGCTGGCCGCATCAGGTGGACTTGAAACTGAGCATTCGTCTGGATGAACAGTTGCATATCAGCCTGACGAGCGACAACAAGGGCGCTGAACCCATCACGATCAGCCAGGCGCTGCACAGCTATTTCGCGGTCAGCGATGTGCGCAACGTGCACGTTGAAGGGCTGGATGGCTTGAGTTACATCGAGACGCTGGACGACTGGAAAACCGTCACTCAGACCGGTGATCTGCGTTTTACCGGTGAGACCGACCGCATCTATCTGAATACCCCGCCGACATTGAGCATCGTTGACCCGCATTGGGAACGACGCATTGAACTGACCAGCAGCGGTTCGCGCTCGGCGGTGATCTGGAACCCGTGGATCGACCGTGCGGCCGCGTTCAGCGACATGGCTGACGATGGCTGGCAGCGCATGTTGTGCATTGAAACGGCAAATGTGATGGATGATGTGGTGACGCTGGCGCCGGGGGCTAGCCATACCCTGGGCGTGAGCATCGCCAGCAAACCGCTTTAACACCACACAATAAATGTGGGAGCAGGCTTGCTCCCACATTTAAAAACCTACAAATCCGACTCCTTGACCACCCGCACCTGCGCCGCGTCCAGCGCATACGCCGCATCCGCCAGGTCGTTGGTGACCTTCTCGATCTTCAGCGTGCCAGTCACCCACAGCGGTGTGTAGATGTCATTCAGCTTCAGGCCTTTGGGATAACGCACCAGCACCAGTTGGTTAGGCGGCGGCGGTGGCACGTGGATACAAGCGCCCGGGTACGGCACGAGGAAGAACAACGTGCTGCGGCCCTTCGCATCGGATTCCAGCGGTACCGGATAACCGCCGATGCGGATGTGCTTGTCGTTCATCGACGGCACGGTCTTGGTCGAATACATCACCGCCGGCAAGCCCTTGCTCTGCTTCATGCCACCTTTTTGGGTAAAGGTGCCATTGGCTTCCGGTGAGTTGTGATCGATTTCGGGCATGGCCTCGAGGGCCTTCTGGTCCGATTTTGGCATCAGTTCGAGCCAGTCGGTTTCCGGCAGTTCGCCGGCATGGGCCAAACCACTGCCCAGGAAGAGAAGAGTCAACAGAAGACGGCGCATGAAGGTGCTCGGCAAAGGAAAGGACGGTGGAACGCCAAGCATTCTAGCCCTCTCCGGTGTTGGCGCAGAGAGGGCTTTGTCGCTTGAATCAGTTCTTTTTGATCAGGCCGTAGACCACCAGCAATATCACCGCGCCCACCAGCGCACCAATGAAGCCTGCGCCCTGACCGGCCTGGTAAATGCCCAGGGCCTGGCCGCCGTAAGTGGCCGCCAGCGAACCGCCGATACCGAGCAGGATGGTCATGATCCAGCCCATGCTGTCATCGCCCGGTTTCAGAAACCGAGCCAGCAGGCCGACGATCAAGCCGATAAAGATGGTTCCGATAATTCCCATGGCATTTCCCTCTGATTGAATTGGCTAAGCGAAAGCCTAGCCAGACTTTGGCATCCTGCCATCAGAGAACGGCGGCCACTGAAGGTTCCGCCGCTGCTACATGAAACTATTCGGCAATCAGCGCTTCGACTTTGAGGATCTGCGCGGCAAGGGTCGCACGGTCAGCACAACGCAGGTTGGCGTGACCAACCTTGCGGCCGACCTTGAAGGCCTTGCCGTAGTGATGCAGATGGCAATCGGCGATGGCCAGGACTTTCTCGGTGTCCGGTACTTTGCCGATGAAGTTGAGCATCGCACTCTCACCGACCTTGGCCGTCGAACCCAGCGGCAGACCGGCAACGGCCCGCAGGTGGTTTTCGAACTGACTGCACTCGGCACCTTCGGTGGTCCAGTGCCCGGAGTTGTGCACACGCGGGGCGATTTCGTTGGCCTTGAGGCCACCGTCGACTTCGAAGAACTCGAACGCCATCACGCCGACGTAATCCAGCTGCTTGAGTACCCGGCTGGAGTAGTCTTCAGCCAACGCTTGCAACGGGTGGTCGGTGCTGGCCACGGACAGCTTGAGGATGCCGCTGTCGTGGGTGTTGTGCACCAGCGGGTAGAACCTGGTTTCGCCATCGCGAGCGCGCACGGCGATCAGCGAGACTTCGCCAGTGAACGGCACGAAGCCTTCCAGCAAGCAGGCGACGCTGCCCAGTTCGGCGAAGGTGCCGACCACATCTTCAGGCTTGCGCAGGACTTTCTGACCCTTGCCGTCGTAGCCCAGGGTGCGGGTTTTCAGCACAGCCGGCAGGCCGATGGAGGCCACGGCGGCGTCCAGATCGGCTTGGGACTGGATGTCGGCGAACGCGGGAGTCGGGATCCCCAGGTCCTTGAACATGCTCTTCTCGAACCAGCGATCGCGGGCAATGCGCAGCGCTTCGGCGCTCGGGTACACCGGGACGAATTGCGACAGGAAGGCCACGGTTTCGGCCGGGACGCTTTCGAACTCGAAGGTCACCAGATCGACTTCATCGGCCAACTGACGCAGGTGATCCTGATCGCCGTAATCGGCCCGCAGGTGTTCGCCCAATGCGGCTGCGCAAGCATCCGGCGCCGGGTCCAGGAAAGCGAAGTTCATGCCCAGCGGAGTGCCCGCCAGCGCCAACATGCGACCCAACTGGCCGCCACCGATTACACCGATCTTCATCGTCAACAACCTCAGGCGATGCGTGGGTCTGGATTGTCCAGGACGCTGTCTGTCTGCTCAGCGCGGAATTTTTTCAGCACGGTATGAAACTGCGGATGCTTGGCGCCCAGGATGCTCGCCGAGAGCAGGGCTGCGTTGATCGCACCGGCCTTGCCGATGGCCAGGGTGGCGACCGGAATGCCAGCTGGCATCTGCACGATAGAAAGCAGCGAATCGACGCCCGAGAGCATCGACGACTGCACCGGCACGCCCAGCACCGGCAGGTGGGTCTTGGCTGCACACATGCCTGGCAGGTGGGCCGCGCCACCGGCACCGGCGATGATCACCTCGATGCCACGGGCCTCGGCCTCTTCGGCATACTGGAACAGCAGGTCCGGGGTGCGGTGGGCAGAGACCACTTTCACCTCGTAAGGGATGCCGAGCTTTTCCAGCATATCGGCGGTGTGGCTAAGGGTGGACCAATCGGACTTGGAGCCCATGATCACGCCAACCAGTGCGCTCATCGTCGTGCCTCTTCTCTCTGGGCGCCCGCGGGCGCGTCAAAAAACAACAAGCCACGCAAAATGCGTGGCTTGATTGTACGAATTATGGCCAGTCAAACCGGCCGAAGGCCGCGCAGTATACCTCAATGAAGCAGATAAACAGCCCCCCATACGACCATCTGTCATACGGCGCAAAGCGCCGGTTTTATTGACTTCAGGGTCAGCCTGAAAATNGTTCATATCGACCTGAATCTGTAGGAGCCAGGCTTGCNGGCGANGGCGATCTCGCGGACGCCTTCGCCGGCAAGCCTGGCTCCTACAAAAAAACATTAACCTGCCGGGTTTGGCGCTGTGCCGCCTTCCAGCTTGCGCCAGAGCAACCGAACATTCGCCTTGCGCACCAGCGCGCAGCGATACAGCCGAATCTCCAGCGGCACATGCCATTGCGGACCACCGCAGATGACCAACTCGCCGCGAGCCAATTCGGCGCGCGCGCTCAAGCGCGGCACCCAGGCGATGCCCAGGCCTTCCAGCGCCATGCTTTTCAGGCTGTCGGCCATGGCGGTCTCGTAAATAGTGGTGAACCTCAGGGCACGCTGGCGCAACAGCATGTTCACCGAGCGCCCGAGAAATGCCCCGGCGCTGTAGGCCAGCAAAGGCACGCTGGTCTCGCCTTCCAGGTCGAACAACGGTTTGCCGTGAGCGTCCGCGGCGCACACCGGGAGCATTTCAGTGTCCCCCAGATGCAGTGACGGGAAAATTTCCGGGTCCATTTGCATCGCGGAATCCGGATCATAGAACGCCAGCATCAGATCACACCCGCCTTCACGCAGCGCATGCACCGCATCGCCGACGTTGGTGGCCACCAGCCGCGTGGCAATGTTCAGCCCTTCGTTGCGCAATTGTGCGATCCAGCGCGGAAAGAAGCCCAGTGCCAGGGAGTGGGCGGCGGAGACCTGGATCACCTCGCCCTGCCCGCCTTCCAGGTGATGAAGATGACGTAACACTTCACCCAGCTGTTCGACCACGGTTCGCGCGGTCACGAGAAACAACTGCCCCGCCGCCGTCAGTTCGACCGGGGTGCGAGAGCGATTGACCAAGGTCAGCCCCAGCGCGGCTTCGAGGCTGCGGATCCGCCGACTGAAGGCTGGCTGAGTCACGAAGCGTCTTTCGGCCGCCTGGGAGAAGCTGCGGGTGGCAGCCAGAGCACTAAAGTCCTCCAGCCATTTGCTTTCCAGATTCATCACGCCCTCCCGGACATGCACCAATTTAGGTCACACGTTCGCCACGTACGCGGCGTCACACCGACATTATGCCGAATGTGCATAGCCCAGTGTTTAACAGCATTGGCCCAAAATTCTTCACAAGCCTAGCATTTGCGCTGTTCCGGCACAGACCGGGTCCATATCGAGATGATTTCTATCATGTCCTCCGCTGCATCTTTCCGCACAGAAAAAGACCTGCTTGGCGTACTCGAAGTACCTGCTCAAGCGTATTACGGCATCCAGACCCTGCGAGCGGTGAACAACTTCCGTCTCTCCGGCGTTCCGATTTCGCATTACCCAAAACTGGTTGTTGGTCTGGCGATGGTCAAACAGGCCGCCGCTGACGCCAACCGCGAGCTGGGTCACCTGAGCGAAGCCAAGCACGCTGCCATCAGCGAAGCCTGTGCCCGATTGATCCGCGGCGATTTCCACGAAGAGTTCGTGGTGGACATGATTCAAGGCGGCGCTGGCACTTCAACCAACATGAATGCCAACGAAGTCATCGCCAACATCGCGCTGGAGGCCATGGGCCACAGCAAGGGCGAATACCAGTACCTGCACCCGAACAACGACGTGAACATGGCGCAGTCGACCAACGACGCCTACCCGACGGCCATCCGCCTGGGTCTGCTGTTGGGTCACGACGCGCTGCTGGCCAGCCTCGACAGCCTGATCCAGGCGTTCGCCGCCAAAGGTGAAGAATTCAGCCACGTTCTGAAGATGGGTCGTACCCAGCTGCAAGACGCCGTGCCGATGACCCTCGGCCAGGAATTCCGCGCCTTCGCCACCACCCTGAGCGAAGACCTGGCGCGCCTGAAAACCCTGGCGCCTGAACTGCTGACTGAAGTGAACCTGGGCGGCACCGCGATTGGTACCGGCATCAACGCCGACCCGCGTTACCAGGCCCTGGCCGTTCAGCGTCTGGCCCTGATCAGCGGTCAACCGCTGGTGCCAGCCGCCGACCTGATCGAAGCCACCTCCGACATGGGCGCCTTCGTGCTGTTCTCCGGCATGCTCAAGCGCACCGCGGTCAAGCTGTCGAAGATCTGCAACGACCTGCGTCTGCTGTCCAGCGGCCCACGCACCGGCATCAACGAAATCAACCTGCCGGCGCGTCAGCCAGGCAGCTCGATCATGCCAGGCAAGGTCAACCCGGTTATCCCTGAAGCCGTGAACCAGGTGGCGTTCCAGATCATCGGCAACGACCTGGCCCTGACCATCGCGGCCGAAGGCGGCCAGCTGCAGCTGAACGTGATGGAGCCACTGATCGCCTTCAAGATCTTCGACTCGATCCGCCTGCTGCAACGTGCCATGGACATGTTGCGCGAGCACTGCATCGTCGGCATCACTGCCAACGAAGAGCGCTGCCGTGAACTGGTCGAACACTCGATTGGCCTGGTCACCGCGCTGAACCCGTACATCGGCTATGAAAACGCCACCCGCATTGCCCGTGTTGCCCTCGAAAGCGGCCGCGGCGTGCTGGAACTGGTGCGCGAGGAACGCTTGCTCGACGAAGAAATGCTCGCCGACATCCTGCGCCCGGAAAACATGATTGCTCCGCGTCTGGTGCCTTTGAAGGCTTAACCAAACGCAGGCTCTTTTGAAGAGCACGCTCACCAGGTCGAGGGACTAGACACCTCTCACCTTTTGAGGGCTTGGGGATTTACTCCCTCAAGCCCTTTTTTTTCAACACTTTTGCGGATTTTACGAACATGTTGAATGTTTTCAGTACCGCAAAGATCGCAGCCTTCGGCAGCTCCTACCGGGTTTGACAGAGACCCGTAGAGGCTGCCGAAGGCTGCGATTTTTTGATTTTGCAGCGCTTTCGTTTCGTCGCTTGCACCACAACTGTGCAGACGGACGGCACTCTCCTATGTATAGTGCCGGCCCTCTTCGCGTGAGCGGTCGTCGATAACGAGACCCAAACCCATGCGAACCCGAACTAATAACAACCCGCGAAATGGAACAGGGACGAACCTTCGACCCACCAGTTGTGCCACGCACACTCCGGTGTAACGCGATGTGTCGACCACCCAGTATTCGCACACACAAAAAATAGCGAGGAATAATCCATGCTCGAAGTCATCAACGACTTCCTCTCAGGGAAAGTACTGATCGCGCTCATTGTCGGGCTCGGTAGCTACTTCACGATCCGCTCGCGTTTCGTCCAATTGCGCCACTTCTTCCATATGTTCGCGGTGTTCCGCGACAGCCTGCGCAGCAGCGCCGGTCAACTCAGCTCGTTCCAGGCCCTGATGCTCAGCCTTGCCGGCCGTGTCGGTGCGGGCAACATCGCGGGTGTCGGTATCGCCGTGACCCTCGGTGGCCCCGGTGCGGTGTTCTGGATGTGGGTGACTGCGCTGGTCGGCATGTCCAGCAGCTTCTTCGAATGCTCCCTCGGCCAGCTCTACAAGCGCTGCGACTCCGAAGGCCAGTTCCGAGGCGGTCCGTCCTACTACATCCAGCACGGCCTGCAGAAACGCTGGCTGGGCATGGTTATGGCCGTGCTGCTGCTGGTGACCTTCGGCTTCGCCTTCAACGGTCTGCAATCCCACGCCGTTACCCACTCGCTGAATAGCGCCTTCGGCCTCGACACCACTTACACCGGGCTGGCCCTGGCGGTATTGCTGGGTCTGGTGTTCATCGGCGGTATCAAGCGGATCGCCAAGGTCGCTGACCTGCTGGTACCGGTGAAAACCCTGGTGTACATCGGCGTGACCATCTACGTGATCGTGCTGCAGTTCGACCACGTTCCAGGGATGTTGATGACCATCGTCAAAAGCGCCTTCGGTCTGGACCAGGCGTTCGGCGGCCTGATCGGCAGCGCTATCGTCATGGGCGTGAAGCGTGGCGTGTTCGCCAACGAAGCAGGCCTGGGCAGTGCGCCGAACGTGGCCGCCGTGGCCGCGGTCGAGCACCCGGTCGCACAAGGCGTGGTTCAGGCGTTCAGCGTGTTCCTCGACACCTTCGTTATCTGCACCTGCACCGCGTTGCTGATCCTGCTGTCGGGCTTCTACACCCCGGGCTTTGAAGGCGACGGCATTGCCCTGACCCAGAACTCCCTGGCCGCCGTGGTCGGTGACTGGGGCCGGATGTTCATCTCCGTGGCCCTGGCATTGTTCGTGTTCACCTCGATCCTCTACAACTACTACCTGGGCGAGAACAGCCTGCGCTTCCTGGTCGGTGAAAACCGCAAGGCGCTGATGGGCTACCGCGCGCTGGTACTGGCGTTGATCTTCTGGGGTGCCATCGAGAACCTGGGCACGGTGTTCGCATTCGCCGACATCACCATGACCCTGCTGGCCTTCGTGAACCTGATCGCGCTGTTCCTGCTGTTCAAGGTCGGCATGCGCATCCTGCGTGATTACGATGACCAGCGTGCCGCCGGCATCAAGACCCCAGTGTTCGATTCGAGCAAGTTCGCGGATCTGGACCTGGACCTGAAAGCCTGGCCGGCCAATCCGCCAGCCGTCACCTCTCAGCCACAGGCCCAGCCTGCAGGCGTGACCGCAGCGCAACGCTGATCGGTAAAAAACCGGGCGCATCCCCTGCGCCCGGCGTGACACAACGTATGACCGGCGTCATGCTCGGTCGTACGTTGTTTTGGTGTCGAGCTTGAAGTCCAATCGCTAGCAGGCTCGCTCCCACAAGTCATCGTTTTCGGAGAACCTCCATGAATTCCTCGACCTACCCTGCCGCGCAGCACGTCATGGTGCTCTACACCGGTGGCACCATCGGCATGCAAGCCAGTGCCCACGGCTTGGCCCCGGCGTCCGGTTTCGAAGCGCGGATGCGCGACTACCTGCACAGCCAGCCTGAGTTGGTGGTGCCGCAGTGGCGCTTTCGCGAGATGTCGCCACTGATCGATAGCGCCAACATGACCCCTGCGTACTGGCAGCAACTGCGTGAAGCGGTGGTCGACGCCGTTGATGTCCAGGGCTGCGACAGCGTGCTGATCCTGCATGGCACCGACACCCTGGCCTACAGTGCCGCGGCCATGAGCTTTCAGTTGCTCGGCCTGAACGCCCGCGTATGTTTCACCGGTTCGATGCTGCCGGCCGGCGTGACCGACAGTGATGCCTGGGAAAACATCAGTGGTGCACTGGTTGCCCTTGGCCAAGGCCTGGCACCGGGTGTTCATCTGTACTTCCACGGTGAACTGCTCGACCCGACCCGCTGCGCCAAGGTTCGCAGTTTCGGTCGTCATCCGTTCAAGCGACTGGAGCGTCAGGGCGGCGGCGTGAAAGCTTCCTCGATACCTGCCCAACTGAACTACAACCAGCCAAGGCAACTGGCGAAGGTCGCGGTGCTGCCGCTGTTCCCCGGCATCGGCGCCGAGCAACTGGATGGCCTGCTCAACAGCGGTATTCAGGGTCTTGTGCTGGAATGTTATGGCAGCGGTACCGGACCAAGCGACAACCCCGGGTTTATCGCCAGCCTGGAACGGGCACGAGACAATGGCGTGGTAGTGGTTGCGGTCACCCAATGTCATGAGGGTGGCGTGAAGCTCGACGTGTATGAGGCGGGCAGCCGCTTGCGCGATGCCGGCCTGTTGTCCGGTGGCGGCATGACTCGCGAGGCGGCGCTCGGCAAGTTGCATGGGCTGCTCGGTGCAGGGCTTGAAACCACTGAAGTTCGGCGACTGGTCGAACTTGACCTGTGTGGCGAACTGAGCTGACACAACACATAACCTTGTGGGAGCGGGCTGTGGCGAGGGGGCTTGCCCCCGTTTGAGTGCGTAGCACTCACAAGATCTTTGGTACATCAGAGATTTTGGGGCAGCTTCGCAGCCCAACGGGGGCAAGCCCCCTCGCCACGGACCGCTCCCACAAGATCGTTGTTGGGCACATAACTTGCTCCCGTTCCAGCATCTCGACGCTGGAAGACTCCATGCTCCACTCCCACCTCACCACCCTCAACGCCGTCTCCCTGGTGCTTAACACCTTCAAGGCCGAAGGCTTGCCCAGCGAGGCGTTATTGGCCGGCAGCGGCATCAGCGCGGCGGATCTGAGCCGGGCGGACACGCGCATCACTACCAATCAGGAGATGCTGGTGTGCGCCAACGCCGTCGCGCTGCGCCGCGATATCGGTCTGGAGTTGGGTCGGCGGATGCACGTTTCGTCCTATGGCATGCTCGGGTACGCCTTACTCACCAGCGCCACTTTAGGTGACGCCTTGCAGTTGGCGCTGCACTACCCGGCGCTATTGGGAACACTGTTCGAGTTGAGCCTGGAGGAGGATGGCGAGCGCATCTGGCTCACCGCGGGCGACTATCGGGAAAACCCCGCGCTGGCACCGTTCAATGTCGAGTTTTGCCTGGTCTCGATGAAGGTCACCTGTGAAGACCTGCTCGGCCACCCCCTGCCTTTGCTTGGCGCTCGCTTCGATTACCCGGCACCGGACTATCAGGCGCGCTACAGCGAGCGTTTCGACTGTCCGTTGCAGTTTGATGCAGCGTCCAACGGATTTGCCTTCGACAAGCGCTGGCTCGAACACCCCCTGCCGCTGGCCGACGCCATCACCCACCAGGCCATGGCCGAACGCTGCCGCAAGCAAAACACCGAGTTCACCGGGCGTCAGGCCTGGCTCGGGCGCATCCGCCAATTGCTCGCCGCACAACTGAGCGCGGCACCCGGTCTGGACGGGTTGGCCGAACAGTTGAACTGCTCGTCGCGCACCCTGCGCCGCCATCTGAAGGATCTGGGATGCAGCTATCAGGAACTGCTCGATGAACTGCGATTCGAACAGGCCAAACGCATGCTCTGCGAGGATCAACTGCCGATCTATCAAATCGCCGAAGCACTGGGCTTCAGCGAGACCGCGAGCTTCCGGCATGCGTTTGTGCGCTGGAGTGGCGTGGCGCCGAGCCAGTTCCGCCCTTGAGCCGCCCCTGTGGCGAGGGAGCTTGCTCCCGTTGGTCTGCGCAGCAGACCCAAACCGAACACCGCATTCCTCCCTTCAGATAGCAGTTGCCGGGTAACGACTGCTGCGCAGCCGAGCGGGAGCAAGCTCCCTCGCCACAGGGGGGGGCGAATTTCGGTCAAATGTTTTGGCCACATAGATCCCCTTTTGGCCTTTCCTGCCGTTCTCCCAGACGTCGCCTGCCGCAAGACTGTGTTCAAACCGAATCAGCCTGCGGAGAACAACAATGCTGACGATCTACTCGGACGATCACCACCTGCATCACGGCCGTTGTGAATTGATGGACGGGCAATTGATGCCCTGCTTCGAAATGCCTTCACGGGCCGATCACGTATTGCAACGGGTCAAGGACCAGAACCTCGGCCCGGTTGAAGTGCCGAAAGACTTTGGCCTTGATCCGATCGCGCGCATCCACAGCCGCGATTACCTCGACTTCTTCAAAGGCGCCTGGGCGCGCTGGACTGCATTCAATACCGACGGCGACTTGCTGCCCTACACCTGGCCGGCCCGCACCTTGCGCCGAATCATGCCCACCAGCCTGCACGGCCAGCTCGGCTATTACAGCTTCGACGGCGGCGCACCGATTACCGCCGGCACCTGGCAAGCAGCGTACAGCGCGGCGCAAGTTGCCCTCACGGCCCAAGCGGCGATCCAGCGCGGCGCCCGCAGTGCCTTCGCCCTGTGCCGTCCACCGGGACACCATGCCGCCAGCGATTTGATGGGCGGCTATTGCTACCTCAACAATGCTGCCATCGCCGCTCAAGCCTTCCTCGATCAGGGCCATAAAAAGGTCGCGATCCTCGATGTCGATTACCACCACGGCAACGGCACTCAATCGATTTTCTACGAACGCAGCGACGTGCTGTTCACCTCGATCCACGGTCATCCAGAAGCCGAGTTTCCGTTCTTCCTCGGCTACGAAGACGAACGCGGTGAAGGCGCAGGCGAAGGGTTCAACTTCAACTACCCGTTGCCCGCCGGCAGCGCTTGGGACCGTTGGAGCGCCGCGCTGGAGCAAGCCTGTAAAGAGATCGAAACGTACGGCGCCGACATCGTTGTCGTGTCCCTGGGCGTCGATACGTTCAAGGACGACCCCATCTCCCAATTCAAACTCGACAGCCCGGATTACCTGGCGATGGGTACCCGCATCGCAGGCCTCGGCAAGCCGACGCTGTTCGTGATGGAAGGCGGTTACGCGGTAGAAGAAATCGGCATCAACGCCGTGAACGTTCTCGAAGGTTTTGAAAGCGCCCAATGAGGAATTAGAAGAATGAACAGACTCAAGCGTCTTATCGCTCCAGCGCTCTGCGCCACACTGCTCAGTGGCGCCGTCCATGCTGAAGAACGTACTTTGCGGGTCTACAACTGGTTCGACTACATCACCCCCAAAGCCCTGGACGATTTCAAGGCTCAGAACACCCAGACCAAACTGGTCTACGACATCTTCGACACCAACGAAGCGCTGGAAGCCAAGCTGCTGACCGGCAACTCCGGCTACGACGTGGTGGTGCCGTCCAACGTGTTCCTCGCCAAGCAGATCGAAGCCGGCGTATTCCAGCCAGTGGACCGCAGCAAACTGCCGAACTGGAACCACCTCGACCCCAAGCTGATGAAGCTGATCGAAGCCAACGACCCGGGTAACAAATTTGCCGTGCCGTACATGTACGGCACCATCCTGATTGGCTTCAACCCGGCCAAGGTCAAGGCTGCGCTGGGCGACAACGCACCGGTGAACAGCTGGGACCTGATCTTCAAGGAAGAGAACATCAGCAAGCTCAAGCAGTGCGGCGTGGCCCTGCTCGACTCACCTTCGGAGATCCTGCCGCTGGCCCTGCAACACCTCGGCCTGGACCCCAACAGCAAGAAGCCGGCGGACTACGCCAAGGCTGAAGCGCTGCTGATGAAGATCCGGCCGTACATCACCTACTTCCATTCGTCCAAGTACATGGCCGACATCGCCAACGGTGACATCTGCGTTGCAGTCGGGTATTCCGGCAGCTTCTCCCAGGCCGCCAACCGCGCCAAGGAAGCCAAGAACGGTGTGATCGTCGACATGCGCCTGCCCAAGGAAGGCGCGCCGATCTGGTTCGACATGCTCGCGATCCCCAAAGGCGCGAAAAACCCGGAAGACGCCTACACCTTCATCAACTACCTGCTGCAACCCCAGGTCATCGCACCGGTCAGCGACTTCGTCGGCTACCCGAACCCGAACAAGGACGCCACGGAAATGGTCGACCCGGCGATTCGCAACAACCCGAACCTGTACCCGACCGAAGCGGCGATGAGCACGCTTTACACCCTGCAACCCTTGCCTCGCGATGCTGAACGGGCGCGGACCCGGGCCTGGACCAAGATCAAATCCGGGACCTGAAACACCCGGTGAATCAAAGACCCGCGCCATCGCGGGTCTTTTTTGGTCAACGGCTAATAGGGGGGGCTTTGATCTGCGCGGTGGCAGCAATCAGGAACTCATCGCCATTTATCGCGGCGAGATCAGTCGCACACTCGCCGCCTCAGTGTTTTTCATAGATCAGCGGTTCATTTAAAAACCGGGAGGCCATCGTTCAATCCCGCCAGACCTGCCGCAACCGTGCCAGCGCCGACTCTATCGCTGGCTCTGGCACCGCCGCAAAACCCAATACCAGACCGGCGCGCTGATCGACTGGAGTCCTGGAGTCCGGTAGCCAATAGTTGCTCAAGCCATTGATCTCCACGCCTACGCTTTCCGCTTGTTCGATCAGTTGCCGTTCGCGGGCCAGGCTGTCCACCGAAACCGTCAGGTGCAGCCCGGCGGAGACGGCGGGCAGGCTACCCACTCCGGTCATCCCCGCCGGCCAGCCACCCAGCAAACAATTGCGACGGCTGAGGGCGGCACGCCGCATCCGGCGAATGTGCCGCTGGAAATGCCCGGCGGCCATGAACTCGGCCATCACCGCTTGAGTGCTCACTTCGGAATGCCGCACATCCACCGCCCGACGCTGCGCGAATGCGTCCACCAGGCCCGGCGGCAGCACCAGATAACCCAGGCGCAGCGCCGGAAAAGCGACCTTGCCGAAGGTGCCGACATACAGCACCCGCCCATGGCGATCGAGTGCCGCCAGCGGCGCCAGTGGCGCGCCGCTGTAACGGTACTCGCCATCGTAGTCGTCCTCGATGATCCAGCCCTGGTTGCCCTCGGCCCAGGCGAGCAGTTCCAGACGCCGGGCCAGACTCATGACCACACCGGTCGGGTATTGATGGGAAGGCGTAACGTAAGCCAGCCGGCAATCGCTCAACTGCGCCAAGGCGCTGCAGTCGATCCCCTCCTCATCCACCGGCACACCGTGCAACCGTGCACCGGCTACCGCAAAGGCATGGCCGGCAGCGCGATAACCCGGATTTTCAATCCCCACCCCATCGCCAGGCTCCACCAGCAACTGTGCACAAAGGCTGATCCCCTGCTGCGCGCCACTGGTGATCACAATTTGCTCAGCGGCGCACTGCATCCCTCTCGAGCTGCGCAAGTAGGCAGCAATCAATCCGCGCAAGCGTTCATCGCCTGCCGGGTCGCCATAACACAACTGCTGTAAATCCGGTTTACGCCAGAAAGCCGCATTCAGCTTGGCCCAAACCTCGAAAGGGAACAGATCGAACGCCGGCACGCCGACCCTGAATGCGCGCGGCGGGCCACCGGGCGGTGCAGCCAAATGATTCTTTTCAACGCGCCCCAAAGCACCGCTGTGGATAACTTTACTGGATGGAACAACAGGTAAATCCAGCCAATTTGTGGATAAGGCTGTGGGTAACCCTGTTGAAAACCCTGTGGATACTTTTGTGGATAATTTTTTCGCCGGCAACGCCGCCTGAGGCAATTGCGCCACGTAAGTCCCGTCACCCACACGCCCCTCGATGAAGCCTTCAGCGTAAAGCTGATCGTAGGCACGAACCACGCTGTTGCGGGAAATCGATAACGCCGTAGCCAGATCGCGACTGGCCGGCAGTCGTGTGCCGCTGGCCAATCGTCCGTCGAGCACGCGTACCCGCAGCGCTTGATAGAGCTGTCGACTCAGGCCCTGGCGGCGGTCGAGTTCGATACCCGCCGGGTTGAACGACGAGGGAAGCGGCGTATTCGACATGACAATGGACCTATGAAATTGGTCATTAATGGCTCTTACAACAGACCATTAGCCTGCCTAGGATGAAGGCATTCGCCAAGGAATTTTCCATGTACCTGCCACTTTGACGCGTTAAGGAATGAACATGAGTCAGATCGACATCCGCCAGGTCACCACCGACGATCACGCTGCCTGGCTGCCGTTGTGGCAAGCCTACTTGCGCTTCTACAACACCGAGCTGCCCGAGGCGGTCACTCAAAGCACCTGGCAGCGCCTGCTCGACCCGAGCGAACCGACCCACGGGGCGCTGGCCTGGGTCGACGGCAAAGCGGTGGGCATGGTGCATTTCATCTATCACCGCTCGAACTGGAGCATCGAAAACTCCTGTTACCTGCAAGACTTGCTGGTGGCACCCGAAACTCGTGGCACCGGCGTCGGTCGGCAACTGATCGAATTCGTCTACAGCACAGCCAAGGCCGACGGTTGCTGCAAGGTCCACTGGCTGACCCACGAAACCAACGCCACCGCGATCCAGCTCTATGAGCGCATCGCCGAACGCCCCGGTTTCATCCAGTTTCGCAAAGCCCTTTAAGGTTCAAGGAGAACACCATGTCGACTTCACTCGCAGACTGGAAAGGCGTCCCGGCGCCCTCGGCCCAACTGATCGAAGGGCGTTTCATTCGCCTGGAAAAACTCGACCCGGCGCGTCACGCCGATGGTTTGTGGAAAGCCCTGGAAGGCCCAGGCTCGGACCCGAAACTCTGGGACTATCTGCCCTACGGTCCTTTCCCGGAGCGCAGTGCGTTCAATGACTGGCTGAACAATCATGCGGCCAACAGCGATCCGTATTTCTTCAGTGTGATCGACCGTGTCAGCGGCGAGGTGCAGGGTCTGCTCAGCCTGATGTCGATTGTTCCTGCCCAGGGTCGCATCGAGATCGGCCATGTGACCTTCGGCGCACCGATGCAGCGCTCGCCCAAAAGTACCGAGGCGGTTTACCTGCTGGCCAGGGAAGCCTTTGCGTTGGGCTACCGGCGCCTGGAATGGAAGTGCAACAACGGCAACGCTCGCTCCAAGTACGCAGCAGAGCGGTTGGGGTTCAGTTTTGAGGGGGTGTTCCGCCAGCACATGGTGGTCAAGGGTCAGAACCGTGACACGGCGTGGTATTCGATTCTGGACTCGGAATGGCCGACGATTCAGGCGGGGTTCGAGCGGTGGTTGAGCGATGAAAACCAGACGGAATCGGGGCAAGTGCAAACGTTGACGGAGTGTCGCGGGTAATCTTCGACGCCCGTACGGACAACTTCGCGGGCAAGCCTCGCTCCTACGGATCACACGAACCTGGAGCGAGGCTTGCCCGCGAATGGCATCACGCTAATGTCTGGGCGAGTACCGCAATATGCTCTGGCCCGATCCCGCAGCACCCGCCCAAATGGCTGGCCCCGCGCTTGCGCCAATCGGCCGCCCACTGCAGATAACCCGGCGGGTCGAGATCATCACGCAACGGGTCCAAACCGTCGTTGGCCGTGGCTTCTTTCGGTTGAGGCGGGAAAGCATTGGCGTAAGCGCCGATGTGAATCTTCACCCCCAGGCGCTCGAAGGTTTCCCGCGCCGCATCAATCGCCGCACCGATCACTTCCGGCTGGCTGCAGTTGAACAGCAACGTCTCGACACCCAACTCAGCCGCCACTGCGGCGGCCTCAGCCACTGGCTCACCGGAGCGCAAACGCGGCACTTCGTCTGTGTCTTCATCCTTCAAAGTAAACGATAGCCACAACGGTTTGCCGTCCTTCGGCAGCCCGGCATGGATCGCCCGTGCTTCGACGATCGAGCTCTGGGTTTCGGCCAGCCACAGGTCGACATGAGGCGCCAGGCCATTGACCAGAGGGGTCAGCAGTTCAGTCACCCGGGCAGCGTCGAACAAGTCCGGGCGGTAGGAGCCGAACAACGGCGGCAATGAACCGGCCACACGCACCGATTGGCCCGAAGCATCGACTGCACGCCGAGCCAGCTCGCCGGCCAACGCCGCAAGGGCCTGGCCTTCAGCGGCGAAACGTTCTTCGCCAATGTGGAACGGCACCACCGCGTAACTGTTGCTGGTGATCACGTTGGCACCGCTTTCGATATAGGCCGCGTGCACCGCCTCTACGGCTTGTGGCGCCTCGCTCAAGGCCAGTGCCGACCACTCGGGTTGCCGGAACGGCGCCCCTCGGCGTTGCAGTTCACGACCCATGCCGCCATCCAGAATTACCGTGCTGTCTGCGCCCATATGCTTTTCACTCATAAGCTTATGAAAATAACTCACTATCAGAGTCGTTCTTATAACTATTTAATGCGCACCATACGGTTAATAACAACCTCTTTTTTCAGGGATCAACTGTGAAACTTCAACCGCTGCTGGCCCTGGGCCTGACGATTCTGGCTGCCTCCACCCAAGCCTTTGCGGGCGCCACCCTGGATCGCATCGAACAAAAGAAAGAACTGGTCGGTGTGTTGATGGAAAGCTACCCACCCTTCTCGTTCCTCAACGATCAAAACCAGCTCGACGGCTTCGACGTTGAGGTGGCCAAGGCCGTGGCGGACAAGCTGGGCGTCAAGCTGCGTCTGGAAACGCCGTCCTGGGATGTGATCGCCGCCGGCCGCTGGAGCGGGCGTTACGACATCTGCATCTGCTCCATGACCCCGAGCAAGGCCCGCGCCGAAGTCTTCGACTTCCCGGTCGAGTACTACGCCTCCCCTGCCGTGATCGTGGTCAATGCCAAGGACGATAGCATCCACAGCGCCAAAGACCTGAGCGGCAAGAAAGTCGGTCTCACCAGCGCCTCCAGCTATGAAAGCTACCTGAACAAAAACCTGGTGATCGAAGGCGCCGAAGACACTCAATTGCAGTACCCGTTCGAGAACGTGCAGATCGCCCCGTATGACACCGACAACGTCGCGTTCCAGGATCTGGGCCTGGGCGCTGGCGTGCGTCTGGACGCGATCCTCACCAACCTCGTCACCGCGCAACCGCGCCTGAGCGAAGACAAGCGCTTCAAGCTCGCCGGCCAGCCGCTGTACTCGGAGCCGAACTCGGTGGCCATCGAAAAAGGCGATGCCCAGTGGGACGCCAAAGTGCGTGATGTGTTCGCTCAGTTGAAACAGGACGGCACCTTGAGCAAGCTGTCGCAAAAATGGATCGGCGCCGACATCAGCAAATGACTTCCTTCCCCAAACCTCCTCAGCCGCCGCAACCGGTGGCTGAGTCATTACTGCAACGGGTCTTCGGCTTCCGTACCCGGCTGTACCTGACCTGGGCGGCGATGTTCGGCTTGTTCGCCAGTTTCTTCCTGAGCTTCGACCTGAAGTTCTCGATCATCCTCGACAAACTGCCGAACCTGATCGGCCTGCACCTGGCGCCCAACGGCTTTCTGCAAGGCGCGGCACTGACGCTGTTCTTGTGCCTGTGCTCGATTGTGGCTTCGTCGCTGCTGGGCTTCATCACGGCCCTGGCTCGACTGTCGAAAAGCGCCGTGGCGTTCGGCATCGCAAGTTTCTATGCCTCGTTCTTTCGCGGCACGCCGCTGCTGATCCAGATATTGCTGATCTACCTCGGCTTGCCGCAATTGGGCGTCGTGCCGGGCGCCATCGCCGCCGGCATCATCGCCCTGTCGCTGAACTATGGCGCCTACCTGAGCGAAATCTTCCGCGCCGGCATCCTCGGCGTTCCCCACGGCCAACGCGAAGCATCGCTGGCCCTGGGCATGCGCGAAACCGTGATTTTCTGGCGCGTCACCCTGCCCCAAGCCATGCGCACCATCATCCCGCCCACCACCAACCAGTTCATCTCCATGCTCAAGGACTCATCCCTGATCTCGGTGATGGGGGTTTGGGAAGTGATGTTCCTGGCGCAATCGTACGGGCGCTCGAGCTATCGCTATATCGAAATGCTGACGACGGCGGCGATCATTTATTGGCTGATGTCGATTGGGCTGGAGCTGATTCAGGCGCGGATGGAACGGCATTACGGGAAGGCGTATGTGAGCCGGTAAGGGCTGCGATCGTTTGATCTGCGGTAGATACGTTTTTGGCCGTGCGCCAGCTCCCATGTCTTGATTCGTCGTAAGAAAAAGCATCCAGCTGGAATGGTTAAAAAACCGCCACCTTCAAGCGGCTGGCAATGTTCTACACAACCATTTGACTCCCCCCGCAAACCCGCCGGAAGCGGCTGACATCGGCACCCATAGCCTCCCTCTTAGAGTTTGGCCTCCTGTCAAAAGAGGCCGTACTCGATGCCCGTTCAACACAAATACAAACCCCACCACCTTGTTTTGGCCATTGCACTTGCAGTTGGTTGTGCAGAGTTATCCCTTGCCCAGCAACTGGAGCCTCAAGTCGATACCAACACAAAGCCCACCAAAACCCGAAAAAAAGCCGCCAAACCTGTGTTCCCCACTGGCAGTGGGTTTGAAGAGGCCACACCAAGTAACACAGGTTTGAATGTTATTGATCTTCCCGATAACTCCGTCTACACCGTACTGAATGCCGGAAAAGTTGAAGATGGGTTCGAACAAGTCACCAGCAATCCGGCATTCATGACGCCGAAGGCTTCCGATAGCGACACTCAAGTGGCGTTGCCCCGTAATGACGTGCCGCTCGAGACGGCTGACACCTCTACCAGCGGGCAGGCCCTGGCCCGCAATGTGGATACCTCCAAGACCATCACTGCCAACGCTGCCATCAACGCACTGCTGGCCAGCAACAAGACCACTGCCTCCATCGCCATTGAACAATTGAGCGCAAGTAGCAACGCCAATCTCGCAAAAGCCACTTTAAGCAGTGTCAGCCCCGTCAGTGCCAGCATGCTCTCCGCCATGCACCAATTGGATAACGGCACGGGCTCTTTTTCCAACAAAGCTCCACGCGTTGCCGCTGGTAGTGAAAACAGCAGTCGCGTCTGGCTTCAGGCATTGGGCCATGGCGGCAAAGTCGAGAACGACTTCGACAACACGCTGAAACATTCCACCCAAGGCCTGGTTCTGGGTGCCGACTGGCGGCTCGATCAGCAATGGCATGCCGGGGTGATGGGCGGAAAATCACAGACGCAACTCGATGCCCGGCAATTCGATGGCGACCTCGACAGTTGGCATCTGGGTGCTTATGCGGTGCGCCAGGATGGTCCATTGGCGCTGCGTCTCGGTGCTACTTACGCCAGCCACGAAGGCAGCAGCAAACGTCGGGTCGCGTTCAACGGATTCAGCGACCGTCTCAAAGGCAGTTATGACGCCAACACCCAGCAGGCTTTTGCCGAAGCGGGCTTCAATCTGGGCAGCAACAATGTGACCATCGAGCCATTCGCCGGTGTCGGTTATCAACGCTACCAGCGTGAAAAACACACCGAAAAAGGAGGGGATGCAGCGCTGAAAGTCCATGGGCAAACCCAGGACAACTTCAGCAGCACCTTCGGCCTGCGCGCGGCGAAGCTGAACACACTGGACAACGGCATGCGCCTGACGCCGCGATTCAGCGCCGGCTGGATACACATCTATGGCGAGCTCGACAGCGAAACGCGCCAACAGTTGGTCAAGGGCGGGAAACGTTTCGACATCGCCGGGGCAGGGTTGGATCGCGACAGCCTGTCGCTTGATGCCGGGCTCGACCTGGGGCTCTCGGCCAACCACTCGCTGGGTGTGGGCGTCACTGGGGAAATCGGCACTGAGAGCCGCAGTCATGGCGTGATGGGACAGTGGCGGATGGCGTTCTGATTCACACGTCGTTTCACTGATTCAGCACAGCACCTTGTGGAAACGAGCTTGCCCGCGCGGAATGCACCTCGGTTTTTCAGGTTTTACGCGTCATCGTTCTTCGCGGGCAAGCCTCGCAAACTCCGGGCGAAAAAAAAGGGGAGCACATGCCCCCCCGAGGTTTAAAGCGGTATATCGAGGCTGTTAACTCAGCCTTCGATCTCGATCAGGATCTCGCCCGGGTTCACCCGGTCGCCCTTGGCCACGTGGATGGCGGTGACTTTACCGGTGATGGCCGACTGGACTTCGGTTTCCATCTTCATCGCCTCGGTGATCAGCACGGCCTGGCCGGCTTTCACGGTGTCGCCTTCCTTGACCAGCACGTCGACGATGTTGCCCGGCATGGTGGTGCTGACGTGGCCCGGTGCAGTGGCTTGCTTGCGCTTGCTGCTGCCGCCGCTGACGAATTCGTTGAGCGGTTCGAACACCACTTCTTCCGGCATGCCGTCGATGGACAGGTAGAAGTGGCGCTTGCCTTCAGCCTTGACGCCCACACCGGTGATGTCGACGCGGTAGGTTTCGCCGTGAACGTCGATGACGAACTCGGTCGGCACGCCTTCACCACCGGCCGACGCCACGCCGCCCGCTTCAGGAATCGGCAGCAGCACTTCTGGCGTCAGGGTGCCGGCTGCGCGTTCTTCGAGGAACTTGCGGCCGATGTCCGGGAACATGGCGTAGGTCAGCACGTCTTCTTCAGACTTGGCCACGGCGCCGATTTCGGCACGCAGCTTGGTCATCTCCGGCTTGAGCAGATCGGCCGGACGCACGTCGATCACCTCTTCGCTGCCGATGGCCTGACGACGCAGCTTTTCGTTCACAGTGCCCGGCGCCTTGCCGTAGCCGCCTTGCAGGTAAAGCTTCACTTCGTTGGTGATGGTCTTGTAGCGCTCGCCGGCCAGCACGTTGAAGAACGCCTGGGTGCCGACGATCTGCGAGGTCGGGGTCACCAGCGGAGGGAAGCCGAGGTCTTCACGAACGCGCGGGATTTCCGCCAGCACTTCGCTCATGCGGTTCAGGGCGCCCTGCTCTTTCAACTGGTTGGCCAGGTTGGAAATCATCCCGCCCGGAACCTGGTTGACTTGCACGCGAGTGTCGACGGCGGTGAATTCGCTTTCGAACTGGTGGTACTTCTTGCGCACGGCGTAGAAGTACAGGCCGATCTCTTGCAGCAGTTCCAGGTTCAGGCCGGTGTCGAACTCGCTGCCTTTAAGGGCGGCGACCATCGACTCGGTACCCGGGTGGCTGGTGCCCCAGGCGAAGCTGGAGATCGCGGTGTCGATATGGTCGGCGCCGTTTTCGATGCCCTTGAGTTGGCACATCGCAGCCAGGCCGGCGGTGTCGTGGGAATGGATGAACACCGGCAGCGACTGCTCGGCTTTCAGTGCCTTGACCAGTTCGCCAGTGGCGTACGGGGTCAGCAGACCGGCCATGTCCTTGATCGCCACCGAGTCGCAACCCATGGCTTCCATTTGCTTGGCTTGCGCCACGAAAGCCTCGATGGTGTGCACCGGGCTGGTGGTGTAGGCGATGGTGCCCTGGGCGTGTTTGCCAGCAGCCTTCACCGCTTCAATGGCCACGCGCAGGTTACGCACATCGTTCATGGCGTCGAAGATGCGGAACACGTCGATGCCGTTGACCGCGGCCTTGGCGACGAAGGCTTTGACCACGTCGTCGCTATAGTGGCGGTAGCCCAGCAGGTTCTGGCCACGCAGGAGCATTTGCAGGCGCGTGTTAGGCAACGCGGCGCGCAGTTGGCGCAGACGCTCCCACGGGTCTTCTTTCAGGAAGCGTACGCAGGCGTCGAAGGTCGCGCCGCCCCAGACTTCCAGCGACCAGTAGCCGACTTTGTCGAGCTTGTCGCAGATCGGCAGCATGTCTTCGGTGCGCATGCGGGTGGCGAGCAGCGATTGGTGGGCGTCGCGCAGGATTGTGTCAGTTACATGGATCTTCTTGGACATTGTCATATTCCTCACAGGCCTGCGTGGGCGGCGATGGCGGCGGCGATGGCCAGGGCCAGCTCTTCGGGTTTGCGCTTGATCGAGTAGTTGGTCAGTTCAGGATGGCTTTCAACGAAGCTGGTGTTGAACTGGCCGCTACGGAATTCCGGGTTACGCAGGATTTCCTGGTAGTACGCGGCAGTGGTCTTGACCCCTTGCACGCGCATGTCGTCGAGGGCTCGCAAGCCACGGTCCATCGCCTCTTCCCAGGTCAGCGCCCAGACCACCAGTTTCAGGCACATCGAATCGTAGAACGGTGGAATGGTGTAACCGGTGTAGATCGCCGTATCGGTGCGCACACCGGGACCACCGGGCGCGTAGTAACGGGTGATCTTGCCGAAACTCGGCAGGAAGTTGTTTTTCGGGTCTTCGGCGTTGATCCGGAACTGCAGCGCGAAACCACGGTGCAGGATGTCTTCCTGTTTCACCGAGAGCGGCAAACCGGATGCGATGCGGATCTGCTCGCGAACGATGTCGATGCCGGTGATTTCTTCAGTGATGGTGTGTTCCACCTGCACCCGGGTGTTCATCTCCATGAAGTACACCTCGCCCTCGGCGAGCAGGAACTCCACGGTGCCGGCGTTCTCGTAACCCACGGCCTTGGCTGCACGCACCGACAAGTCGCCGATGTAGGCGCGCTGTTCCGGGGTCAGTTGCGGGCTCGGAGCGATCTCGATCAGCTTCTGGTTGCGACGCTGGATCGAGCAGTCACGCTCGAACAGGTGTACCACGTTGCCGAAGCTGTCGCCGAGGATCTGCGCTTCGATGTGTTTCGGGTTTACGATGCATTTTTCCAGGAACACTTCCGCCGAACCGAAAGCCTTGGTGGCTTCGGAAATCACCCGAGGAAAGGCCTGTTCGAGTTCTTCGCGACTGTTGCAACGACGAATGCCGCGGCCGCCACCACCGGAGGTAGCCTTGAGCATCACCGGGTAACCGATGCGGTCGCCTTCGGTCAGGGCTTCTTCGATGCCCGACACGTTGCCTTCGGTGCCCGGTGTGACCGGCACGCCGGCCTTGATCATGCTGCGGCGCGCTTCGGTCTTGTCGCCCATGCGGCGAATGACTTCCGCCGACGGGCCGATGAATTTGATTCCGCGTTCGGCGCAGATGTCCGCCAACTCGGCATTTTCCGAAAGGAAGCCGTAGCCGGGGTGCAACGCATCGCAACCGGTTTCCACCGCCAGGTTCACCAGCTTGCGCGGGTTCAGGTAGCCGGCCAGTGGTTCGGCACCGATGCTGTGGGCCTCGTCCGCACGCTTCACATGCAAAGCATGACGGTCGGCGTCGGAATAGATCGCGACCGAGCGAATGCCCATCTCGGCGCAGGCGCGCACGATTCGTACGGCAATCTCACCACGGTTGGCAATCAGGATCTTTTTTATCACTTGGAGGTTCCCTTGAGCCGGTGGCACCCACGACCCGATTAGACAGGTCGACGCGTGACCAAATGTTTCAATTCAGTCGCAGCTCCACACTAGCTCTCGCAAGGGATTAACAAAAATGAATAATAATTGGGTCAGGCATAAGCAAAGACTTATAGTTGAGTCATCAGCCTTCGCTCAGGATTTATAGAAAATGCGTAAGTCATTGATGCGTATGACATTGCGTCAATTGCAGATCTTCAATGAGGTGTGCGATTTAAGGTCCTACAGCCGCGCAGCCGACGAAATGTCTCTCACACAACCTGCCGTGAGCCTACAGATTCGTCAACTCGAAGAGCTGATCGGTCAGCCCTTGTTCGATTACGTCGGCAAAAAGCTCTACATGACCGAGGCGGCCGAAGCGCTGCAGCGCGCCAGCCGGGACATTTTCGGCCGCCTGGAAAACCTCGATATGCAGCTGTCGGACATGCAAGGCTCATTGCAAGGTCAGCTGAAACTGGCGGTGGAGTCCAGCGCCAAGTATTTCGTGCCGCACCTGTTTGCCGCGTTCAAGCGCCAGCACCCGGAAGTGAACCTGCACCTGACGGTGGTCAACCGTGGCCAGGTCATCCGGCGCCTGTCGGATAACCGTGACGATCTGGTGATCATGTCGATGGTCCCCCAGGACATGGGGCTGGAATTCCTGCCGTTCCTCAATAACCCGATTGTAGCCGTGGCGCCGCCGGATCATCCGCTGTGCCATATGGGGCCGCTGCGCTTGCAGGATCTGGAGCCCTACACGCTGCTGTTGCGCGAACCCGGTTCCGGCACGCGGCTGGCCTGCGAGGAGTATTTCAAAGAGAAGCGCGTGCACTTCACCCAGACCCAGGAGGTCGCGTCGGCGGAAGCTCAGCGTGAATGCGTGCTGGCGGGTCTGGGCCTGGCGCTGCTGACGCGCCACGCCCTGAACCTTGAATTGGCGACCGGCGCCCTGATTGAGCTACCGGTCGAGGAGCTGCCGCTGCTGCGTAGCTGGTGCCTGGTGCAGGCCAAGGCCAAACGGCTATCGCCGGTGGCCCACGCATTCCTTGCGTTTATCCGCAGCGAACGGGCGCAAATCAGCGCACTGGTTGAGCGTTTCGACGGGAAGTTACCGGTGCTGCCTGCCAGTAGTTGAGTTCGAGGTCGTCGGGAAATTCGCCGATTTCGGCCAGAAGCTGGCGGCGCTCGCAGCGATCTTCGATGGCGCGGCGAAATTCCATGCGGCGCTGGTCTTCTTGCTGACGACGGGTTTTGACAGCGCTGTTGCGTTCTTCGTAGGGCTGGGCCATTTCGAGTCTCCCAAGGCGAGTACGGGAGTTTCAAGATAGGCGCGAGGGATGACGGTTTGGCGGCGGGAGGGTTACAGAACGATGAAACTCACTGGCTGACCGCGAACCTGTGGCGAGATAGCTTGCTCCCGCTGGTTCGCAAAGCGGCCCTAAGATTTTGCGACTGCTGCGCAGCCGAGCGGGAGCAAGCTCCCTCGCCACAATTCCAGCCAGAATCAATCGTCCAGCGCTTTTACTGACTTTGGCGACAATCGCAAGCTGCGAAGGCTGCGCTTGACGCTTTTCAAGTGATTGACCAGGCTCGGCCCACGAGCCATGGCCACGCCCATCGCCAACACATCGATCACTACCAGGTGGGCGATGCGCGACGTCAGCGGCGTGTAGATTTCAGTGTCTTCGTGCACGTCGATCGCCAGGTTGACGGTCGACAGCTCGGCCAACGGTGTCTGGCTCGGGCACAGGGTGATCAGCGTGGCGCCGCTTTCGCGCACCAGGTTGGCGGTGATCAACAGGTCTTTTGAGCGACCGGACTGGGAAATGCAGATCGCCACGTCGGTCGGCTTCAACGTCACCGCCGACATCGCCTGCATGTGCGGGTCGGAATACGCCGCCGCAGTCAGCAACAAACGGAAGAACTTGTGCTGGGCATCCGCCGCCACCGCACCGGAGGCGCCGAAGCCGTAGAACTCGACACGCTGGGCCTGGGACATCGCGGTCACGGCTTTCTGCAACGCTACCGGGTCAAGTTTCTCGCGAACTTCCATCAAGGTGTGCAGGGTGGTGTCGAAGATTTTCAGGCTGTAGTCGGCAACCGAATCGTCTTCATGGATCGCGAATTGCCCGAAGCTCGCGCCGGCCGCCAGGCTCTGCGCCAGCTTCAGTTTCAAATCCTGGAACCCGGAGCAACCGATGGCGCGGCAAAACCGCACGATGGTCGGCTCGCTGATGCCTACGCTGTGGGCCAGGTCGGCCATGGAACTGTGCATCACCGCCGCAGGATCAAGCAGCACGTGGTCGGCGACCTTGAGCTCCGACTTGCGTAACAGGTGGCGTGACTGGGCGATGTGTTGCAGCAGATTCAAGGGGCTGGACTCTTTGTTATTGGCAGTTGCCGGGGATGTAGCACGCTTGTAGTTATACTACATGAATCGGCTTTTTGCCTGCTCAATGCGTAACTCTATGTCCCCATATCACGCGACATATGCTCCATGTAGCACCTACGAGGTTTTTTCGTCCGCGCGCAACAGCTCAGCCAGGTCAGCAGCCTCAACCGGACGGCTGATCCAATAACCCTGCACTTCATCGCAATGCTCGACCTTCAAAAACTCCAGCTGCTCCGGCCGTTCGACGCCTTCAGCCACCACTTTCAACGACAGACCATGGGCCATGGCAATAATCGCCCGGGTGATCGCCGCATCTTCACTGCTCTCCCCCAGCCCACGGATAAATGCCTGATCGATCTTCACGTAATCCACAGGAATACGTTTGAGGTAGCTCAGAGACGAATACCCGGTACCAAAATCGTCGATCGCCAGCTTCACCCCCAGATCGCGCAATTGCTGGAAGGTCGCGATGATGTGCTCGACGCTGTCCAGCAACTGGCTTTCAGTAAGTTCCAGTTCCAGGTAGTGCGGCGCCAGACCGGTTTCCTCCAGCACCTGACGCACCAGGCTGACCAGTTTCCCCTGACGCAGCTGATGCACCGACAGATTGACCGACACCCGAATCGGCTCAAGCCCCTGACGCTGCCATTCGCAGGCTTGCCAGCAGGCCTGACGTAATACGAACTCGCCGATAGCGTTGATCAGTCCGGTTTCCTCGGCCAGACCAATGAAATCCCCCGGCGGCACTCGACCCAGGGTCGGGTGATCCCAGCGCACCAACGCCTCGGCAGCATTCAGCCGACCGGTGGCGAGGCAGAGTTTCGGTTGATAAAACACCTTCAACTGCTTTTCTTCGATGGCTTTGCGCAATTGGTTCTCAAGCTGCAAACGCTCGAGCGTGCTGGCCTGCAGGCTGTCGGTATAGAACTGGAAGTTGTTGCCGCCCAAGTGTTTGGCATGCTGCATGGCCATGTTCGACTGGCTGACCAGCGCGGAAATCTCCCGCGCGGTGTCCGGCAACAGACTGATGCCCATGGACGCGCTCATCACCAGTTCATGCCCCTCGACGGTGATCGGCAAACGCAGCTTGGTCGACAATCGGGTCGCCACGCGCGCCAGGCTCGACAGGTTGCCGTAGGCGTCGAACAGCACCGCAAATTCATCGCCTGACAACCGGGCGATGGTGTCTGCTTCCGGCAACGCATTGACCAACCGCCGGGCCATTTTCTGTAACAGCTGATCGGCGATTTCGTGGCCGAGGCTGTCGTTGAGCAGCTTGAAGCGATCCAGATTGATGTGCAACAACGCCAGGCTGCGTCGACCGCCCTGGCGCACCCGCTGATGAGCCTCGCTCAGTCGTTCACGGAACAACGACCGGTTGGCCAGCCCCGTGAGCTCGTCGTAATGGGTGAGGTAGCGCATACGCTCTTCGGATTCACGCCGAGCGGACAGATCAGCGAAGAAGCCAACAATATGACTGACATTTCCCCGCATATCGCGCACGGCATTCAGTTGCAGCCACTGCGGATACAACTCGCCATTCTTGCGGGTCTCGACCAACTCGCCCTGCCAACTACCGTGCTGCTCCAGCGCCTGACGAATCGCCGCGTAATGCCGACGGGCGTCGCGGCTGCAAGGCAAATCGACCACGTTGCGCCCGAGCATGTCGCCGATTTCATAGCCAGTCACCCGACTGAAAGCCTGATTGACTGCGATCAGTGCGTAATTCGGGTCGAAAATCACGATGCCTTCGCTGGCCGCCTCGAACACCGTCGCCGCCAGTTGGCGCTGTTCTTCCAGGTGCTTGCTGGCGCTGATGTCGCGGCGGGTGCCGACCATGCGGATCACCCGGCCGTTTTCACTGCGCTCGACCGCTCGACCACGGTCCTCGATCCAGACCCAATGGCCATCGCCATGCCGAACGCGGTACTCGATCTGATAATCCTCGGTGCGGCCCTTCAAATGCTCGACCAGCGCCCGCTTCAGCGCTGGCAAGTCGTCGGGGTGCAGCCTCGGCTTGAGGTGGCGGAGCATCGCCGTCACGTATTCCGGCTCCAGCCCGAACAACTCCTGGAGCTGAGTGTGATGAACTTCGTCGGTCTGCAGGTTCCAGTCCCACAAACCGAGCTCACTCGCTTTCAACGCCAGCGCCAGCCGCGCTTCGCTCTTGCTCAAGGCCTGGTTGGCCGCGTCCAGTTCCAGACTGCGTTGGGCGACCCGGTTTTCAAGGTCGACCTGGGTTTCGCGCAATTCTTCTTCGGCGCGACGACGCTGGTCGATTTCCCTGGCCAGTTCGTGATTGAGTTGCTCGCTGCGACTTTGCGCCTGCTGCAAGTGCTCGATCAGCGCCTGATTTTGAAAACGCCGCAACAAACCCTGATCGATCAACCGATTGACCTGCCAGGCGACCACGCTCAACGAGCCCAGCAGAATCAGCCCGAACCAGCCCCAGCCCTGCTCCTGTTCATCGCCGCCCCAGAACAGATAGCCGATGGCGGGCAACAGACAGGGCAAGGTAAAGGATAGAAATGCTGGCAGGCTGACCGCATAAGCGACGCTGGCCGAGAGGGCCGCGGCGCCGATCAGGCCGAACACCCACGCTTGCTGGATGAAATTGTCAGCGGGCACCAGCGCGATGCCGGCACCGGCCAGGGTCAGGCCGGTCATCGCCGAACCGAGCAGAAACATGCGACGCCAGATCGGATGGGCCTGACGGTGGGGAATCGCCGAATCGAAGGCCGCGACCTGAATCACTCGCAACGCCACCAGCGACAGCAACCAGATCAGCCAGACGCTGACCACGAAGTAACGCTGCGGGCTCCAGAGCAACCCGGCGCAGACCAGACCGTTGATCAACATGAAAAGCGTCGGCAAGAGCGAGCCCTGGTACAGCAGACGCGTGCGTTCGACCGCCATCTCCATGGCGTACTGTTTGCGGATAGCCCGAGGCTCCACGGAGGGGCCCGACAGGTCGGAGCTGAGGGTCATAGGCGATGTTCTTGTTCTTATAGTTGAGCATGCGAGCCCGAATTGTGGACGGAGCATACACAAGCAAATGCCCGGACCAAACTGCCTCAGGTCATAAAATAGACAAAAGTTTTAGTCGCCCGCATCCGGCGCAAAAGCCGCCAGGCGAGCCCCGTCCCTGCTTGCAGCCAGTGACCAACCGGTCATCGTCGATGCTTCTTTCATCGGCTAAGGCAAAGCTCGGTTTGCCCGGTGTGACGGCGCACCCTAGAATGCCCCGATGCGCGATGATCTCTCCCTTCTGCTGAACTCCCTCAACGATGCCCAACGCCAGGCCGTAGCTGCCTCCGTGGGTCGTCAGTTGGTCCTGGCCGGTGCTGGCTCCGGTAAAACCCGAGTGCTGGTGCACCGTATCGCCTGGTTGATCCAGGTCGAAAACGCCTCGCCCCACTCCATTCTGTCGGTGACCTTCACCAACAAGGCCGCTGCCGAGATGCGTCATCGCATCGAGCAGCTGATGGGTATCAACCCGGCCGGCATGTGGGTCGGCACCTTCCACGGCCTGGCGCACCGCTTATTGCGGGCGCACTGGCAAGAGGCGGGCCTGAGCCAGACCTTCCAGATTCTCGACAGCGACGACCAGCAACGGCTGGTCAAGCGGGTGATCCGCGAGCAGGGCCTGGACGAGCAACGCTGGCCGGCCCGGCAGGCCCAGTGGTTCATCAACGGGCAGAAAGACGAAGGTCTGCGTCCACAACATATTCAAGCCAGCGGCGATCTGTTCCTGGCGACCATGCGCAGCATTTATGAAGCCTACGAGGCTGCGTGCCTGCGCGCCGGCGTCATCGACTTCTCCGAACTGCTGCTGCGCGCCCTCGATCTGTGGCGCGACCACCCGGGCCTGCTCGCCCATTATCAGAAACGCTTCCGGCACATTCTGGTGGACGAGTTCCAGGACACCAACGCCGTGCAGTACGCCTGGCTGCGTCTGCTGGCCAAGGGTGGCGACAGCCTGATGGTGGTCGGCGACGACGATCAGTCGATCTATGGCTGGCGCGGCGCGAAAATCGAGAACATCTATCAGTATTCCGACGACTTCCCGGATGCCGAGATCATTCGTCTGGAGCAGAACTACCGCTCCACCGCCGGGATCCTCAAGGCCGCCAACGCCCTGATCGCCAACAATACCGGGCGCATGGGCAAAGAGCTGTGGACCGATGGTGGCGAAGGCGAAGCGATCAATCTGTACGCCGCGTTCAACGAACACGATGAAGCACGCTACGTGGTTGAAACCATTGAAAGCGCGCTGAAAACCGGCTTGGCTCGCAGTGATATCGCGATTCTGTACCGCTCTAACGCCCAATCGCGCGTTTTGGAAGAAGCCTTGCTGCGCGAGCGCATCCCGTACCGCATTTATGGCGGTCAGCGCTTCTTTGAACGGGCAGAAATCAAGAACGCCATGGCTTACCTGCGTTTGTTGGAAGGCCGTGGCAACGATGCGGCCCTGGAGCGGGTGATCAACGTTCCGGCCCGTGGCATCGGCGAAAAAACCGTCGAAGCGATTCGCGATCATGCGCGCCACAGCGACGTGTCGATGTGGGAAGCCATGCGTCAGCTGGTGGCCAACAAGGGCCTGACCGGGCGCGCTGCCGGTGCTCTTGGGGCGTTTATGGAACTGATCGAGAACCTCGCCGCCAAGTGCATGGAAATGCCGTTGCACCTGATGACCCAGACCGTCATCGAGCAGTCGGGGCTGATCGCCTACCACCAGGCGGAAAAAGGCGAGAAAGGCCAGGCCCGGGTAGAAAACCTTGAGGAACTGGTCAGCGCCGCGCGCAACTTCGAAAACCCGGAAGAGGACGAAGAGCAATCGCCACTGGCGGCATTCCTCGGCCACGCCTCGCTGGAGGCCGGGGACACCCAGGCCGACGAGCACGAAGACAGCATTCAGCTAATGACCCTGCACAGCGCCAAGGGCCTGGAATTCCCTTACGTGTTCCTGGTGGGCATGGAAGAAGGCCTGTTCCCGCACAAGATGAGCCTGGAAGAACCCGGCCGCCTTGAAGAAGAGCGGCGTCTGGCCTACGTCGGTATCACCCGGGCGATGCAGAACCTTGTGCTGACTTATGCTGAAACCCGACGCTTGTACGGCAGCGAGACCTACAACAAGGTGTCGCGTTTCGTCCGTGAAGTGCCCAAAGGCCTGATCCAGGAAGTGCGACTGTCCAACAGCGTCAGCCGTCCGTTCGGCGGTGGCCAGCAGCAGAGTTCCAGCAGCCTGTTCGGCGGCAGCGAGATCCCGGACACCGGGTTCAGCCTCGGCCAGACTGTGCGGCATTCGGTGTTCGGCGACGGTGTGATCCTGAATTTCGAAGGCGCCGGTGCTCAGGCGCGGGTGCAGGTGAACTTCAGCGAAGGCAGCAAGTGGCTGATGCTCGGTTACGCCAAGCTGGAAGCGATCTAAAACCTGCCAGTGATTTAATGTGGGGGCGAGCCTGTTCGCTCCCACAAGGTTCTTTGTTTCAGATTGATCTTATGAAAGGCGCGAAAGCATGGGCTCGGGTTTCTTTTCTTCCTGGACATTCTGGGCCCTGATGTCGGCGGCGTTTGCCGCCATGACCGCGATCTTCGCCAAAATCGGCATCGAAAACGTCAACTCGGACTTCGCCACGCTGCTGCGCACGGTGGTGGTTTTGGTCAGCCTGGCCTTGATTTTGTACGCCACGGGCCAATATCAGTCATTAGGATCGATCTCGGCCAGGAGCTACCTGTTCCTGCTGCTGTCGGGACTGGCCACTGGTGCCTCGTGGATCTGCTACTTCCGCGCGCTGAAACTGGGGCCGGCCTCGTTGGTCGCTCCGGTGGACAAACTCAGCGTGGTGCTGGTGGCGGTGCTCGGCGTAATCCTGCTGGGCGAAAAACTCGACCTGCGCCAATGGGGCGGAATCGGCCTGATTACGGCCGGTGTCGTCATGCTGGCGCTGCGGCGCTAAGCATCCTTCCTACAGAAGCTATCCACTCGTCCTACTGACGAACGTTAACAGGCCTTATTGCGCAGACTGAAGCTGAACAGAACCTGTCAGGCAAAAGCCCGAAACACTCTGCCGCTAGCCAGTGACACTTCAGCTGTGCAACATGGCGCGCGTGCCATCCACAAATGGGAATTCCCTTTATGAAACGTTTTCTTAGCATCGCCATGGCGTTGTGCATCGGCCTGACGATGAGCCTGGACGCCAACGCCAAGCGCTTTGGTGGCGGCAAGAGTGTCGGCGCTGCGCCGACTCACCAGACCAGCCAAATGGCTCCTTCTTCTCCTGGCGTGGGCGGTGCAGCCGCCACTGCCGGCGCGGCCGGTGCCGCTGGCGCTGCCGCCAAGGCCGGCGGTGCTTCGCGCTGGCTCGGCCCTCTGGCCGGTATCGCGGCCGGTGGCCTGCTGGCTTCCATGTTCATGGGCGGCGGTTTCCAGGGCATGCAGTTCTTCGACATCCTGATCATGGCGGTCATCGCCTTCCTGGTCTTCCGCTTCATTGCCGCTCGTCGTCGCAAGCAGCAGGAGCACCTGGCTCCGGCCGGCGCGCCGATGCAACGTGAAGTGTTCGAGCAGAAGCCTGCCATGGGTTCGATCTTCGGCGGTTCGGCTGCACCTGCCGCACGCCCAGTGATCAATGCTCCGGCCTGGTTCAACGAAGAGCGCTTCGTCGAAGCCGCACGCAACCATTTCCAGTCCTTGCAACAGCACTGGGACGCCAACGAAATGGACAAGATCGCCGAGTTCGTAACCCCGCAACTGCTGGAGTTCCTCAAGCGCGAACGTGCCGACCTGGGCGACGGCTTCCAGTCGACCTACATCGACAACCTCCAGGTACAACTGGACGGCGTTGATGACCGTGCGGACAAGACCATCGCCACCCTGACCTTCAGCGGCGTGTCGAAGACCTCGCGTTTCGACCAGGGCGAAGTGTTCAGCGAAAGCTGGAACATGGAACGTCCACAGGGCGAAAACCAGCCTTGGCTGGTAGCAGGTATCCGCCAGAACGGCTGATAACTCCGCGCTTTCGCATGCTGTAATGAAAACCCCGGCTCTGCCGGGGTTTTCTATTTCACGGTTGCATCTATAGCGAGCTACTGTATAAACCGCCCCAACTAAACCGCGCCATCAAGCAAGAGGATCCCGGACGTGGAAGAAATCATCGAACAACTGCGTGAAGCCAACGAACCGGTACCGGTCCCCTTGGAGTTGCCCGACGAAGATCTGCTGGTAGAAATCGAAGAACAACTGTTCATCGACATTCCCTTCGTATTCAGAGAATTCCTGCTGACCGTCAGCGATGTAGTCTACGGCAGCCTGGAGCCGGTGACCGTCACCGACCCGCAATCCCACACCTACCTGCCGGACGTTGCCGCCAACGCCTGGGACGCTGGTGTTGATCGCAGCCTGATCCCGATTTGCCAGGACGGTGACAACTACTACTGCGTCGAAGAAGACGGCACCGTGGTGTTGTGGCTGGCCGAAGAAGAGTTACTCGCCGAAGAAACCTGGGAATCGGTCTGGCACTGGGCACGGGACGTCTGGCTGGAAAGCTGATTTACCCCTGCACGACTTGTCAGTGGCTTGACGAATCCTTGTGGTTGTCCAGGGTTTCCAGCAAGGCCACCTGCATCCGCGTATGCACGCGGATGAACCAGCGCCAGAGCAGCGCCGCCACCGCGGCCGCGACCACGACAATCAGCACCAGCAACTTGTTGGTCGGCAGAATACTGGCTGACAAGGCTGCCAGCAGCAGGAAAATCACCAGCAGCGAGAGGATCGGGATCACTTCGGCGATCACCCGACGCACTCGCTGCGTGTGACGGCCGGCCATCTCCGGCTTCACCCCCATTTCTGCCAGCAGCATCGACAGCGCCTTGAGCTTGCGATAGGCGGCGATCAGGAACGGCAGCGACAACAGCAACGCCCCGCCCCAGATCAACGCTTTTTGCCAGCTCGGGTCGCTGATCCAGTCTTGCAGGTAAACGGACATGCGCTCGGCGAAGAAGGCGCCCGATAAAAAGATCGCAACCACCAGCGCCAGATTGACCCCCACCTGCAACAGAATCCGCCGAATCATCGACGCCAACAGCGCGCCCTCGCCCTGAGGCTGGATGCTGCGCAGCCATTCGCCATACATCCCCAGCACACGAGCCAGACGCTGCGGCATCACGGCAGCAAGCTTGATCGACAGCGGATCGGCCGCGCGGATCAGATAGGGCGTCAACAGCGTGGTGATCACCGAGACGGCCACAGCCACCGGATAGAGAAAGCTGCTGGTGACCTGCAGCGTCATGCCCAGCGCGGCGATGATGAAAGAGAATTCGCCAATCTGTGAAAGCCCCATCCCCACGCGCAGTGAGGTGCGTCCGTCATTGCCGGCGATAAACGCGCCGAGGCCGCAGGACAGCATCTTGCCCAGCACTACCGCCACAGTGATCACCACAATCGGCCAGGCGTATTGCAGCAGGATCATCGGGTCGAGCATCAGGCCGATGGCGACGAAGAAGATCGCACTGAACAGGTCGCGAACCGGCTCGATCAACTGCTCGATTTTCAGCAGCTGGCGAGATTCGGCCATGATCGCACCGATCAGGAACGCGCCGAGAACCATGCTGTATTCAAGCTTGACCACCAGCAAGCAGAAGCCGAAACACAGGCCCAGCACGGTAATCAGCAACATCTCATTGCTTTCGAATTTCGCCACATAGGCCAGTAGTCGCGGCACCAGCAGAATGCCGATGACCAGTGCGACAATCATGAACAGGGAAAGCTTGCCGACGGTGGAAAATACTTCGCCGGAACTGACCGTACCGCTGACGGCGATGCTCGACAGCAAGGCGATGATGCCGATACCGAGGATGTCCTCGACGATCAGTACGCCAAAGATCAACTGCGCAAAACGCTCGTTCTTCATCTTCAGGTCATTGAGCGCCTTGACGATGATGGTGGTCGAGGAAATCGCCAGGATCGCGCCGAGGAACAGCGAGTCCATGGTATTCCAGTCGAACCAGCGGCCGATTTCGTAGCCGATCCAGATCATCAGGACGATTTCCAGGAAGGCCGCGATAAACGCCGTGGCGCCGACCTTGAACAGCTTGCGCAGGCTGAACTCCAGCCCCAGGCAGAACATCAGGAAAATCACCCCGAGCTCGGCGAGGGTCTTGATGGTTTCTTCGTCGTGGATCAGGCCGAAGGGCGGCGTGTGCGGGCCGATAATGAAACCGGCGACGATGTAGCCGAGCACCACCGGTTGTTTGAGACGATGAAAGAGCACGGTCACCACACCCGCAATCAACATGATCACTGCCAGATCCTGAATGAAACTGATGGCATGCATGGTGTGTGGCTCCTTCGGGGGTGGGCTTTTGAAGGGTAACACCACGACTTCCGGCGCAAAGACGGTGCAATATATGGAAACAGATCGCTTCGGGCGTGACGGCGCCTCCCCGCCCGGCGTCCCGATAACTGTTGGTTTGAAAAACACCGACAAGCACCCACAGAGGTGTAACCCCCAACCCCTGCCTTGAACCCGTGAGTACGTTATGGAACCCGGAAACGCCCAGCTGTCGATGACGGTATTGATGACCCCCGACATGGCCAACTTCTCAGGCAATGTCCACGGCGGCACCCTGCTCAAATACCTCGATGAAGTGGCCTACGCTTGCGCCAGCCGGTATGCCGGCCGTTACGTAGTGACCTTGTCAGTGGATCAGGTGATCTTCCGCGAGCCGATTCATGTCGGTGAGCTGGTGACCTTTCTGGCCTCGGTCAACTACACCGGTAATACCTCGATGGAAGTGGGCATCAAGGTCGTGACCGAGAACATTCGCGAGCGCTCGGTGCGCCACACCAACAGCTGCTTCTTCACCATGGTCGCGGTGGATGACCAGCGTAAACCGGCCTCCGTCCCGCCACTGCAACCGCAGAACAGCGAAGACAAGCGTCGATACATGCAAGCCCAGCAGCGTCGGCAGATTCGTCAGGAACTGGAAAAGCGCTATCAGGAAATCAAGGGCGACGCCTGACGTGTTCAGTCTTTAGATCGCTTTCGCGGGCAAGTCGGATCGCCGCACCGCTCGCTCCTATGGGTAATGCGCCATCCCTGTGTAGGAGCGAGGCTTGCCCGCGAAGCTTTTAAAGGCTGATCGCCATCGCCTCGAACCGCACCCGCGGATGGGCGATCCGGTCCTGCGCTCGCACCAGTTCCAGCTCATAGCTGGCGCAAGCCTGGGTTTCCAGCAACACTTCATGCACCGCCGCCGCGGTGAACTCAAAGGCGCTCAGCAGACTGTCACCCAGCAGCACGCGCGCCAGGAACAGCCCGGAAGTCAGATCGCCAACGCCCACCGGCTGACGCGGAAACGCCAGCAGCGGCCGACGCAAGTGCCAGCTGCCTTCAGCGGTCACCAGCAACATCTCGAAGCCATCCGCCAGTTTGCCGGGATAGTCCAGATGCTTGACCAACACCGCCTTCGGGCCGCGCGCCAGCAGCGCCCGCGCCATGGCCAGGCAATCGAACAGTGACTGCGCCTTGCGCCCCGAGAAGCTGTTCAGCTCCAACTGATTCGGGCACATGAAGTCGGCTATTGCCGCTGCCTCTTCCAGCAGGAAATCGCTGACTTCGGCTGGAACGCTGCAGCCTTTCTCCGGATGGCCCATCACCGGGTCGCAAAGGTATAAGGCTTTGGGATTAATCGATTTGATTCGCTCCACCCCCGCCAGAATCGCCCGGCCCTGGGCAGCGCTGCCGAGGTAGCCGGACAACACGGCATCGCAGTTGCCCAGTTCGCCAATCGCCGCGATCCCCTCCACCAATTCCGGAATCTGATGCGGGGCCAGCACTTCCCCGGCCCACTGGCCATATTGCGTGTGGTTGGAGAACTGCACGGTATTGAGTGGCCAGACGTTCACCCCGACCCGCTGCATCGGGAAAACCGCGGCGCTGTTGCCAGCGTGGCCGAACACCACATGGGACTGGATGGCGAGCAGATGGGGCGTACGTTTCATGCGGTGAGTTTTCCATAAACCGATTGAAATTCGAGCCGCGCAGTATGCGACTAAACGCAGCCTGTACGACAGACCAGAGACGCAGTTAAGCTGGCACTATCTTGTTGGAGCACCCTGTTGATGCTGACCCTCGGAAATATCTTCGTGTTCATGCTGCTCGCCACCGGTGGCGCATGGCTGTGGCACAACCACGGATTGCGTGAACGCGCTCTGGAGCGGGTTCAGCAGCATTGCGCCAAGTTGCGGATCGAGTTGCTGGACGGCAACGTAGCTTTGAAAAAGATCGCTTTCATTAAAGACGCCAACGGCCGTCGGCGCCTGGCCCGTGTGTATAACTTCGAATTCACCGTGACCGGTGAAACCCGCCACAACGGCACCATCACTCAGTTCGGCGCCCATAGCGCACAGATCGAGCTCGCGCCCTACCCAATGCCATTCGACGACACACCACCGGTGGTCGAAGTCGCAAAACCCAGCGCCGAGGTGATTGAATTGAGCCAGTGGCGGCAAGAACACACCAAGTGGCGTCCCTGAAGATTAAAAGATCGCACCATAGGAGCTGCGGTCTTTTGATCTTCACCCCGACCGGCAATCGGCCAGATCTCTTTGCAGTGACTCAACATCCTGCACTTCACTGAAAATCAACTCGATGCGCGAATCCCGTTGCCATTCGCTGGGCTGCCAATCCAGTAGCGAGTTATCCAGTGCGTTGGCCGACACCCAGCCCTCGACACTGTGGATAACCAGCTTCGCCCGCAGCCATTCAAGGCTCTCAAGCCACTTTCCAACAAGCACTGCATCGAACGTCTGACTCGGATGCCAGCGCCAGCCGACGCTCCAGCCACCCTCTTGCGCCTGACTCAAGCAAATCGGCTGGGCGGGGTCAGTCCAGATGGCCGGCATCTGCGCCAGCCCCTTGGGCACGATGAAGTTATCCACACCCGCGACAGCCTGAGCCTTGAGGCCCGGTAACTCGCTCAGCGGCAAGACAGCTTGCTGCGTCCAGTACAAAGGACGCGACGGCAACTGTGCGACAACTCGCTGGCGATCACTGTCGTCGAGGCTTTCCGCCTTGTTCAGCAACAGCAACCCGGCACTGTCCAAGGCTTGCTGTTGCGCCGCTGGCAGCGGTTTTCCGGCCGCGAGTGCCCGGGCGTCCAGTACCAGCACGCAAGGCTGCACCGCCAGGACGCCTTGCCACGGCGCCTCACTCAATTGCCTGAGCAACTGAGCCGGATGCCCCAGTCCGGAGGGTTCGATAAACAGTCGATCCGGTCGTGCCTTGCGCAGCAACCGTCCGAGGCCGATCTGAAATGGCGCACCATTGACGCAACACAAACACCCCCCGGCCACTTCCCCCAGTGCGATACCATCGGCGTCCTGGGTCAGCAGCGCAGCATCCAGGCCGATCTGGCCGAATTCGTTGATCAGCACCGCCCAGCGCTCACCGGCCGGCCGCTGCGCCAGCAGGTGCTTGATCAGGCTGGTCTTGCCGGCACCCAGCGGGCCGGCAATGACGTGGGTGGGAATGTTCTGCAACATGGTCGAAGTTTTCTGAGGAGGTAAAGGATGCGGTTGATGGGATGGTCGTTGCTTCTGGCACTCACGTCGGGTGAAGCGCTGGCCCAGGCCTGCGTGGTACATAGTACGGCAGCGCGGCTGGACGTGAAGGTCTGCCAGCAGAACCGCAACATCCCGGAAAAACTGTTCGCCGACGGCTTCTGCCAGCCGAATCTGGCCGGGCAGAAAGTCGAGGTGCAGTACGTCGACCAATGCCCCGCCGGCGCGTTCGGGGTATGCAGCAACGCTCAAGTCGCCAATATGCCTTACCGGCAGGATATTCACTATTACGGCGTGGCCACCGATGCGGCGTATCTGAAGCCGTTTTGCGAAGCCCAGAGCCAGGGAACCTGGCTCAAACCTTGAGCCGTCAGCCCAGCCAGTCGAGGGTCAGGATCAAACGACGCTCGCCCGGTGCCGGCTGCGGCGAACGGTGAACCAGACCGAAACCTTCGTTGCCGTGCCACTTCTCTCCTTTAAGCAGCGCCACTTCGCCGCTGGCGATACGCTGGATCAGCGAATCATCCTGGGGTTCGGCGTCAGGCTCGCCTAATCGGCGGCGATCCATCGCCCCTTCTTTCAGCCATTGGCTGCCGGTCCCTGCGTAGGTAGTGATCAACCGCACCGGCACATGATCGACGTGGAAACGCGGGCACATGGCTTTGTCCAGAACCCGCAGGCGCAGGCCGACGCGTTGGGCGCCCAACAGGCAGGCGAACGCGCTGACCAGCCAGGAAACGTCGGCGATAAAGCCTTCGTAGCCTTCAAGATCGCTGAAGCCTGTGGCTAAACCGTGGAGATTGGGTTCGGCGTCATCACTGGCCATTTCAAGGGAAAGCGACTCGGCCAGCGGCTGGTTCAGGGACAACAGCAAGCGACCGAAATCGGCAATGTGCGCCGGCAGTTGGCGCTGCCAAAGGGCGAGGTTCACACCGTCGTCCAGAATCCCGGTCAGCACCTTTGGCGTTTCACCTTGAACCTGAGCAATGACCGGTCGCAGCTTCAGACTGGGCGCCAGCATCAGGCAGCCGCCTCTTCGTGCCAGGGACCGAACGGATCGGGCAACAACCGCCAACCCTCGACGCCCAGGGCCATTTCATCATCAGTCAGCAGGCAGTTATCAAGTTCGGTGGTGAGTTGTGCAAAGTCGATGTTCTGGCCGATAAACACCAGTTCCTGCCGGCAATCGCCGGTGGCGGCCGTCCAGTTCTCCATGATCCCGGCGGTGCTTTCTTCGTCTTGCGGCCACTGGTTTTTCGGCACGAAACGCCACCAGCGCCCGGCAAACCCGTGACGCATCAAGCCGCCGGCCTGGGACCAGCTGCCGGCATCCATGTGTTTGCTGGCCAGCCAGAAAAAACCCTTGGAACGCAGCAGTTTGCCGTTCACCCACGGGCGATCGATGAAGCTGAAAAAGCGCTGCGGATGAAACGGTCGCCGCGCCCGATAAGCCGTGGAGGCAATGCCGTACTCCTCGGTTTCCGGCACGTGTTCACCGCGCAATTCCTGTAACCATCCTGGTGCCTGAGCGGCCTTCTCGAAGTCGAAACGCCCAGTGTTGAGGATCTTCTTGAGTGGCACCTCGCCCATGACCATCGGAATGATTTCGGCCTCGGCATTGAGCCGTTCGAGGATCGCGATCAGCTCCTGGCGTTCGCGGCTGCTGATCAAATCGATCTTGCTGATCAGGATCACGTCGGCGAATTCGATCTGCTCGATCAACAGGTCAGTGATCGAGCGCTCGTCCTCCTCGCCCAGGGTTTCACCACGGGAAGCGAGGCTTTCGGCGGCTTGGTAGTCGAGCAAGAAGTTCATGCCGTCGACCACGGTGACCATGGTGTCGAGCCGCGCAATGTCGGCCAGGCTCTGCCCTTCTTCATCGCGAAAGGTGAAGGTTTCCGCCACGGGCAGCGGCTCGGAAATGCCGGTGGACTCGATCAGCAGATAATCGAAACGACCGTCCCTGGCGAGTTTGCTGACTTCTTCGAGCAGGTCTTCGCGCAAGGTGCAGCAAATGCAGCCGTTGCTCATTTCCACGAGTTTTTCTTCGGCACGGTTCAGGCTGACATCGCGTTGAACTTCGCTGCCATCGATATTGATCTCGCTCATGTCGTTGACGATCACCGCGACCCGCAAATTATCGCGATTACGTAGTACGTAATTAAGCAGTGTACTTTTTCCGGCGCCGAGAAAGCCCGACAGGACAGTCACGGGAAGACGATTGGGCATCAGGTATTCCTCACAGGGATGCCCGGTCGCAATGTCGGGCTTAATTTATGTTATAGTATAACAACACAAACAAACCACTCCCCCTCTTGCCCACAACGACAAAGGGCACGATGCTTTAGCCCGTCCGCCCCTTGAGAAATGCCATGGGAAACGCCCTGAGATTCTCGTTACTGAGCCTTTCGTTGCTGATCGCGGTCAATGCCTGGGGACAAGTCCCCAGCCTGGCCAAATGCACCCGTAGCGCCAACCTGCTGGCTTGCGTGGATGCCGACGGCAATGCCTACAGCGTTAATACCGTGGGTAGCACGATCTACTTGCGCGGCTTCGAAGTGGCCGGCAAACGCCATTGGGCGCAAACCAACAGCCGCTACGGGCAACTGACGTTCTTTACCGGCCTCGCATCCGATGGCGAAGCCTGGGTCGGCTACAACCGTCGGGTTGGCTGGACAACCATCAATCGGTTCTCCAGTTCCGGAGGCAGCAGCGCGAAGTTCACCTGTAGCCGGATGACAGGTTGCTAGGCCTGTGCCTTTTTCTGCTCCTGCTGCCAGGCAATATAGCTGTTCATTGGGGGATTCTTCTGGAAGTAACGCTGCAAGCCTTCGAATAAACCATCCGCCACGGCCTGCTGATGCCGCGCCGTCACCAGTCGCTGGCTGTCGCGGGCGTTCGAGATGAAGCCGGTTTCCACCAGAATCGATGGCACATCCGGCGACTTCAACACGGCGAAACCCGCCTGTTCCACACGCTTCTGATGCAGCGTGGTAATGCCCGCCAGACTGCCGAGCACCGTGTTGCCCAACTGCAAACTGGCGGCGATGGTGGCGTTCATCGACATGTCGAGAATCACCCCGGCGAGCATCGGATCCTTGTCCTTGAGATTGAGCAAGCTGGTGGCGCCCAACAGGTCCGCGCCGTTCTCCCGTTGCGCCATGAAACGTGCGGTGGCCGAGGTCGCACCACCTTCGGACAGGCAGTACACCGACGCACCTGAAGCCGTGAGACGCGGTGCTGCGTCCGCATGGACCGAAATGAACATGTCGGCCTTGTGCTTGCGGGCGATCTCCACGCGCTTGCGCAGCGGGACGAAGAAGTCGTCGTTACGCACCAGTTTCACGTCGAAGCCCTTTTCACGCTTCAGCCTCTTGGCCAACAGCTGGGCGATCGATAGCACCACGTCTTTCTCCCGCTCACCTTTGGCGCCGACCGCGCCCGGGTCTTTGCCGCCGTGACCAGGGTCGACCACCACAATGATGTCGCGCTTGGGATGAGCCTTGTCGATGATGGGCTCACGTTTGTCCGACGGCGCCGCCGCGATCTGTAGCGGAGCAATGGCCTTCATATCGAGCACCAATCGGTGCCCCTGCCCATCCTGTGGCGGCAACAGGAAGCTGTTGAGCTGCACCGGACCGCTGAGGTCGAGGACGATCCGCGTGTCGCCCTGACCGAAATGCCCGGAACGGATCGCGCGAATCACCGAGTTGTCGAGCGCCAGCTGACTGAAGTCGCCACTGAAGTTGGCGCCACTCAGATCGATGATCAGCCGCTCCGGAGCACTCAGGGAAAAGGTTTTGTACTGCACCGGCCCGCTCAGATCGAACACCAGTCGCAGCTCGTCGTCCGAACGCCACAGTCGTGCATTGCGAATTTGCGTGGCCGACACACCAAAAGGTAACGCAAAGGCTGCGCTGGCCAGAATCAGGTTGAGCAAGTGACGTCTGTGCATGATGAAAACTCGTTCACGAAAAAGGCATCGTCGATTTGATTGTTATAATATAACATACCAAATCAACTCCCACGATGGACCTGCTCATGAATGCGCTGACTCTGCCGGATATCGCCGCGCAGGCCTCACGCCAAGCCCTGCCACTCGATTGGGTGGGCATGTGCGGCATTGCTCTTCCTGTTTTATTCGATGGCCAGCGACTGAGTGCAAAAGCCGACGCTGGCGTTAGCCTCGACGATGGAGAGGCGCGTGGCATCCATATGTCGCGGCTGTACCTGGCGCTGGAAATGCTTGAGCAGGAAAACCTTTCACCCGCGTTGTTGCGGCGAGTCTTGCTGAGTTTTCTCGAGACTCATGAAGGACTTTCCCACAACGCTTACCTAAAAATTCACACCGAACTTCTGCTCAAAAGACCCGCGCTCGTCAGTCCGTTGGCCGGCTGGAAAACCTATCCGGTGAGCATCGAAGCGAGTCTGAAAAACGCGATGTTCCACGTGGAACTAAAAATCGACGTTCCATATTCCTCAACCTGTCCATGCTCAGCAGCCCTCTCGAGGCAGTTGATTCAGCAGCAATTCGTTGATGACTTCGCCAATCAACCATTGCAACACGCAGACGTTCTGGCTTGGCTCGGTTCCACGAAAGGCATCGTCGCGACGCCGCATAGCCAACGCAGTAATGCGCAATTGCAGCTGCGTCTGGATGACTATCTGGATGACCTGCCACTGATCGCCGCGATCAACGACGCGGAAGCCGCTCTCGGCACCGCTGTGCAAACCGCCGTGAAACGCGCCGACGAACAAGCTTTCGCCCTCGCCAACGGTCAGAACCTGATGTTCTGCGAAGACGCCGCGCGACGCCTGAACCTGGCATTGAGACGCTCCCCGGGCATCAACGCCTTCAAAGTGCGAGTCGTCCACGCCGAAAGTCTTCATGCCCACGATGCCGTCGCCGAAAGCCGCTGGAACTGGGAGGCCGCATGATCCGATGCCAAGCCTTGCGCTGGGGCGCACCCGGTCAGCCGCTCACTCCAGCAGTTGATTTCGAACTGCCCAAGGGGAGTCTGACCGCCGTCATCGGCGCCAACGGGTCGGGCAAAAGCAGCCTGCTGAAAGTCATCGCCGGCCTGCAAAAGCCACTGGCCGGCAACGTCGTCATTGATGTTCCACGCAAGGGTGGCCTTTCGTTCCTGCCTCAGCAACAACACCTGGACCGACAATTCCCCATCAGCCTGCAAGAGTTGGTGGCCGCCGGTTTTTGGGGCAACAAGCAAACTCCGGAAATTCGCAGCCAGCGACTCAAGGCTGCATTGGAAGACTGGTGCCTGACCAGTCTGAAGCATCGCCCGTTGATGGCCCTCTCCGGAGGCGAATTGCAGCGTGCCCTACTCGCCCGATTGAGCCTCGCCGAAGCGCCCTTACTGCTGCTCGACGAACCCCACGCCGCACTCGACGAACTCGGCCAGGCGCTGCTCTGGAAACACCTCCACGCCTGGCATGCAGACGGCCGAACCCTGGTCGTGGTGTGTCATGACTTGGCCGCCGTGCGCCAACAGATTCCACAAGCGCTACTGATCAAAAGCAGCGGCTGCGTCCTCGGTCCCAGTACCGAGCTGATTCGCCAACAACCTCAGACGCAGGTGGCTTGATGATCGCTGCTGCTCACCTTTGGCAACCGTTTCACGAATTCGTATTCATGCGTCGAGCACTGCTGGGTGGCCTTGTTCTGGCCTGTAGTACGGCGCCGCTTGGGGTGTTTCTGATTCTGCGGCGCATGAGTCTGATCGGCGATGCAGTGGCTCACGGCATCTTGCCCGGCGCTGCACTGGGTTTCTGGTTCGCCGGGTTGAGCCTGCCCGCACTGACCCTCGGCGGTCTCGGTGCCGGCCTGAGCATGGCCGGACTGGCCGCCTGGATCACCCGTCGCACCGGCTTGCGGGAGGACGCGAGCCTGGCCGCGATTTACCCGATATCGCTGGCCAGCGGCGTGCTGATCCTCGGTATCGCCGGCAAGCGGCTGGACCTGTTGCACCTGTTATTCGGTTCGGCGCTGGCGGTCGATGGCCCGACCTTGACCGGCATGCTCTGGGTCTCGGGCTTCAGCCTGATCGCCATGGCCCTGATCTACAAACCACTGTTGCTGGACACCCTCGACCCGCTCTTTCTGCAAACCGTCAGCCGCCTCGGGCCGCTGGCTCACGGGGTATTTCTGACGTTGGTGGTGCTGAACCTGGTGATCGGTTTCCAGGCTATCGGCGCGCTGATGGTGGTCGGTTTGATGATGCTGCCGGCCGCCGCTTCTCGCTTCTGGAGTCGTCGTTTGCCGGTGCTGATCATCATCGCCGCGTTGCTCGGCAGCCTCTCGGTCTGGCTCGGATTGTTGCTGTCGTTCTACTACTCGCTGCCCAGCGGCCCGGCAATCGTGCTGGTGGCTGGCGGTTGGTATCTGCTGTCCGTGGTGTTCGGTCCGGTACACGGTTTGCTGCGCCGCCCGCCTTTGCTCACATCCCCATGAGGTGTAACCCGATGCGCGCTTTACTCGTGCTATTCAGTCTGATGCTGTCGATGTCGCTGTCTGCCGCGGAAAAACTCCAGGTGATCACCAGCTTCAGCATCCTCGCCGACATGACCCATCAGGTCGGCGGCGACCATATTCAGATCACCAACATGGTCGGTCCGGACGCCGATGCCCACACCTACGAACCGACGCCGGACGATGCAAAGGCATTGCTCAACACCAGACTGATCATCAAGAACGGGCTGGGTTTCGAGCCATGGCTGGACCGCCTGGTGACCAGCACCGAAACCAAAGCCCCGGTCATCAACGCCAGCCACGGCGTCATTCCGCGCTCGCTGGATGAAGACGGCGAAATCATTCCCGACCCGCACGCCTGGCACAACCTGGCGAACACCGAGTTGTACATCAGCAACATCACCAAAGCGCTGATCGCCGCCGACCCTGCAAACAAAGCCGACTACGAACACAACAGCCAGGCCTATCTGAAAAAGATCTACGCCTTGCTCGCCGAGGCTAAAACCAAGCTCGGTTCGCTGCCGCCGGGTAATCGCAAAATCGTCACCTCCCATGATGCCTTCGGCTATCTCGGTCAGGCTTACGGCATCAACTTCATGGCGCCGCAAGGTCTGTCCACCGAACGCGAACCTTCGGCCGCCGAAGTCGCTGCGCTGATCACACAGATCCGTCAGGCCAAGGTCAAAGCGGTGTTCATGGAAAACATCAAGGACACGCGCCTGCTCAAGCAAATCGCTGATGAAAGCGGCGCGCATATCGGTGGCACGTTGTACTCCGATGCCCTCGCTGCAACTGGCCCGGCCAACACCTTCACCGGGCTGTTCGAATACAACCTCAACACTTTGTACGAGGCATTGAGCAAGCCATGATCCGCAAGAATCCTTCAGGTGATCTGCCATTGATTGCGGAGTCGGCGTACGTGGATAAAACCGCAATCATCTGCGGCAAAGTGGTGATCGGCGAGAACGTCTTCGTCGGCCCCTACGCAGTGATTCGCGCCGATGAAGTGGACGACTCGGGCGAGATGGAAGCAATCACCATCGGCGCCAATTCGAACATCCAGGACGGCGTGGTGATCCACTCCAAGTCCGGCGCGGCGGTGACCATCGGCGAGTTCAGCTCCATCGCCCACCGCTCCATCGTCCATGGCCCCTGCAGTGTCGGCAATCGCGTGTTCATCGGTTTCAACAGCGTGCTGTTCAACTGCGCGGTGGGCGACGGTTGCGTGGTGCGGCACAACTCGGTAGTTGATGGTCGTGACTTGCCTGACGCCTTCTACGTGCCCTCCACCACACGCATCGGCCCCAACACCGACCTGTCGCAGTTCCCACCCGTCAGCGTCAGCGCCTCGGAGTTTTCCGAAGACGTAGCGCGCACCAACGTCGATTTGGTGCGCGGCTACAAAGCCCTGCAGAACGAGTTCTGACCATGAGCAGCGTGCTGATCCGCAACGCCCGGCTGGTGAACGAAGGCCGGGAATTCGACGGTGATCTGCTGGTAAGCCACGGTCGCATCGTCAAGATCGCCAGCAGCATCGAAGGCGAAAAAGCCGCCGTGGAAATCGACGCAAACGGCCAATGGCTGCTGCCAGGCATGATCGATGACCAGGTGCATTTCCGTGATCCAGGAGCACCGGACAAGGGCAGCTTCCATACTGAATCTCGAGCTGCGGTGGCCGGCGGCATCACCAGCTTCATGGACATGCCCAACACCTCGCCGGCCACCCTGACCCTCGCCGCGCTGGCAGACAAGAAACGTCGAGCGGCAACTCACTCAGTGGCCAATTACGGTTTTCATTTCGGCGTGAGCAACGACAATCTCGATACCGTCGCCGCACTCAATCCTTGCGAAGTGGCCGGGGTCAAAGTGTTCATGGGCGCCTCCACGGGCAATATGCTGGTGGACGATCCGAGAATTCTTGAGCGGTTATTCGCCGAGGTGCCGACCCTTTTATTGGCCCACTGCGAACACACGCCCAGCATTGAAGCCAACGCGGCGAACCTGCGAGAGCTGTTCGGCGAGCACCTTCCGCCCGCCGCTCACCCGCTTATCCGCAATGCCGAAGCGTGCTTTCGATCTTCCTCAATGGCCGTCGATCTAGCCAGACGTCACGGCACCCGTCTGCACGTTTTGCACCTGACCACCGCCCGTGAGCTGGCACTGTTCGAAGACAAGCCGCTGGCACAGAAACGCATCACTGCCGAGGTTTGCCTGCATCACTTGCTATTCGACGACCGCGACTACCCGAGCCTCGGCAACCTGATCAAGTGCAACCCGGCGATCAAGACCCAGGCCGACCGCGATGCCTTGCGCAAAGCGCTGTTGAGTAATCGGCTGGACGTGATCGGCAGCGATCACGCGCCTCACACCTGGGCCGAAAAACAGCGCCCCTACAGCCAGGCGCCGTCCGGTTTGCCGTTGGTGCAACACGCCCTGCCCGCACTGTTGGAACTGGTGGCTGATGAGATCCTGCCGATCACCACCCTTGTGGCCAAAACCAGTCACCGGGTCGCCGATCTGTTTGCCATCCCCGACCGCGGCTATCTGCGCGAAGGGTATTGGGCTGACCTGGTGTTGATCAAACACGAGCCCGATGGCGTGGCCGTTTCCCGGCAACCGATCCTTTCGCAATGTGGCTGGACGCCATTCGCCCGGCATCGCTTTCACCACAGCGTCAGCACCACGATCGTGTCGGGACAAATTGCGTGGCACGACAAACGTCTTAATGACAACTGTCAGGGCTTACCGCTACGGTTTATGCGCTGACGCACGTTATCGAAAACATTCGAGAACACCGATCATGATCCACATCACCCTGCCTGATGGTTCATTGCGTGAGTATGACCAACCGCTGTCCGTGTTTGAGGTTGCCGCGAGTATCAGCCTCGGCCTGGCTAATGCAGCGCTCGCGGGTCGGGTGGACGGCGTGCTGGTGGACTGCGGATTTCTGATCGAGTGCGATGCGCGGGTCAGCATCGTCACGTCCCAGGAGCCCGACGGTCTGGAGATCCTTCGGCGTTCCTGTGCGCTGATGCTGGCCATGGCCGTAAAACAGCTGCATCCGAATACGCAGTTGCGGGCCGGATCGGCGTTGGGTGACGGCTTCTTTTATGAGTTTGCTTTCCAGCGATCGTTAACCCTGGCCGCTCTGCCAGTGATCGAAGCGCGTATGCGCGAATTGGCGGCGACCAACCATTCGATCCGCCGGCAGGAGCAAACGCCAACCGAAAGGCTATCGCTGTATCGTCTGGGGGACTTCGAGGGTTTCGCGGCAGGCCCGCATGTTCCCACCACCAAGGTGTTGCAGGCCTTTGCACTGGACCACATCAGCGGCACGTTGCAGCAACGAATCTATGGCACCTGTTGGCCCAGCCAACAGGAACTGGACACCTGGCGAGCGCCACCCCAGGTCGTGGTTGTGAATATCGATGAGCGTCAGAGCGATTATGCGCACTCGGTGACCGAAGCGCTGCGCCGGCACGGGCTGCGCGCCAACTCGGATCTGCGTCACGAGAAAATCAGCCGCAAGATTCGCCAGCACAGCCAGAAAGTGCCATACCTGTTGGTAGTCGGAGAGAAGGAAAAGGACGGTGGGTTTGTCAGCATGCGCAGTGGCAGCGGGGAGGATTTCGGGGAGAAAGGGATTGAGGCGGTGTGTGATTTGTTGAACCCGCCCAAGACTGGTGGTGCCTGAGCGGACGCCTTCGCGGGCAAGCCCGCTCCCACAGGGATCACAAATGACCTGGTGGGAACGAGCCTACCCGCAAAGCTTTTAGGCCCTTGGCTTCACTGTGCCGCAATCCTGACCCAACCACACAGCGCGGGTATCGAGGCTACCCTTCTGCTGAATGCCGGTGGCGTTGAAGGTGCCGTTGACCTTGGTGGTGAACTCACGATCACTCATAAAAGTGGCCACTCCGCTGCCCTGGGCTTTCGGACAGCTGAAACGAAATTTCCACTGGTTACCGCTACGCTCGGTAATTTCCTGCTTGCAGCCCGATTGCGGGTCCGTCAGCGGAATGTTGTCGCTCTTCACCTGCTCAGGTGTCAGGCACGCCCGAATCCCTTTACCGCCCATGGTGATGCCTTGTTTCTCCAGCATCGCCCGCTGTTGGGGGGTCATCTGGTTTTGTAGCTGGCCGAGGATCAATTGCAGATCGGGCATGTTCTGGTCATCGACCTTCATGTTGCTTGAGGTCAATTCCCACAAGCCCGGTTGCAGCATCTGTGCCTGAGCGGCCACAGGAAGTGCCAAACCAAATGCCATGGCCAAACCCAGCAGACGAACGTTCATCGAGTAACTCCTGATCATTAGTGGCCGTTAGACGTCGGCCACGGGCTTCGGTTCATGGGCCAATTAAATAGCGACATTCTGCCCGGAACATGGTCTGTTAAGCATTGAATCTTCAAGGAGCAAGACTGCCCCATGGATTATTTCGGACCGCATGTATTCGGTTATCTGATCGCACTGTTGCACACACTGGGCTCGATCGCCGCCATCCATGCCGTGTTGACCGTTCGGACCGCTCAGGGCTCGATCGCCTGGGCCCTGTCACTGCTGTTCATTCCCTACCTCACGCTGATCCCGTATCTGGTCTTCGGCCGCAGCACCTTCGATGGTTACATCAAGGCCCGACGGCAAGCCAACGAGGAAATGCGCAAGGCCATCTCCGAACTGAACTGGCGCCCCTGGGTAGAAGAGGCACTGGCTGCGCGTGCCTCCAGCGCTTACGCGTCTTTGCGGGCCATGCCGAAGCTGGGGCGCATGCCATGCCTGGCAAACAACGATGTGCGCTTGTTGATCGACGGCCAAGCCACGTTCGATGCAATTTTCGACGCCATCAGCAACGCCCGTAAAGCGGTGCTTATCCAGTTTTTCATTATCCACGATGACCGCCTCGGCCAACGCCTGCACACCCTGCTGACGAAGAAAGCCGCCGAGGGCGTGGCGATTTACTTGCTCTACGACCGCATCGGCAGCCACTCCCTGCCCCACGAGTATGTGCAACCGTTGCGAGATGCCGGTATCGAGGTCAAAGCCTTCGCCACCCGCAGCGGCTGGCTCAACCGCTTTCAGGTGAATTTCCGCAACCACCGCAAGATCGTAGTCGTCGACGGGCTTGTCGGCTTTGTCGGCGGGCTCAATGTCGGCGACGAGTACATGGGCGAAAAACCACCCCTGGCGCCCTGGCGCGATACCCACGTGCAAGTTCGCGGGCCGGTGGTGGCCTGCATGCAGGAGTCCTTCGCCGAAGACTGGTTCTGGGCAGCCCGCTCGCTGCCCCCGCTGATCCTGCCAGACGTTTATCCAGGTGACGGCGTGCTCTGCCAATTACTGGCCAGCGGCCCGGCGGATTCCTACGAAACCTGTTCGCTATTCTTCGTCGAAGCCATCCATGCGGCGACGGAACGCGTGTGGATCACCAGCCCTTACTTCATCCCCGACGAAGCAGTGTTCGCCGCGTTGCGACTGGCGGTGCTGCGCGGTGTGGATGTACGGATCCTGTTGCCGTCGCGGCCGGATCACCGGATCGTCTACGCCGCTTCCAGCCTTTATGCCTTCGAAGCCGTACGCGCCGGGGTGCGCGTGTTCCGTTATCAGCCCGGCTTCCTGCATCAGAAAGTGGTGCTGATCGACGACGAGATCAGCGCCATCGGCAGTGCCAACATGGACAACCGTTCGTTCCGGCTGAATTTCGAAGTGATGCTGCTGACGGTCGACAGCGGGTTTGCCGCCGAAGTGGAGCAGATGCTCAACAACGACTTCGCCCAGGCTCACGAAATCGCCAAAGAAGAAAGCCGGGAGACCCACCGCCTGCAACAGGTCGGCATGCGGATCGCCCGGCTGATTTCACCGATTCTCTAGCTGTAGATGTCGTCGCGGGTCCATGGCAGTTCATGGCTGCCATCGGGATGGGTTTTCACCGCGAGGATTTGATGCAGGTTGATCCAGCCTCTGGCGAAGGCATAGGCGCACCCCGCCAGGTACAACCGCCAGATGCGTAGCGCCTGCTCCGGCACCAGTTTGGCGGCGGCTTCCAGATTGTCTTCCAGGCGTTCGCTCCAGTGGTCCAGGGTCCGCGCGTAATGCAGGCGCAGGCTCTCGACGTCGACAATCTCCAGCCCCGCTTCGCTGATCTCGGCGGAGATCATCGACAGGTGCGGCAGCTCGCCGTTGGGAAACACATACTTCTCGATGAACTCACCAGCGCCGCGCCCGACCGGACGACCGTCGGTGTGTTTGGCGGTAATCCCGTGGTTCATCACCAGACCGCCCTCTTTCACCGCGCCGAACAAGGTTTTGCAGTATTCGGCCAAATTGGCGTGGCCGACGTGTTCGAACATGCCGACGCTGACCACCTTGTCGAAACGCCCGTCCTGAGGCAGATCGCGGTAGTCGAGCAGCTGCAGTTCGATCTGGTCTTCCAGGCCTTCGGCTTTCACCCGCTCACGAGCCAAATCCAATTGCGCTTGACTGAGCGTGATCCCGAACACCTTCGCGCCGAACTCCCGCGCGGCATACCGCGCCAACCCGCCCCAGCCGCAACCGACATCCAGCAGATACTCCCCTGGCTGCAAGCGCAACTTGCGGCACAGGTGGCGAAACTTGGCTTGTTGAGCCTGCTCAAGGGTTTCACTGCCGGTCTCGAAGTAGGCGCAGGAATACGCCATGTCGCTGTCGAGCCACAGCTGATAGAACTCGTTGGAAAGGTCGTAGTGGTAGGAGATGGCTTTGGCGTCGGTTTCCTTGTCGTGAACCAGGCGCACCGGTTGCGCATCGTCGTCTTCGTTGATCAGCGCCTGACTCCATTCATCGCAGACACGAATCACGTCGCTGATGGAGCCTTCCAGCTCCAGTTTGCCTTCGACGAACGCCGCCCCCAGCGCGTCGAGGCTCGGATGGGTGAACTGGGTAACCATGTGCGGGTCCTTGACCACAATGGTGACGCTGGGCGTCGGCCCCAGGTTGAACTCATGGCCGTCCCAGAGTCGCAAGCGAAGCGGTAACTGCAGATTCTGTAAGGCCGGTGGAAGTTGCGCGAGCATGAAAAGTCCCCCTTGTTTCAGACGTCAAATCTGAGGGTAGACCATCCTTGAAAAATAGCAGGCTATCGAATTAATAGCCTTTTTCTATTCCCGGTGTTGCCACCAACGGTAAAGCCCAGCCAACCGGCGAACCTTGTAATGACCCGCCTCTAACCTAAAAGACTACAAACCCGGCACACAGTTCTGAAAAGTTGAGTAGTCGCTCACACCTCATCCTTAAGCTTGAGTAGGGGTTCCTGAAAGCGTAGCAAACGCCCGGCATTACCGAGCACCAATAACGTGCTCAAGTTGTGCAACAGCGCGGCAATCATCGCCCCGGCCGCGCCCAGCCAGCCGAATGCGGCGAAGGCGACAATCGCCAGGGTCCAGCCCAGACCGATGACTACGTTCACCTGTAAAGTCTGCCGGCATTGGCGACTCAGGCGCACACAGGTTCCGAGCCGGCGCAGGTCGCTGCCGATCAGTACGATATCGGCCGAGGCCAGCGCGATGTCCGCGCCGCCCGCGCCCATGGCCACGCCGACCACACCGGCCTTCAGCGCCAGGGAATCGTTGATGCCGTCTCCCACCACCATCGGCCGGAAACCGCTGTCGATTTCTTTCAACACGCGATTGAGTTTGTCCTCGGGCAAGGCCTGGGCTTCGACATCGCTGATGCCCACATCCCGGGCCAGCGTATGAGCCACGCTTTGTCGATCCCCGGTCAGCAACAACTGACGACCCAGGCCCAGTTCACGCAACTCGCTCAGGGCAAACCGCGCCTCAGGTTTGACGCTGTCGGCGAGCAACAGCCAGGCGAGAAATTCACCGTCGAGGGCCAGCCCGGCAATCGGACCATCGTGGCCGGGAACAGCTGAGGTGACGATGCCCAATTGCGCGAACAGCTCCGGACGACCGAGGGCCGCTTCGCCCTGCTCCGTCATCGCCACGACACCCAACCCCTGACGCTCGCGAATGTCAGAGAGCAGCAGAAAATGTTCCTGAGTGACCAACCCGGCCAACGCGCGGCTGACCGGGTGGCTGCTGGCAGAGCCAAGGCTGGCGGCGAGTTTCAGTACGTGACTGCGATCTTTCAGCGGACTGTCGATCGATTGCAGGCGCAAGGTGCCGAACGTCAGGGTTCCGGTCTTGTCGACCACCAACGACGTCAGGTCAGCCAATTCTTCGAGGAACGCCGAGCTGCGAATCAGAATCCCGTGCCGAGCAGCGACCGCCACCCCGGCAATCGCCGTGGCCGGTGCCGACAACACCAGCGCGCAAGGACAGGCCGCCACCAACACCGCAAGCATCGCCTGGGCATCGTTGGTGACGAACCAGGTCACGGCGGCCAGCAGCAACACCAGCACCATGTAGCTGCCGGCGTAGCGTTCGAGCAAACGGGTGATCGGCGGCTTGGAGCGTTCGGCGTTTTGCATCAGCGCGATGACTTTACCCAGTGTGGACTCGTGACCGGTGCGGGTCACTTCAATGCGCAACAAGCCATCAAGGTTGATCGCTCCGCCGAACACCGGCATGCCCACAACGGCCTCTATGGGCACCGACTCACCGGTGATCGATGCAGTGTCGAGGCTCGCCTGACCGGACAACACCCGACCATCGGCCGGCACGCGATCACCCGCACGCACCTCCACCAGGTCGCCGGCCTTGAGTGTGCCGTTATCGACTTCGACGATAGAGCCGTCAGCCTGAATCTTGCGCGCATGGCTGCGCGTCAGTTTGCCGAGAGCATGAATCGCTTCCTGGGAGCCAATCACGCTGCGCTCTTCCAGCACATGGCCGAAGATCATGATGATCGGCAGCAGTGCCGCAGTAAGCAGATCGCCAGTGGCCCAAGCGCCGAGCATGGCCAGGGCAATCAACTGATCGGTGATCCCGTGCAGGCTCGGATAACGCAGGCTGTACCACGCCGAACGCATGACCGGCACGGCCACCAGCAACGAAGCAAAACCCAGCAGCAATTGGCTGACCCCGGTCTGCTCCGGCAACGACCAGCGCCAGATCAGGCCGAGCGCAAGCAAGCCCAGCGCAAGCATGGCCAGGGTCAACTGGCGCGCGGCGCTACGTTGTTCAGCCGAGGACAACATGCTCGGCGCGGCGGCGGTTTGGGCAGTCATTGTGCAGCTCCCTGAATGATCAGGCGGGAATCGTCTTTCGGATTGACCGTCGTCACCGAACCAGCCTGACCGAGAATCTTCGGCATCCGCTCACGGTAAATACGCAGCAGCATTTGCGGGTCGGTGCCCTGCTGTTGCGCCTTGGCCAGGCTTAATACTGTGGCGGTGTCGGTGGAGGCTTTGGCCAGGCGTTCACTGGCTTGGGCGTGAGCCACTTGCAGCGTGCGGTCGGCTTGTTCGTTGGCGGACTGAGTCAGCTTCTCGGCTTCCGTGCGCGCATTGGCCACGGCCTTGTCAGCTTGCTGACTGGCAGTTAACACGGCGTTGAACGCGCTCACCGCCGGGCCGGGCAGACTCGATTGCACATCGACCCGCGCCACTTCAATACCCAAGCCCTGCCCGGTCGCCGTCAATTCGGCCAAGCGTTGATTGATGCCCCGCACCAGATCTCCGCGTAGACGTTCGCGACGTTCGGCAGCCTGATTGTCGGCACCGATCAGTTCCGGTCGAGCCACCAGAATGGTGTCCAGGTCTCGCGCCGCGGTGAGTGCCACGGCACTGCGCGTCACCAGTCGATCCAGGGCCGGCAACACATGCTCACCCTGAAGAACGAAGGCATAGGGCTCAGTGACTTTGTAGAACACCCGCACATCCAGCTGCACCACGCCCGCGTCACCGGTCAGCAGATAACCGGAGCCGGCGAGCGCATCGCTGATGGGTGTGGCGAAGCTCGCCACCCGGTCGGCCTGCAACGCAGCATCGGTGCGCAGCAGATTTTCCACCCGTCGCTCGATCACCCGGTCCGCTGCCGGCAACAAAACCACCTGCTCAAACGGTCGCGGCCACGCCAACAGCAAACCGGAATTTTGAATGCGATCCAGTGCACCGAAATGCAGCACCACGGCACGATTCTGCGGGTCGATCTGCCGCACATTGGAAAATGCCCACGCCAAAGCAGCCAGCACGGTCACGGCGTAAAGCGCGAGAAAAGCCAAGCGCCCGGCCTGAATCCAGGGGCTGCTCAATTCATTTGTTCCACGTGGAACCAAACTCATGGCTGCGACCCGGACTTGTTATCGAGCGTCGGTGGGCCGTCAACCAACACCCGGAACGGCGCCGCATCAGTGCGCAAAATCAGTTTGGTGCCCGGTGCGACGATGGTGCCCAAGGTGTCGAGCGAACGCAGCAAATTGTAGAGCTGCGGTGAGCCTGCGTAGGCCCGGCCGTAAATCTGCGCGGCTTCGACGCGGGATTGGGCTTCGATGTCTGCGGCCTTTACCGTCGCATCGGCTTGTACGATTCGCGCATCACGCTCGGCTGCGGAGCGGATTTGTGCGGCTTCGCGTTTACCAATGGCTGTGCGTTCAGTGGCGATTGTTTCACGCTCGGCGCGCATACGATCGACCGTCGCGGTGAGCGTCACCGATGGCAGAGTCAAGCGCTCGATACCGACTTGCAGCACTCGCACGCCATAGGTGGTGAGCAACTGCTGATCGATCTGCTGGCGCAGCTGCGCTTCGAAGTCGGCGATGTGCACCTGGTTGGCGTCGGTGTTCACCAGGTTGGCCAGGTCGAAACTGCTGGCCGTGGTTTCCAGCGCCGAGCCGACAAAGGTACGAATCTGCCGCGCGGCTTCATCGGGTTGATTCTGTACAGCGCGCATAAAACGTTGCACGTTGTCAGGGTCGCCCTGTACCTGCCAGGCCACGTAGGCTTGCACGATGATGCGCAGACCGTCGCGCGTGCCCACATCCTGCAAACCGCTGGAGGTGGTGCGCAGCCGCAGATCCACCGGGATCGCCGCCTCAAACGGCGCCGGCCAACGCCAGCCAAGACCCGGCTCCAGCAACACCCGCGATGGATTGCCAAAGCGCGTAATCACCGTGGCCTCCCCCGAGCGCACTTGCACCAGGCTCGCCGCCGCAATGGCAAAGGCCACCAGCAGCGCCGCCCAGCCCATTCGCCGCCACGGAAAAGGGCCAGCTTCGTGCGGATCACCATGGTGGTGATGGTGATGATGACCGTGGTGATGCCCGCCATGGCCGTGATCGTGGCCGGCGTGGTCATCGTGGTCGTGATGATCGTGAGTAGGCGTCGACTGGCTCAATGGGCGGCTCCTGGCTGAGCGGTATTACGCGACGGCGCAGGGTCAGCCGGCAGCGTGAATGTACGTAGGTCGATGGTCGGCGCATTGCTGCTGCCACCCAGACGGTGATCGAGAACCAGCAGCTTGGCGTTAGCCAAACCCTGGGTCAGTTGGCTGAGGTATTGCTCCAGCACGAAGGCTTGGCCGGCACTGGAATATGCCTTTCGCTCAGCGGCAAATTTCAGGTCGGCGGCCTGAGCGCTTGAGTTGATTTCATGGGCACTGGCCGTGGCTTGATCGCGAGCGATGCTGGCCTGCAATTGCGCCTGGTTGGTCGCCTCCGCTGCGGCACCGCGCTCGCGGGAGATCAATGCCTGGGCGCCAATCTGCGCTGCTTGAACGCCGTGATAAGCATTGGCAGCCCCCGCTGGCGGATGAATGGCCTCGACCACCGTGGCGAGAATTTCCACGCCGCTGTCGAGTTTTCGCAGATCCGCTTGCACGGCGCGGCCGATTTCTTCAGAGAGCCCTACCCTGTCTTCGCCGAGCAAACCGTCGAGGGTTCTTGAGGCGAAGTCATGAACCAGAATCCGGCTGGCGGTGCTGCGAATCAGCGTCGGCACGTCGGCGCTGTTGTACGTCGCGGCCAGAGCCGCTTGATCGCTCAGACCGATGCGATAGACGAAGCGCACGTCCATATTGACGATCTGAAAGCTCTGCTTGTCGGCACGGCTGCTGGCAATCACCTGGGATTTGTCATTCACATGGCTGGCGTCCCACAAGCGATTGGCAATGGCCGGTGCCGGGCCTTCGGCAGGTTCGGCCGCGACCGGGGCCGATGCTTCGCCCACGCTGGTGGCCAATTCATGGACTACGCCGTTCTCGACGCTCAGCACGCGACCCAGCGGCCACGGCAAACCGGCGTGCAAACCGGGCCCAAACACTTCCACCGGTTTGCCGAAACGTTCGTAGATGCCCCGCCCCTGTAGCGGTATTTCATGAATGCCGGTGAGTGACCAACCGACGATTGCCACCACCGCCAGCACCGGCAAAAACGCCCGGCGCATGTAGGTGAAGGCCCAGATTTGTCGCAGGTCGATACCGAAGCGATTGTGCAACTCGTGCTGCAATGCGAGCAGGGGCTGTGGCGGCCAGCGCAACATATCGGCGACGAAGCTTCGCGCCAGCAAGGTCGGTTCAAGCTGTTCACGACGGGGGCTGAACAGTGACAACACAGCGCGCAGCAACAACTCGATGGCGACCAGCCCCGGCAACAAGCCGATCAGCACCGCCAGACGCACCGGCCAGACGGCTGTTTCGCTGCCGAACAACAGACACAAGGCGCTGAGCACCAGGCCAATAATCGCGACCCGCGCCAGCTGCGCCAACGACCCGGCCTCAGGCCATTGGGCGACATTTTCCTGCGCCAGTTGCCGCTCCAGTACCAGCAAACCGAACGCCAGCAGCAACGACAACGCCGCGCCAACACTGGCCGATAATCCCAACGCAGCGGGTGGCAAAGCGAGGTTCCAGACCTGCTCGATGCTGTACAAACTCAACAACGCCCAGCCACCAAGCCAGAGCGTCGGTGCACCGATCTGCCCCAGCAAGCGCAGCCAACGCTGACTGATGCCGTCCAGCAACCGCTCGTACCAACCTTCGGCGACAACGACTTCTTCAGTGATAGCCACCGGCACCAACGCGGCCGGATTCATCGCGCGTGCACGCCACTGCGTTACCCACCAGGCCGACTGCAGACCGGCGACCAACACCAGCAAACCGGCGCTCTGATTGACCAGCAACGCGGGCCAGAGCGATTGCGGTGCAAACAGCCCGACAAAAAACGCCAGCACCAGCCCTGCGGCCGCCAAGGCACCCAAACCGATTGCCCATTGGCGCAATCGACGTCCTTGAACGACCGCCTGCTGAAAGCGCGGCAGCCCTGCTATCTGTGCTCCATCGCCATCGAGATCGACTTGCATACCACCCCAGCCATTGCTCACATCACAATTCGTTACGATATAACGAAAATGGTGAAATTTTCGTCCTGAATCGTTCTATCTAAAAGCGCTGAACCTGTCGCCAAGCTGAAGCCTTGACCGAAATGGAGAGAAACGCACATATTACGTTCGTAATTTTTTATTGAAGACTACTTTTTATCGATCCCGTCCCTCTCAATCCAGGAGTTGCACCATGAGCACCTATGACGTCGTGATTCTGGGCGCCGGCCCCGGCGGTTACAACGCAGCGATCCGCGCCGGGCAGTTGGGCTTGAAAGCGGCATGCGTGGAAGGCCGCGCCACCCTCGGCGGGACCTGCCTGAACGTCGGTTGCATGCCGTCCAAGGCATTGCTGCATGCCTCCGAGCTCTACGACGCGGCCATGGGGGCGGAATTCGCCAACCTCGGGATCGAGGTTAAACCTGTGCTCAACCTGGCTCAGATGATGAAACAGAAGGATGAAAGCGTCACAGGGTTGACCAAGGGTATCGAGTTTCTGTTTCGCAAAAACAAGGTCGACTGGATCAAGGGGTGGGGCCACATCGACGGGCCGGGCAGCGTCACAGTGACCGACAACCAGGGTGGCAAGATCCAGCTGAGCGCCAAGGACATCATCATCGCCACCGGTTCCGAACCCACTCCCCTGCCGGGCGTGGACATCGACAACCAACGCATCCTCGACTCCACGGGCGCACTGTCGCTGGCTGAAGTACCGAAGCACCTGGTGGTGATCGGCGCTGGAGTGATCGGCCTGGAACTGGGTTCGGTATGGCGGCGCCTGGGTGCTCAGGTGACGGTCGTCGAATTTCTCGACCGAATCTGCCCGGGAGTGGATGCTGAAGCCGGTAAAACACTTCAGCGCTCATTGAGCAAGCAAGGCATCCGCTTCAAATTGAACTCGAAAGTCACCAGCGCCACCTCCTCGGCGAGCGGTGTTCAACTCAGTGTCGAACCGGCCGCAGGTGGCACCGCCGAACTGCTGGAAGCCGACTACGTGCTGGTGGCTATCGGTCGTCGTCCTTACACCCAGGGCCTGGGGCTGGAGAACGTCGGCCTCGCCACCGACAAACGCGGCATGCTCGCCAACAAGGGCCACCGCACTGAAGCCGCGGGGGTCTGGGTGATCGGTGACGTCACCTCAGGGCCGATGCTCGCCCACAAGGCCGAAGACGAAGCCATGGCCTGCATCGAGCAAATCGTCGGCAAGGCTGGCGAGGTCAATTACGACCTGATCCCCAGCGTGATCTACACCAAACCGGAGCTGGCCAGCGTCGGCAAGACCGAAGAACAGCTGAAGGCCGAAGGTCGCGCCTACAAGGTCGGCAAATTCCCCTTCACCGCCAACAGCCGGGCGAAGATCAACCACGAAACCGAAGGCTTCGCCAAGGTACTGGCCGATGAGCGCACCGACGAAGTTCTCGGTGTACACCTTGTGGGCCCAAGCGTCAGCGAAATGATTGGCGAATATTGCGTGGCCATGGAGTTCAGCGCCTCGGCCGAAGACATCGCCCTGACCTGCCATCCGCACCCGACCCGCTCCGAGGCCTTGCGCCAGGCGGCGATGAATGTGGAAGGGATGGCGACGCAGATTTAGAACGATCAAAAGATCGCGGCCAAAGACTGCGATCTTTCGCTTTTTCAGTCAGGCAAATGCCCCAACGGCAACGCTCCCGGCGTCTTCACCGTGTGAATTGCAAAATTGCTGCGGATATCGCTCACGCCAGGCAATTTCAGCAATCGCCCGGTGAGGAAACGGTCATAGGCGCGCAAGTCCGGTACCACCACTTGCAGCAGAAAATCCGATTCCCCGGACACCAGAAACGCCGAAATCACCTCAGGCAATGCCGTCACGGCCAGGCGAAACGCTTCGGCTTGTTCATCGTTATGCCGTTCGACCTTGACCCCGACAAACACCGTCAGCCCAAGGCCCACTTCATCTCGATCGAGGTTGGCCTGATAGCCACGAATCACACCGGCCTCTTCCAGCATCCGGACCCGGCGCAAACAGGGCGAGGCCGACAAGCCGATCTCATCGGCCAGTTGTACGTTACTCAGGCGTCCGTCCCGTTGCAGCGCCGTGAGAATTTTGCGGTCGTAGGCGTCCAGTTTCATGTTTTGGCAGATCCTGATGGTTTGATCGTCACAAACTGGCAGGTTATGCCAAATATCGAAGCTTTAGAAGCTGACTACGCAACCACCTGCCCTGCCCCTCGGCCGTAGACTGAACCCACCAAATCGACAACGAATGGGGGCAACATGACAGAACTCTGGCTGTTTTTCATGGCATTGACAGTGGTCTACCTGTTGCCGGGCCCGGACATGATTCTGCTGTTGCAGACCGGCGCTCGTCAGGGCAAAGGCGCGGCGCTGGCCACGGCATTGGGGCTGGGCGTGGCGCGCGGTTGTCATGTGGCATTGGCGGCATTGGGTTTGGCGACGCTGTTCAGGACTGCGCCCTGGACCTTCGACGTGGTGCGCCTGGCCGGCGCCGCGTACCTGCTCTGGATCGGCATTCAGTGCCTGCGCACCACGATGCTGCCGAGCTTGAACGGTGCAGACGCAACGACCGATAAACCACGGTGGCCGGAGGCGATCCAGCGCGGTTTACTGACTAACCTGCTCAACCCCAAGGCGCTGCTGTTTTGCTCGGTGCTGCTGCCGCAGTTCATCAACCCTCAAGCCGGACCGGTGCTCGCACAATTTGCGACGCTCGGCATGATGCTGGTCGGCGTCGGCTTGCTGTTCGACAGCGCCTACGCGCTGGTCGGCGCCGCGTTGGGCCGTTGGCTGCAACGCAGTCCATCGGCCCAGCGGGTACAGCAGTGGTTGTTTGGCAGCCTGTTGATTGGTTTTGCGGTGCGGCTGACCTTTGTTCAACAAGCTTGAGCGTTATCGCGCTTTCCGACGGCGGCGACTGATCAACAACAGCGCCGCTGCCGTAACGGCCAACACGGCGCCGATCTGCAATGTTTTTTTGTAGGGTCGCAGCGTGGACCGCATAGCGTCGGTGACCTGGGTCACATAGCGCTTGTCGGCATTCCGGAAGTCCGGCTCCTGGCATTGATGACCGAAATCACCGGCCCAGACCACAAAGGGCCCCTCCTCGACATACCGACGATAGAACGCGCTTTGCTCTTGCAGGTTGGTGCCCCACCCTGAGGCCTTGCATAGCACCGAAGCAAACGCCTGACTGCTGTGGGGCAGATGATCGGCGGCCTTACTCGCCAGAGCCGTGGCGACATAACGGTAATGGAAACGCTCATCAGGTTGCGCCACCGTAGCTTGCTGACGCTGCACTTCGCCCTCGGTCATCAGCGGTCCGACCTTGAGCTCCGGAGCTTCCAGGCTGTAATTGCCACCGAAGGTCACGTAATCCGGGGACATCTCGTAGCCCAACAGTTCCATCCCATCGTAGCGAGCCAGCGTCGCGGCGTAGTAATAAGCGGATGCCTTGGAGGTCGGCCACCATTTGGATTCGGCCTCCTTGCGCAATTGCCCATACCATTTGGCCTTGGCCTGCAAATCCGGGTTGTCGAAGTAAGCCGGAGCCTCATCGTATCGCTCTTCACGCAATAAACGCCGCCCGAGCAGATTGCGCAGGCTCGCGGCCACCGGCAACGGCACATAATTGTCGCGATCCTGCTGGCTGAGCGGTGGCGGTGCCGGCACCTGGGTGTCGACGTACTGCTTGAGTTCATCGAGGGTCAGCACCCGCTCGGCCACGGTGGCCGCGTCGAACCAGTAGATGCCCTGGCTGCGATAGAGCTGATCGAAGGCCTGCAGGTAATCCCCGCGTTGCAGGGCCAGAATCGCGCTTTCACCCTCGACCCGGCACTTGGGCTGGAGTGTTTCGTAATCCCAGTCGGGCGTGCGCCGCTCGCCCCAGGATTCGTTCTGCGGGAAGGCCTGGGCGGCTTTGGCATAGGCCGCTGCGGCGGCGTTTTTGTCGCCATCACGCACCGCCAGCTTCGCCCGCAACCACCACGCAAGGCCACCGTCACCAGCCTGTTCGAGGAAGGCTTTGGCGCTGGCGTAATCGCCCTGTTGATAATTCATCGCCGCCAGGCGATCGGCATTATCCAGACTGCCACGGGTGCTGCTTTGCAGCAGTTTGATCAGTTTCTGTTCGTTCGGCGGTTGATCACCGAATGACCAGCCCAGCCGACTGATCAACGACGCCGTCACCAGTTGCTGCACTGCTTTGCCCTTGAGCAACCCGGCCAGTTGCTCGTCAGGCATAGCGGCCAGATCGGCCATCAACAGCTTCAGCGAGGTGTAGCCCACCGCCGAACCGTGAAGATTCTGCGTGGCGTAGAGTTGGATGGCGTTGTCCCAGTCACCCGCGGTGCGGGCCACTCGCGCTTCTTCGCCAAGGCTGGCGACACCCAGTTCCAACGGGTCGCTGAAGCCGTCGATGCTTAGTTGACGGGTCTGCTCGAAGGCCTTGCGGGACTGAGCCAACAGGTCAGGGGTCGCGCCTGCTTCTGAATTCATGGCAAACAGCGCCCGGCCCAACGAGTACGCCGCCCAGGTGCTGCGCAACGGGCGTTGATCCGCCGGCAGCGCCAGCACTTTCTGGAAGTAGTCGGCGGCCAGACCATGGTCACCGGCGTTGAACGCCACGGCGCCAGCCAGATAGAGCCTGTGCTCGGCCGGCAGATTCGCGCCTTGCTCTTCAACCTGACGGGCATCGGTCAGGCTGCGCAGTTGTTTCACCAGCGCTTGCTGCTCAGGCGTCAGACCGGCCTGTTCAGCGGTATCGCGCTGATGGGTGTAATCAGGCGCATCGCCGTAACCGTCCCCCGGAATGTTGGTGGCGGCGGTGACATTTTTCAGTCCCGCGATGGCATGCCCGAGGCGGCTGATCTCGAGGTTGAAGTTGCCTTCCGGCAGTTCCGCCAGCGACTGGCCACGGTTGTCCAGCAGGCGCATGGGGAAGTCCGGCCCGCAGGCCAGCGCCGAACCCAATGGCAGGCTGAGGCTCAGGCAAAGCACATGGCGGGGCCAGTTACGGGTAAACATTCGAACCTCCTTGATCAATGTGTGCGCAGCGAGCCCAACCGATGGCGCGCTGCCCGCCGGCCGGGATTCGACCGTCACGCAGGCGGGTGAAGGTAAGCAGATCCGGGCGCTGTTGCAACGCATAACCGGCCAGCGCATCGGCGCCCTCGCAGCCCTGCACCGCCAGCGTCAGGCGTTCGGGCCAGGCACTGTCGAGGTTGCCTTGGTTGCTGAGGCTGATGTCATAGAGGCCGTCCTGCGCCGAGAGCTTCAGGCCCACACGACTGTCGAGCGTATCGCCACGCGCCACAGCGATTAGCGTGGTCAGGCTCCAGGCCCTGCGATCATTGGCCAGGGGCAGGCGAAACCAGATCAGCCCGGCCAGACGGGCCGGTGGATCGGCGCGCAACTCGGCGCCGAGCTTACTCAGTTGCTGCGGGTCTGCCAGCAACTCCCGACGTTCGCCGCCTCGCTCGATGGGCACTTCGCTTTCCACGACCGGCGCGCCCCCGGCCCCCGGCAACAGCGCCACGCCATAAGCCGGCAGCGCCAGATAAAACGGTTTCGATGTGTTGCGACTCCAGGCCCTGACCCACTGCCATGCCTGAGCCGGGTCGAATAGCCCACGCCGTGGATCGCTCACCGCGTGCACCTGCAACACGCTGCTGTCGACTGTTGCCAGCAACGCCGGCAATTCAGAACTGTCGAGCCAGGCCGGCAACGCCGTGATGCTCAGTGGCAAGGACGCCGGCAGAACGCCACGCAAATGGGTGAGGAATTCGCGGTAGGCCGGTAACCGGGCGTTGCCCGCATCGTGGTCGATTTCCACGCCGGAAAGGATCAGCCCCTGCCCTTGCCAATCGCTGAGCACCTGCTGGATCTGCGCCGTGACTTCGTCCCGGTCCAGCCCATTGAGCTGGCCATCCAGACGAACCACCGCAATCAGCGGTCGGCCATCACGCTTGAGCAGCGCCGGATCGATCCGCGCCCGGCTCCAGCCAGACTGTGGAAATGCCTGCAAGGCCAGCACGCGCAAAGTCGAGAAATCGGTGTGGCTGTCGCGCAGCGCGGCGTCATGGGCCGGCGTCCATTGCCGTTGCCAGACATAGAGTTGCTGATCGAGCGGCGGCGCGTCCGATTGCTCGCAACCGTTGAGCAACAACGCTGCCAGCAAAACGATCAAGCGTGTGAAAAAGACCATGAACACCAATCCCTGAAATGCAAAAAGGGCCTCCCAAGGCCCTTTGTCGCTCTGCTCGTTACCCTACTCAGCTATCGGCTTGCGGGCAATGATCACCTGATTTTTCGCCATTACCGCTCCCACATCAAATCAGCTGTGTGGCGCAGGTTTTGGTATGGCGACGTTATCCAGCATCCGGTTCACCGCCAGTTCCGCCAGCATGACGATCTGTTGAATCGCCATCGCCGTATGCCGGTGCGGCCCTTGCAGATACCCCGCAAAATCACTCGCCATCACACTGGCCTGGGCCAACGATTCACAGGTGTGGGCCAACAGGTCTTCGTCTTTGATATCCGGTGCAACCATAAACATCGTGCTCGGCTTGCGGGCGACCGGTGCTTTGAGGGCTGAGGGGTTGAGGTAGTGATCGAGCGCGCGCTCGGCGGCTTCGTTGAGCTTTTTTGAATTTGGGGATTCGTAGGGGGAAGTGCTGTCCGCTTCGGGCGGATTTGGTGTCGGCTTAAACATGGCAAAGATCCTTAAAGAGATGGAGCTGCCATTTTTCGTTTTCCAGACGAAAGGGGTGGCAGCTGTACGCGGACTGGAAAAACCGGTAGAGGATCAAACCCGGCAGACCCGCAGGTCTCCCACGCACAGCCGCCATAACTGCAGAGCTGAAAAAGCGCCGCATTATGTCACCTGCTGTGATCCTATACTTCGGGTTTTCCAGACCCGATCGCTGAATTGCCAGCGACCCCCAAAGCCTATCCACTCCACTTCCCACCCGACAACCGTCAAAACCTGTCGGAAACATCCCCCAAAATCATCGTCTGTAGGACTGCCTGAAGATCAAAAGATCGCCGCCTTCGGCAGCACCTACGCAGGATTCGTTTACACCCTGTAGGAACTGCCGAAGGCGGCGATCTCTTTCTAAAGGTCGAGCACCAACGGCTGCGAACCCTGCGCCGGCACCGCACAACAAATCAGCACCTCACCCGCATCGGGAACCTCCGCCGGAGGCTGTGGATAATTCACCTCTCCGCTGATCAACCGGGTTTTGCAGGTCCCGCAGGAGCCGCCGCGGCAACTGAATTCCGGGCGTAAGCCACGGCTCTCCGCCAACTCCAGCAAACTGCCGCCGTCCGGCTGCCAACGCGCTTCTTTGGCAGAGCGCTGGAACACGACGGGCACCGAAACGGTAGCGGCCGGCAATTGCTCGATGACCACCGCGTCCGGGTCCGGCTTGCGACGCAGCGTCGACGGGCCAAAGGTTTCGGCATGAATCCTTGAATCAGGGACATCCAGATCCCGCAGGCTGCCGTACAGCCCCTGGGTAAAACTTCCCGGACCGCACAGGACAAAATCCACCTGGTCGTAGTCCTCCACCTCAAGAGTGGTCTTGAGCAAGTCGGCGTCGATGCGCCCTGTCAGGTCGTAATCTTCACCCTCACGGGCATCGGACTCCGGCTGACTGAGCAAACGCAGCACCCGCACCTCATCACCGAGACCGTCGAGCAGGCGATCCAGCTCAGGGCGAAACGGTTGATCGGCCAAGGTCCGCGAGCTCTGGAAGAACCACACAGGACGGATGCGCCGCGTGCGCAGGCCTTGATAAACCACCTCCCGCAGCATCGACAGCAGCGGCGTGATCCCCACGCCGGCAGCCAATAGCACCAGCGGCCGACGCTCATTCGGCGCCACGGTGAAATGCCCTTGAGGCGAGCGGGCTTCAAGCACATCGCCGACACGAATCTGCTCATGCAGGTGCGAGGACACCAGGCCTTCACGCTTCACGCTGATGCGGAAAAAGTCATCGGATGGCGCGCTCGACAAGCTGTACGTGCGGATGTGCACATCGCCTGCGATGTTGAACCGCAAGGGCAAATGTTGCCCGGCTTGAAACACCGGCAATCCGGCGCCATCGGCAGGTTCCAGATAGATCGAACGGATGTTGTGGCTCTCCTGCTCGATGCGCGTTACTCGCAGCGGCCGCCAGCGATTCCCCAGCGCCTGGGCTTGCAGGCGTGCATTCGCCTGCGCCCAGGTGCCGGTCAGCAGACTGGTGGGCGACACGCCGTCAAAGCGCCAGCGCAGGGCCAGTGCCGCGGGCCGACGCACCGCGTGCTCCACCTCGAATGTCCACAGCCGCTCGGCGCCTTGAAAGGCTTCGATCTGCGGGCCTTCGAGGATGACTTGCGTGCGACCGCTGAGGTGCAGCAAATCGCCCGAATCGAAATCGATGAACAGCAAACCGGCCCGAGGGTTGATCAGCAGGTTGCCCAAGGTATTGAAGAACAGGTTGCCGGCGAAGTCCGGGATGGTCAGGCGATTGCCTTCTATCTGGACGAAACCGGCCTGGCCGCCCCGATGAGAAACGTCCACCGAGCGTTGGCCATCGACGTCCACATAGCTGGCGACAAAGAAGGTATCGGCGCTGGCAATCATGGCTTTGGCCGCGTCATCCAGCCCATTGAGATGCTGCGCGATACGGGTCTCCGGATCCGCCAATGGCACCGAGCGAAACTGGCGCAATTGAATGTATTGCGGGCAATTGCCGAAGGATTGCTCCACCGTCACCTCGAAGCCGCTCGCCGTTACAGCGCCGACTCGACCATTGAGACGGTTGCGACGTCGGGTGTGCAGCTCGATACCGAGCAGACCGATCGCCGCCCCGTCTTGCAGTTGTGCAGGGTCGTCGCGACCGGGCAGGCTGCCGATCTGCAACAGCCCGGGCTCGGGGGACTTCGCAAAGCCCGGCGCCCCTTCAAGAATACTGGCCCAAGGGTTGCCGTCGGCATCCACCGCGCCGTACAGCATGAACGGCAGTTGCTGATAGAACGTGCGGTGCTGGTCCGGCATCTCGCCGCGAATCACCCTACGACCCAATGCCTCCATTCGATCGACGACACCCACATGGGCCTGCAATTTTTTCTCGCCTGCGTGCCAAGGTGAACGTTCCATAACGGCTTCTCCCCTGCGCTCATCGCGCAATAAGAACGGCCCGACTGAATAGGGCCGTGAACATCAGGCAGTTTTTTGCAAACCGGCGATGGTGCGCGGCATGCCGACAAACCCTGGCAAGGCTTCAACGCGCGCCAGCCAGGCGCGGATGTTGGCGTAGTCGTCCAGCGACACATTGCCTTCCGGAGCATGGGCGATGTAGCTGTAGGCGGCGATGTCGGCGATGGTCGGCTCGCTACCGGCCAGATAGGCCGTTGCGCCCAGTTCCTGATCGATCACTTTGAGCCAGGTGTGAGAATAGGCGATCACCTCTTCAGCGTTGTAAGGCGCACCAAATACAGTGATCAGCCTTGCCCTGCCGGGGCCAAAGGCAATCGGCCCGGCGGCGACCGACAACCAACGCTGAACCTTGGCTGCACCGACCGGATCGGTTGGCAGCCAGCGACCGTTGCCATATTTTTGCGCAAGGTAGACCAGGATCGCGTTGGAGTCGGCCAGCACCATGCCTTGATCCTCAATTACCGGGACCTGGCCAAACGGGTTGAGCGCAAGAAAATCCGCTTGTTTGTGTGCGCCCTTGGCCAGATCGACGAAGATCAGCTCGGTCGGCAGTTGCAACAACGACAGCATCAGCTCTACACGGTGAGCATGGCCGGAACGGGGGAAGTTGTAGAGTTTGATGGCTTGCATGGTCGACTCCGCTGGGTGGTGGCGCCGCTCAGGAAAGATCAGCGCCGATGGAGCGCTATCTTCCATCCACAACCAAAGCAACAGAATAACCAGCAAACGCAATCCATTATTTCATCCAGTGCAATAAACCTTCAGCCGTGCAGGGCCGGGTGTTCGCGCAGCCCCTTCACCGCAAAGTCCACAAAACTGCGAACCCGCGTCGGGGCCTTGCGCCCACCCTGGTAGACCACATGAATGGGCAATGGCGGCAGTTCGAAGTCAGCCAGGACGATTTCCAGCTCACCGGTGGCGATCTTGCTCGCCACTTGATACGACAGGACTCGGGTCAACCCCAGGCCCATGGCGGCGGCAGTGATCGCCGCTTGATTGGCAGAGACCACCAGACGTGGCTCCGGACGAACACTGACCGGCTCTCCCGCCTCAAGGAACGGCCAGCTTCTGGGCTGCCCGATGGACGAGGTGGCGATGATCGGGGCGCGGCTCAAGTCTGCCGGATGCCGAGGCCGACCATGGTCAGTCAGGAAACCGGGGGAAGCGCATATCACCCGCCGTACTTCGCCCACTCGAATGGCATGCTGATTGCTGTCAGGCAACTCACCGATGCGCACAGCCACATCGATGCCCTCCTCGACCATGCTCACCACCCGGTCGACCAGTACAGCGTTGATGCTGACTTCAGGAAATTGAGTCAAGTAACCGACCATGAGCGGCGTGACGAACAAATCGCCGAACAATACCGGTGCCGTGATCGTCAGTTGCCCACGGGGCTGGGCATGGCTCCCGGCGGCCGAATCCTCGGCTTCCTGCACCTCGGCGAGAATTCTCCGACAGTCCTCCAGATAACGCTGACCTGCCTCGCTCAAATGCACGCTACGGGTGGTGCGCGTCAGCAACTGGGTGCCAATGCGCTGCTCAAGCGCCGCCACTGCCCGGGTAACGCTGGCCGCCGACATCCCCAAACGCCGCGCCGCCGCCGAGAAACCTTGATCCTGGGCGACAGCGGCGAAGACCTGCATTTCCTGGAATCGGTCCATCGGATATGTCCTTCGTTCAGGTAAAAAAAATCGCAACCGTAGGCTGCGATTTTTATTGTTTTCGATCACCTGTGGATAACTTATTCCACCGTCACCGACTTCGCCAGATTTCGTGGCTGGTCAACGTCAGTGCCTTTCAACACTGCCACGTAGTACGAAAGAAGCTGCAACGGAATCGTGTAGAGGATCGGCGACAGGATGTCGTGGATGTGCGGCATGTGCACAACATGAGTGCCTTCACCGTTGGTCATGCCAGCCTGCTCGTCGGCGAAGACGATCAGTTCACCGCCGCGGGCGCGGACTTCCTGGAGGTTGGACTTCAACTTCTCCAGCAACTCGTTGTTCGGTGCCACGGTGACCACTGGCATGTCGTTATCCACAAGCGCCAGCGGGCCATGTTTCAGCTCGCCCGCCGGGTAGGCTTCGGCGTGGATGTAGGAGATTTCCTTGAGCTTGAGCGCCCCTTCCATCGCCACCGGGAATTGCGCACCGCGACCGAGGAACAGCGTGTGGTTCTTCTCGGCGAACAGCTCGGCGATTTTTTCCACAGTGCTGTCCATGGCCAGGGCTTCGCCCAGACGGGTCGGCAGGCGACGCAGTTCTTCCACCAGAGTGGCTTCGACGCCTGCGGCCAACGTGCCGCGAACCTGACCCAGGGCCAGGGTCAGCAACAGCAGGCCCACCAATTGAGTGGTGAAGGCTTTGGTCGAGGCCACGCCAATTTCGCGACCGGCCTGGGTCAGCAGCGTCAGGTCCGATTCACGCACCAGGGAGCTGATGCCGACGTTGCAGATTGCCAGGCTGGAAAGGAAGCCCAGTTCCTTGGCGTTGCGCAGCGCGGCCAAGGTGTCGGCGGTTTCGCCTGACTGGGAGATGCTCACGAACAGGGTATCGGGCTGCACCACTACTTTGCGGTAGCGGAATTCGCTGGCGACTTCGACCTGGCACGGAATGCCGGCCAGTTCTTCGAGCCAGTAACGGGCAACCATACCGGCGTGATAACTGGTGCCGCAGGCAACGATCTGTACATTACGCACCTTGGCAAACAGCTCGGCCGCTTGTGGACCAAACGCCTGCACCAGCACCTGATTCTGACTCAGGCGACCTTCAAGCGTGCGTTGCACCACGGCCGGTTGCTCGTGAATTTCCTTGAGCATGTAATGCCGGAACTCGCCTTTGTCAGCGGCTTCGGCACCGTCACGGTACTGAACGCTTTCACGCTCGACGAGCGTGCCGTTGATGTCCCAGATCTGCACGCTGTCGCGGCGAATTTCGGCGATATCGCCTTCTTCCAGGTACATGAAGCGGTCAGTGACCTGGCGCAGGGCCAACTGGTCGGAGGCAAGAAAGTTTTCACCCAGGCCCAGACCGATTACCAATGGGCTGCCGCTGCGGGCTGCTACCAGGCGATCCGGTTGCCGAGCGCTGATCACTGCCAGACCGTATGCGCCGTGCAGTTCTTTGACGGTCGCTTTCAGGGCCGCGGTCAGGTCAGGCTGCTCTTTGAGTTTTTCGTTGAGCAGATGGGCGATGACTTCAGTGTCCGTGTCCGAGGTGAACACGTGGCCCAGGGCCTTGAGTTGCTCGCGCAGGGCTTCGTGGTTCTCGATGATGCCGTTATGCACCACCGCAAGATCGCCCGAAAAATGCGGGTGAGCGTTGCGTTCGCACGGCGCACCGTGAGTCGCCCAGCGGGTGTGGGCAATGCCCAGACGACCGACCAGAGGCTCTTCGATCAGCGCCTGTTCCAGTTCGCTGACCTTGCCCGGCCGACGCAGGCGCAAGAGTTTTTCATCGTTGGTGTACACCGCCACGCCGGCGCTGTCATAACCACGGTATTCCAGACGCTTGAGGCCTTCGAGCAGGATGGCGGTAATGTTCCGTTCTGCGACTGCACCGACAATTCCACACATGCTATTTCTCCTGACTGACAGCGGCACAAATCACATTGATGCCGCGGGCCTGAATCTGATCGCGGGCCTCAAGCGGCAGGCGATCATCGGTAATAAGGGTATGGACGCTGCTCCAAGGCAGCTCCAGATTGGGGATCTTGCGGCCGATCTTGTCGGCCTCGACCATCACGATCACTTCGCGGGCGACCTCGGCCATGACACGGCTCAGTCCCAGCAACTCATTGAAGGTGGTGGTCCCGCGCACCAGATCGATGCCATCGGCGCCAATAAATAACTGATCGAAGTCATATGAGCGTAGTACCTGCTCTGCCACCTGACCCTGGAAGGATTCGGAATGCGGATCCCAGGTACCACCGGTCATCAACAGCACCGGTTCGTGCTCGAGTTCAGTCAACGCGTTGGCGACATGCAGGGAGTTGGTCATCACCACCAGGCCCGGTTGCTGGCCGAGTTCCGGGATCATCGCGGCGGTGGTACTGCCGCTGTCGATGATGATGCGCGCATGCTCGCGAATCCGCGTGACGGCGGCGCGGGCAATGGCCTGCTTGTATTTCGAAACCGGTTGGCCGATGTCGGCGACCAGCTCCTGCGGCATGGTGACCGCGCCGCCATAACGACGCAGCAGCAGACCGTTGCTTTCAAGCGCCGCCAGGTCCTTGCGAATCGTAACTTCCGAGGTTTCGAAGCGTTTGGCCAGCTCGTCCACACTTACTTCGCCCTGCTCATTGAGCAAGGCGAGGATATTGTGGCGGCGTTGGGGCGTGTTGCGCTTTGACATGATTTGGTAAGTTTCGATTCGAAAGATAACGTAAGCAATCAAAACCTATCAGCGAAACTTCGTCAAGCCAGCATCAGAAAAAAGATGTGTGGATAACTCAAAAAAAGATCGCAGCCTCCGGCAGCGCCTACAGAGTGAACACAAATTCCCTGTAGGCGCTGCCGGAGGCTGCGATCTTTTGATCTGTGGATAACTTAACTCTTCTTGATCTTCTCAGGCCGCTTCCAGCCGTCGATGTTCTTCTGTCGAGCCCGGCCTACGGCCAACTGAGCGTTATCCACATTCTGGGTAATAGTCGAACCGGCCGCCGTGGTCGCACCGGAGGAGATATCCACAGGCGCCACCAACGAGTTATTGGAACCGATGAATACATCTTCACCCAGCACGGTTTTCCACTTGTTGGCACCGTCGTAGTTGCAGGTGATGGTGCCGGCGCCAATGTTGGTGCGCGCACCGATCTCGGCATCGCCCAGATACGTCAAGTGACCGGCCTTGGCACCTTCGCCCATGTGAGCGTTCTTCAGTTCAACAAAGTTACCCACATGCGCGCGGGCTTCCAGCACTGTGCCGGGACGCAAACGAGCAAACGGACCGGCATCGCTGCCTTCGCCGAGAATCGCGCCTTCGATATGACTGTTGGCCTTGATCACCACGCCTTTGCGCAGGGTGCTGTCCTTGATCACGCAGTTCGGGCCGATCACCACGTCGTCCTCGATGACCACTTTGCCCTCGAGAATCACGTTGATGTCGATCAGGATATCGCGACCAACGGTAACCTCACCGCGCACATCGAAACGTGTCGGGTCGCGCAGGGTTACGCCTTGAGCCATCAAACGACGAGCGGCGCGCAGTTGATAATGACGCTCCAGCTCGGCCAGTTGTTTGCGATCGTTGGCGCCCTGCACTTCCATGGCGTCATGGGGTTGTTCGGTGGCCACCACCAGACCATCACTGACCGCCATGGCGATCACGTCAGTCAGGTAGTACTCGCCCTGGGCGTTATTGTTGGATAGGCGGCTCAGCCAATCGCCCAAACGCTGGGAAGGCACCGCCAAAATGCCGGTATTGCCTTCGGTGATCGCACGCTCAGCCGCGTTGGCATCTTTCTGCTCGACGATGGCAGTCACTTTGCCGGCGGCATCACGGACAATGCGGCCGTAGCCAGTCGGGTCATCCAGCTCGACAGTCAGCAGACCCAATTGTTGCGGTGCAGCCTGCTTGAGCAGACGTTGCAGGGTTTCGACTTCGATCAACGGCACGTCACCGTAGAGAATCAGCACGGTATCGGACTCGATGAACGGCACAGCCTGGGCCACCGCATGACCGGTACCCAGCTGTTGGTCCTGCAGGACGAAATTCAGGTCATCGGCGGCCAGACGCTCGCGCACCGCTTCGGCACCATGGCCGATCACCACGTGGATGCGCTGTGGATCAAGTTGCCGGGCGCTGTGGATAACATGCCCGAGCATTGAATTACCGGCAATCGGATGCAGGACTTTCGGCAAGGCCGAACGCATGCGAGTGCCTTGCCCGGCAGCGAGGATAACGATTTCAAGGGACATGACTGGCTACCAATCCTGGGTGGTCAGCAACTGCGACCAGGTGATGAATATCGAAAAAGAAAAAAGGGTAGCCGAGGCTACCCTTTTTAATCAATCGCGCAACAAGTCGATGGCCGATTAGTGGCCGAACTTCTTGCGGATCTGCTGGACGGTGCGCAGCTGAGCTGCAGCCTCGGCCAGACGTGCGGCAGCAGAACCGTAATCGAATTCCGCGCCTCGCTCATGCAAGGCTTTCTCGGCAGCCTTAACGGCTTCCAGAGCTGCGGCTTCGTCCAGGTCGGCAGCGCGTTGCACGGTGTCGGCAAGAACCTTGACCATGTTCGGCTGAACCTCGAGGAAACCACCGGAGATGTAATACACCTCCTCTTCCCCGCCCTGCTTGACCAGGCGGATCGGACCTGGCTTCAGATTAGTGATCAGCGGCGCGTGACCCAGGGCGATACCAAGATCACCCAGTGCACCGTGCGCAATCACCATCTCGACCAGACCGGAAAAGATTTCTCCTTCCGCGCTGACGATATCGCAATGGACTGTCATAGCCATCTGATTGCCTCAACCTAAATTAGCGCCCGTTGCCGGGCGCCGGGATTACAGTTTCTTGGCTTTCTCGATCGCTTCTTCGATGCCGCCAACCATGTAGAACGCTTGTTCTGGCAGGTGGTCGTAGTCACCGTTGAGGATGCCTTTGAAGCCAGCAATGGTGTCTTTCAGGGAAACGTATTTACCCGATGCACCGGTGAAGACTTCAGCCACGAAGAACGGCTGCGACAAGAAACGCTGGATCTTACGAGCACGGTTTACCAACTGCTTGTCGGCTTCCGACAGCTCGTCCATACCCAGGATCGCAATGATGTCCTTCAGTTCTTTGTAACGCTGCAGCACGTACTGGACGCCGCGAGCGGTGTCGTAGTGGTCCTGGCCGATTACGTTCGGGTCCAGCTGGCGCGAAGTCGAGTCCAGTGGATCAACCGCTGGGTAGATACCCAGGGAAGCGATGTCACGGGACAGAACGACGGTAGCGTCCAAGTGGGCGAAGGTGGTCGCTGGCGACGGGTCAGTCAAGTCATCCGCAGGTACGTATACCGCTTGGATCGAAGTGATCGAACCTTCCTTGGTCGAAGTGATACGTTCTTGCAGAACGCCCATCTCTTCAGCCAGGGTCGGCTGGTAACCTACTGCCGAAGGCATACGGCCCAGCAGTGCGGATACTTCAGTACCGGCCAAGGTGTAACGATAGATGTTGTCGACGAACAGCAGAACGTCGTTACCTTCGTCACGGAACTTCTCGGCCATGGTCAGGCCGGTCAGTGCTACGCGCAGACGGTTACCCGGCGGCTCGTTCATCTGACCGTAAACCAGTGCCACTTTGTCCAGAACGTTGGAATCCTTCATCTCGTGGTAGAAGTCGTTACCCTCACGAGTACGCTCACCCACACCGGCGAACACGGAATAACCGCTGTGCTCGATGGCGATGTTACGGATCAGTTCCATCATGTTTACGGTCTTGCCTACACCGGCACCACCGAACAGACCGACTTTACCGCCTTTGGCAAACGGGCAAACCAGGTCGATAACCTTGATGCCGGTTTCCAGCAGGTCGTTGCCGCCTGCCTGTTCAGCGAACGAAGGTGCTGGGCGGTGAATGCCCCAACGCTCTTCGGTGTCGATCGGACCAGCTTCGTCGATCGGGTTACCGAGGACGTCCATGATCCGGCCCAGGGTTGCTTTACCGACCGGTACGGAGATGGCTGCGCCAGAATCGGTAACTTCCAGACCGCGTTTCAGGCCCTCTGTGGAACCCATCGCAATGGTGCGAACCACGCCGTCGCCCAGCTGTTGCTGAACTTCCAGAGTGGTTTCAGCCGCGCTCACTACTTTCAGCGCGTTGTAGATGCTCGGTACGCTGTCGCGTGGAAATTCCACGTCGATAACGGCGCCGATGATTTGAACGATACGTCCGCTACTCATAGCTGGATCCTCTGAATATTTGAACCGTTAAACCGCGGCAGCGCCGCCGACGATTTCCGAGATCTCTTGGGTGATCGCAGCCTGACGCGCCTTGTTGTAGACCAGCTGCAAATCGCTGATCAAATCACCGGCGTTGTCGGTAGCGTTCTTCATCGCGATCATCCGCGCAGCTTGTTCAGCCGCGTTGTTCTCGACCACCGCCTGGTAGACCTGCGACTCCACGTAACGGACCATCAAGCCGTCAAGCAGCTCTTTGGCGTCCGGTTCGTAGAGATAGTCCCAGTGGTGCTTGAGTTCTTGATCCGGGGTTGCCACCAGTGGAATCAACTGCTCCACGGTAGGCTGTTGCGTCATGGTGTTGATGAACTTGTTGGACACCACGGACAGGCGGTCAATACGGCCGTCCAGATAGGCATCCAGCATCACCTTGACGCTGCCAATCAGATCATTGATCGACGGCTCTTCACCCAGGTGGCTGATAGCTGCAACGACGTTACCGCCGAAGTTGCGGAAAAAGGCCGCACCCTTGCTACCAACGACACACAGATCAATCTCGACGCCGTTTTCGCGGTTTACCGCCATGTCCTTGACCAGGGCCTTGAACAGGTTGGTGTTCAAGCCACCACACAGACCACGGTCACTGCTCACTACGACATAACCAACGCGCTTTACTTCACGGTCGATCATGAACGGGTGGCGATATTCCGGGTTAGCGTTGGCCAGATGGCCAATAACCTGGCGGATGCGCTCCGCATAAGGACGGCTAGCAGCCATGCGCATTTGTGCCTTGCGCATTTTGCTGACCGCCACTTTTTCCATGGCGCTGGTAATCTTTTGCGTGCTTTTGATGCTCGCAATCTTACTGCGAATCTCTTTTGCGCCTGCCATGTAACACCTATCAGGTTAGCAAGCGGGAGCCTTGCGGCTCCCGCTGCGGCTTACCAGGTTTGGGTGGCCTTGAACTTCTCGATACCGGCTTTCATGCCAGCGTCGATTTCGTCATTGAAGTCACCTTTCACGTTGATCTTCGCCATCAAGTCGGCGTGATCGCGGTTGAAGAAAGCAATCAGCGCTTGTTCGAAGCTGCCGATCTTGGCGATTTCAACGTCAGTCAGGAACCCACGCTCAGCGGCATACAGCGACAGCGCCATGTCAGCGATCGACATTGGTGCGTATTGCTTCTGCTTCATCAGCTCGGTAACGCGCTGACCATGCTCAAGTTGCTTACGGGTCGCTTCGTCCAGGTCAGAAGCGAACTGGGCGAATGCCGCCAGTTCACGGTACTGAGCCAGAGCGGTACGGATACCACCGGACAGCTTCTTGATGATCTTGGTCTGAGCGGCACCACCCACACGGGATACCGAAACACCGGCGTTCACTGCAGGACGGATGCCCGAGTTGAACATGGCCGATTCCAGGAAGATCTGACCGTCGGTGATGGAAATCACGTTGGTCGGAACGAACGCGGAAACGTCGCCAGCCTGGGTTTCGATGATCGGCAGTGCGGTCAGGGAACCGGTTTTGCCGGTCACTGCGCCGTTGGTGAACTTCTCTACGTACTCTTCCGAAACGCGGGATGCGCGCTCCAGCAGACGGGAGTGGAGATAGAACACGTCGCCTGGGTAAGCTTCACGGCCTGGTGGACGGCGCAGCAGCAGGGAAATCTGGCGGTAAGCCACTGCTTGCTTGGACAGATCGTCATAAACGATCAGCGCGTCTTCACCGCGGTCGCGGAAGAATTCACCCATGGTGCAACCGGAGTACGGTGCCAGGAATTGCAGCGCAGGAGATTCCGAAGCACTGGCAGCCACGATGATCGTGTTGGCCAGGGCGCCGTTTTCTTCCAGCTTGCGAACAACGTTGGCGATGGTCGATTGCTTCTGACCGATTGCTACGTAGACGCAGAAAATGCCGCTGTCTTTCTGGTTGATGATCGCGTCGATCGCCAGAGCGGTTTTACCGATCTGACGGTCACCGATGATCAGCTCACGCTGGCCACGGCCGACAGGGATCATGGCATCGACAGCCTTGTAGCCAGTCTGTACAGGCTGGTCTACCGACTTACGCCAGATCACGCCTGGAGCAACTTTCTCGACCGCGTCGGTCTCGGTGTTGCCCAGTGGACCTTTGCCGTCAACAGGGTTACCCAGTGCGTCGACTACGCGACCCAGCAGTTCCTTACCAACCGGAACTTCGAGGATGCGGCCAGTGCACTTGGCGCTCATGCCTTCAGCCAAAGACTGGTATGCGCCCAATACAACGGCACCTACGGAGTCTTGCTCCAGGTTGAGGGCCATACCGAAGACGCCGCCCGGAAACTCGATCATCTCGCCGTACATTACGTCGGCCAGACCGTGAATCCGCACGATACCGTCAGATACGCTGACGACAGTGCCTTCGTTACGGGCTTGGGAGGTCACATCGAGCTTGTCGATGCGGCCCTTGATAATTTCACTTATTTCGGAAGGATTGAGTTGCTGCATTGCTCTGCTGCCCCTTCAAACTCAAGATTTCAATGCTTCGGCAAGTTTCGCGATTTTGCCGCGAATCGAGCCATCGATAACCAGGTCGCCGGCGCGGATGACGACACCACCAATAAGGGCAGCGTCCTCCGCAACTTGCAGGCGCACTTCCCGGTTGAGTCGTGCACTGAGAACCTTGGCGAGTTTGTCTTGCTGTTCTTGGTTCAATGCAAAAGCACTGGTTACTTCCACGTCTACCGATTTCTCTTGTTCGGCCTTGTACAGGTCAAACAGAGCGGCGATCTCCGGCAGAAGCGGGAGACGGTCGTTTTCGGCAACGACGTGAATGAAGTTCTGTGCCTTGGCATCAAACTTGTCGCCGCACACGTCAATAAACGTGGCGGCCTTTTCTGCGCTCGTCAGTCGCGGGGCCTTGAGCACGCGCTGCATGGTGTCGTCTTCCGACACCAGTGCTGCCAGGCCGAGCATGGCTGACCAATTGGCCAGTTGCTGGTGGGCCTGAGCGTGCTCGAAGGCCGCCTTAGCGTAAGGTCGGGCCAACGTGGTCAGTTCTGCCATGATCGCCCTCGCTTAGATTTCAGCAGCCAGTTGGTTAACCAGCTCTGCGTGCGCGTTTTGATCGATTGTGGCACCCAGGATCTTCTCGGCGCCGCCGACTGCCAGCAAGCCCACTTGGGCACGCAGCGCGTCTTTGACACTGTTCAGTTCCTGTTCGATCTCGGCCTGAGCCTGAACCTTCACACGGTCAGCGTCGATACGGGCTTTTTCAACAGCCTCTTCGACAATCTGATTACCGCGTTTCTTGGCTTGCTCGATGATTTCAGCTGCCTGAGCTTTCGCTTCGCGCAGTTGCTGACCCGCTTTCTCTTGGGCCAACTCCAGGTCGCGAGCTGCTCGGCTGGCAGCGTCCAGACCATCAGCGATCTTCTTTTGACGTTCGTGCAGAGCCGCAATGACCGGAGGCCATACGAACTTCATGCAGAACAGTACAAAAATCAGGAACGCAACGGACTGGCCAATCAGGGTCGCATTAATGTTCACGCCAACACCTCGCAGTTACGTTGTCCATCACACCAAATTACCCGGAAGATCCGAGTAATTAGCCAGCGATCTGACCAACGAACGGGTTCGCAAAGGTGAAGAACAGAGCGATACCAACACCGATCATGGTTACGGCGTCGAGCAGACCGGCAACGATGAACATTTTAACTTGCAGCATTGGAACCATTTCTGGCTGACGCGCTGCGCCTTCCAGGAACTTGCCGCCCAGCAGGCCGAAACCAATTGCGGTACCCAGTGCGCCCAGGCCGATCAACAGTGCAACAGCGATAGCGGTTAGACCAACTACAGTTTCCATCTTTCCTCCCGACTTTTACGTCGTATGGTTTAGGTTTTTTAGATTTTAAAGCGGTAAAACAAATCGTTTCATAGCCCTGTTAGGGCACCCACCCGTTTGACCGGGTGGGACATCAGACCAGTCGAGACTGGTCTTAATGGTTCTCTTCGTGCGCCATCGACAGGTAAACGATGGTCAGCATCATGAAGATAAATGCCTGCAGGGTGATGATCAGGATGTGGAACACAGCCCACGCCCACTGCAGAACTACGCCCAGGCCGCTCAGCCAGAGCAGACCGCTGCCGAACATCACAGCGATCAGAATGAACACCAGCTCACCGGCATACATGTTGCCGAACAAACGCAGAGCCAGGGAGATCGGCTTGGCGATCAGGGTCACGAATTCCAGCAGGAAGTTCACCGGAATCAGCAGCGCCTGAACAAAGATGTTCTTGCTGCCGAACGGGTGCAGGGTCAGCTCGCCGATGAAGCCGCCGAGGCCCTTGATCTTGATGCTGTAGAAAATGATCAGCGCAAACACCGTGAAGGCCATGGCCAAAGTAGCGTTCGGGTCGGTGGTCGACACGGCGCGGAACGGGATGTGGTGGTCGCCGGAGATCAGGATGGCCAGCTGAGGAATCCAGTCGACCGGTACCAGGTCGATGGCGTTCATCAGGAACACCCAGACGAAGATGGTCAGTGCCAGTGGTGCAACCACCGGGCTACGGCCATGGAAGCTGTCTTTCACGCTGCCATCGACGAATTCGACCAATACTTCAACGAAGTTCTGCAAAGCACCAGGTACACCGGTAGTCGCCTTCTTTGCCGCCATGCGGAAAAGAAGAACGAAGATCAGACCCAATGCGACCGACCAGCCGAGGGTATCGACGTGGAAAGCCCAGAAGCCCATTTCCTTGGCCTCTGCTGCGGAGTGGGCAAAGCCCCAGCCGCCGTTGGGTAGCTGACCGAAGGTCAGGTTCTGCAAGTGGTGCTGGATATAGCCCGAAGCGGTTGTTTCTGCCATGGTTGCCTCAAACGCCCTAAGGTCTCGAAAGTCTTGTTCTCATAAGCAGGGGAGCGAACCAGCTGACCAGTTGGGTCAGCACGAAGACGCCGAATACTGCTAACGGCGCCAATGGCTTCACACCTGCAAACGTCAATGCAAACAGCACTGCCGTCAAAATCAGTTTGCCCGCCTCGCCAGCATAAAAAGACCGGACGATGGCTTGAGCTGCTCGGGCGCCGGAAAACCGAAATGCCCTGTGAGCGAAATAAATATTGGGAAGCAAGGCTATCAGGCCTCCGCAAAGTCCTGAGTACCCGGCAACGACTCCATACCATCGCCAGAGCGCCAAAGCGGCAATCAGCAAAACGACAAGTTGAGCCATTAACACCGGAAAAACAGCCAATCGATGGAAAGGCAAGCGGTCTGGCGTGCGGTTTTCCATCACTTTTGCTCCCCAATGGTCGGCTGCCGAAATTCAATAACTTGGCATAATTTGTGCCGACAAAATGCGCGCAGAGTATAGGGGCGGTTCTGCCCCTATTCAACTGTCAGGTAGTGATTTCCGACTTCACGCTACAAGAGGAATTGTTTCAGCGGATGTGTGCGAGCACACCTTGAAGTTCATCAAGAGAGTTGTAGCCGATCACCAACTGCCCCTTACCCTTCTTTCCGTGGCGGATCTGCACCGCAGAGCCTAGGCGCTCGGCCAGGCGCTGCTCGAGCCGGGCGATATCCGGGTCCGGTTTTGCCGGTTCCACAGGCTCCGGTTTACCACTCAACCACTGGCGAACCAGTGCTTCAGTCTGGCGCACAGTCAGCCCCCGTGCGACAACATGTCGCGCCCCTTCAACCTGTTGGTTTTCCGGTAAACCCAGCAAGGCACGGGCATGACCCATTTCCAGGTCGCCGTGAGACAGCATGGTCTTGATGACTTCCGGCAACGAAATCAGGCGCAACAGGTTGGCCACGGTGACGCGGGACTTACCCACAGCCTCGGCCACTTGTTGCTGAGTCAGCTGGAATTCCTGCTGCAAACGCTGCAAGGCTACCGCTTCTTCGATCGGATTGAGGTCTTCGCGCTGGATGTTCTCGATCAGCGCCATGGCGATGGCGGTTTCATCCGGCACATCGCGAACCATCGCCGGGATGGTTTCCTGGCCAGCCTGCTGACTGGCGCGCCAGCGGCGTTCGCCGGCGATGATTTCGAAGCGGCCGCTGCCAATCGGACGAACCACGATCGGCTGCATCACGCCCTGGGCCTTGATCGACTGCGCCAGCTCTTCCAGCGCCTGAGGGTCCATGTCCCGACGTGGCTGGTACTTGCCACGCTGGATCAGGTCCAGGGGCAGGTGCTGCAGCTCACGCTGGTCGGCTTGCACCGCTTGTTCTTCCAGCGAGCTGACAGTCGGACCACTCAGCAGTGCATCCAGTCCACGTCCGAGACCTCGTTTCTTGACGGCCATGGGGATTCCTTAAGTTGCCTGGGCAGCGGCGGTGCGTGAATTTTTGCGTTGACGGCGAACCATCTCGCCGGCCAATGCCAGATAGGCAATCGCGCCGCGCGATGATTTGTCGTACGCCAGCGCCGGCATGCCATAGCTTGGCGCTTCGGCCAGACGGATGTTGCGCGGAATCACCGTGTCGTAGAGCTGATCGCCAAAGTGTTCCTTGAGCTGCGCCGAGACGTCGTTCATCAGGCTCAGGCGCGGGTCGTACATGGTCCGCAACAGGCCTTCGACTTTCAGGTTCGGGTTCAGCAGTTCGGCAATGCGCTTGATGTTATCCACAAGGTCGCTCAACCCTTCGAGCGCGAAGTACTCGCACTGCATGGGGATAATGACCCCGTCGGCGGCAACCAGCGCATTGAGCGTGAGCATCGACAGCGATGGCGGGCAGTCGATCAAAATGTAATCGTAGTTTTCACGGATCGGCGCCAACGCGCTGCGCAGGCGGCTTTCCTTCATCTGCATTTCCAGCAGAACGACTTCGGCCGCGGTCAGATCGCGGTTGGCCGGCAACAACTGGTAACCACCGTGTTCGGAATAGTGCATGGCCTGGGCCAGATCACATTCACCGATCAACAGATCGTAGACCGAGTTTTCCAGGCCGTGTTTATCCACACCGCTACCCATGGTGGCGTTGCCCTGTGGATCAAGATCGATCAACAGCACCCGACGCTTGGTAGCGACCAGGGAAGCTGCGAGGTTGATGCAGGTGGTGGTCTTGCCCACACCACCCTTTTGGTTCGCTATCGCGAATACCTTAGCCATTCTTGCTTGTGTTCCCAATCATGCCGTGCGGCGCAGTATCAGCAGATGGCGTTGGCCTTGGCAACCGGGTACGGCCAGGGCGTGTTCGCTATCGAGGTGGAAGTCTGCCGGCAATGCTACCAGCTCATCGGCGGGATGAACGCCCTTCATTGCCAGCCAGCGTGTATCGGCGTCGCCCAAATGGCGAGTCCAGTTGCTGAAGTTCTCCATGCTGCTGAACGCCCGGGAAATGATCCCGTTGAATGGCAGTTCAGGCTGGAAGGCTTCGACGCGACTGTGGATAACTTGCAGGTTATCCAGTTTGAGTTCGAGTTTGACCTGGGTCAGGAAGCGGGTTTTCTTGCCGTTGCTGTCCAGACAGGTCACCTGGGACTCTGGAAACAGGATCGCCAACGGAATACCCGGCATGCCACCGCCGCTACCAACGTCGAGCCAGCGACCGTTTTCGACGAACGACATCACGCTCAAGCTATCGAGCAGGTGACGGGAGACCATTTCGTCCGGATCGCGCACGGCGGTCAGGTTGTAAGCCTTGTTCCATTTGATCAACAAGGCCAGATAACCCAGCAGCTGAGCGTGCTGGGCTTCCGTCAGTGTGACACCGAGCTGGCGAGCACCTGTGGATAACTCTTCTGCATGTTGCGAGGTAACCAACGAACTCAAGCGCTTTGCTCCAACTGACGGCCCGCGCCGCGTTTTTTCAAATGAATCATCAACAGCGAAATCGCCGCCGGGGTCACGCCCGGAATACGCGATGCCTGGCCCAAAGTCTCTGGACGGGTCGCACCGAGCTTGCTCTGGATCTCTTTGGAGAGACCGGAGATGTTCGTGTAATCGATATCCACAGGCAGTTTGGTGTCTTCGCTGGCCCGCAGGCGTGCGATTTCATCCTGTTGACGGTCGATGTAACCGGCGTATTTGGTCTTGATTTCGACCTGTTCGGCGACCTGTGGATCTTCTGCGCCCCCGCCAGTCACGGCGATCAGACCAGCGTAGTCGATTTCCGGACGGCTCAGCAGGTTGAGCAAATTGTATTCGTGGGTCAGCGGCGTACCGAACTTCTCGGCAATCGCATCGCCCTGCTCGGTGCCCGGGCGAACCCAGGTACTTTTCAGGCGTTGCTCTTCCAAATCGATGCTTTCGCGTTTTTTGCAGAAAGCCGCCCAACGCACGTCATCCACCAGACCCAGTTCGCGACCTTTTTCGGTCAGGCGCAGGTCGGCATTGTCTTCGCGAAGAATCAAGCGGTATTCAGCGCGGGATGTGAACATTCGATACGGTTCCTGGGTACCGAGGGTAATCAGGTCGTCAACCAAAACGCCGATGTACGCTTCATCGCGACGCGGGCACCAGGCATCTTTGCCCTGGGCTCGCAGTGCGGCGTTGGCTCCGGCCAGCAAACCCTGGGCGCCGGCTTCTTCGTAACCGGTGGTGCCGTTGATTTGCCCGGCGAAGAACAAACCGGCGATGACTTTGGTTTCCAGGCTGTACTTCAGGTCACGCGGGTCGAAATAGTCGTACTCGATGGCGTAGCCCGGACGCACGATGTGCGCGTTTTCCATGCCGCGGATCGATTGCACGATCTGCAATTGCACGTCGAACGGCAAGGATGTGGATATCCCGTTCGGGTACAGCTCGTGAGTGGTCAACCCTTCCGGTTCGATGAAGACCTGGTGGCTTTCCTTGTCGGCAAAGCGGTGGATCTTGTCTTCGATCGATGGGCAATAACGTGGGCCGATGCCTTCGATCAACCCGGCATCGGAATACATCGGCGAACGGTCGAGGTTGGCGGCAATGATTTCGTGGGTCCGGGCGTTGGTGTGGGTAATCCAGCAACTGACCTGTTTCGGGTGCTGCTCTTTGGAGCCCATGAACGACATGACCGGGATCGGCGTATCACCGGCTTGCTCGGTCATGACCGAGAAATCCACAGACCTACCGTCAATACGCGGCGGAGTACCGGTTTTCAGGCGACCGACACGCAATGGCAGTTCACGCAGACGACGTGCCAAAGCAATCGAAGGCGGATCACCGGCGCGACCGCCGGAATAATTCTGCATGCCGATGTGGATAAGTCCACCGAGGAAGGTGCCCGTCGTCAGCACCACGGAGTCGGCGAAGAAACGCAGGCCCATTTGCGTGACAACGCCGCGCACTTGTTCCTGTTCGACGATCAGGTCGTCCGCGGCCTGTTGAAATATCCACAGGTTCGGCTGGTTTTCCAAAGCTTCGCGGACAGCAGCCTTGTACAGCACCCGATCTGCCTGGGCGCGAGTTGCACGCACGGCCGGGCCTTTGCGGCTGTTCAGTACGCGAAATTGAATACCACCTTTATCGGTAGCCATGGCCATCGCGCCGCCCAGGGCATCGATTTCCTTGACCAGATGGCTTTTACCGATCCCACCAATGGCGGGATTGCAGCTCATGGCACCGAGGGTTTCCACGTTATGCGTCAGCAACAGGGTTTTTGCCCCCATACGTGCTGATGCAAGTGCTGCCTCGGTACCGGCATGACCGCCGCCGATGACGATCACTTCAAAACGGGAAGGGAAATCCACCACGCACCTCGTGCCTGCTTTAGTCAGGTAATCCGGAATAGTTTGAGCTCAGGTTCTTGGACCTGGTCGGCAAGTATAGGGACTTCGCCCTTCCTAAAGAACCCTTTGCACAAAATTTAACCAGCTGTGGAGAAGTCGGGGTTATAGAAATTAAAAAGAGAGAAATTTATTAAATCTTTGTTTTTATGTTTATTTCTACTGCCCCACCTTTCTGTGGATAGATTCATACAGGCCTTTATTTTCAATGTGTACAGAGATTCAAAACCCTGTGGTCATGTGCCGAGGAGGCCCTTGGATAACCGGTGTAAGCCTGTGGATGAAAGGGGTTGTTATCCACAGAGGTGGTTATCTTCAGTTTTGAGGCCTTGTTATCAACTGCCCTTAGCGGCAGTTATTCACAGGGCTTAATCCACAGAAAAGGGCTGACCGAGCAAATCCCGGGCACAGAAAATCCGCGCGAACAGAAAAATCTGCTCGGGAGCGGAGGGCTATCTCAGAAGAAGGGGAGCAGACAGGCCAGAACGGCCTGTCTGTGGGTAACGCAGAAGGACTATTTACCGATGCAGAAGCTGGAGAAGATCCTGCCCAGCAGATCATCGGAGCTGAATGCCCCGGTGATTTCGCCCAAAGACTGCTGGGCTTGCCGCAAATCTTCGGCCAGCAGTTCACCGGCACCCGCTAACGTCAGCTGCGCGCGGCCGTGTTCGAGGGACGCACTCGCGTGGCGCAGTGCCTCCAGGTGACGCCTGCGAGCACTGAAGCTGCTTTCAGAGGTCTGCTCGTAACCCATGCAGGCCTTGAGATGCTCGCGCAACAACTCCAGGCCTTCGCCGGCGGACCTGGCACTGAGGCTGATCGTGACGTGGCCATCGCCACTGACTTCCAGGGCAATCGCTTCACCCGTCAGGTCTGCCTTGTTACGAATCAGCGTCACTTTTGCCGGATCCGGGCGGGTTTCGAGGAATTCAGGCCACAAGGCAAATGGATCAAGGGCCTCGGGAGCCGTGGCATCGACCACCAGCAATACCCGATCCGCCTCGCCGATGGCTTTCAATGCCCGTTCGACGCCGATTTTCTCGACCTGATCGTCGGTATCCCGCAGCCCGGCAGTGTCGACCACATGCAACGGCATGCCATCGATGTGGATATGTTCGCGAAGAATATCCCGGGTCGTGCCGGCAATCTCGGTCACGATCGCGGCTTCACGTCCGGCCAGGGCGTTCAGAAGGCTGGACTTGCCGGCATTCGGCCGGCCGGCAATGACTACCGTCATGCCGTCACGCAGCAAGGCCCCCTGCCCGGCTTCCCGAAGCACTGTGGATAATTCGTCGCGCACTTTGTCCAGCATGCTCAGCACGTGGCCATCGGCGAGGAAGTCGATTTCTTCTTCAGGGAAGTCGATAGCCGCTTCGACGTAAATGCGCAGGCCTATCAATTGCTCGGTAAGGTTATGCACACGCTGGGAAAACGCCCCTTGCAACGAACGCAGGGCATTTCGTGCAGCCTGTGCAGAACTCGCCTCGATCAAATCGGCGATGGCTTCGGCCTGAGCCAGGTCGAGTTTGTCATTGAGGAAGGCGCGTTCGCTGAATTCACCCGGTCGCGCCAGACGGCAGCCCAGTTCCAGGCAGCGTTTGAGCAACATATCCAGGACGATTGGTCCGCCGTGGCCCTGCAGCTCCAGCACATCTTCGCCGGTGAACGAATTCGGTCCCGGGAAATACAGCGCGATGCCTTCGTCCAGCACCTCTTCGTTTTCACTGAGGAACGGGCCGTAATGGGCGAACCGCGGTTTCAGCTCGCGGCCGCTGATGGCTTTGGCCGCCACACTCGCCAGCGGCCCGGAAATACGGACGATGCCCACACCGCCGCGACCTTGAGCGGTGGCGACGGCTGCGATGGTTTCACGAGGAACGCTCATAAACCGGTATCCAGACAAAAGTGACAGATAGCAAAACGCCCCACTAGGGGGCGTTTTGAGTGGTTATCCACAGTGTAAATCAGGCAGTTGCTTTGGTAGCTGCTTCGATCTTACGCGTGATGTACCACTGTTGGGCGATCGACAGGCAGTTGTTCACTACCCAGTACAGTACCAGACCGGCCGGGAACCACAGGAAGAAGAAGGTGAAGATGATTGGCATCAGCTTCATCACCTTGGCCTGCATCGGATCCGGAGGCGTCGGGTTCAACTGCTGCTGGATGAACATGGTTGCGCCCATGATGATCGGCAGAATGAAGAACGGATCCTTGATCGACAGGTCAGTAATCCACAGCATGAATGGCGCCTGGCGCATTTCCACGCTTTCCAGCAGAACCCAGTACAGCGAAAGGAAAACCGGCATCTGCACCAGGATTGGCAAGCAGCCACCCAGTGGATTGATCTTCTCTTTCTTGTACAGCTCCATCATGGCTTGCGACATTTTCTGCCGGTCTTCGCCATGTTGCTCTTTCAGCGCGGCCAGTTTCGGTGCCACTGCACGCATGCGTGCCATGGATTTGTAGCTGGCGGCCGACAGCGGGAAGAAAATCCCCTTGATCAGCATGGTCAGGAAGATGATCGAGAAGCCCCAATTACCAACCAGTGCGTGGATATGTTGCAGCAACCAGAAGATTGGCTGGGCAATGAACCACAAAATGCCGTAGTCGACGGTCAGTTCCAGGCCTGGGGACAACTGTTTCAGGACAGCCTGGCTTTTTGGACCTGCGTACAGAACGGCGCTGGTTTCAACCTTGGCACCTGGCGCAGCGGTCAGAGAAGGACCGGTGTAGCCAATGATGTAGTTGCCTTTGCTGTCTTTACGGGTCTGGACGACATTGTTTTCGCCCTTGGCCGGAATCCACGCGGTCACGAAGTAATGCTGCAACCAGGCAACCCAGCCACCGCTGACGGTTTCTTTCAGCTGAGCCTTGTCCATGTCCTTCATCGACACTTTCTTGTACGGCTCGTTACTTGTCCACAGGGCGGCGCCCAGGTAAGTCGCGGTGCCGGTGGCAGTGCTGGAAGAAGGATCGGAACTGGCGTCACGCTTCAGTTGCGCGAACATTGCACCGGACCAGGGCTGAGCGCTCTGGTTGTCGATCAGGTAGGAAACGGTTACGTCATACAGGCCACGTTTCAGGGTGAAACGCTTGATGTAGTTGACGCCGTCCTTGCTGAACTTCAGGTCCACGACCAATTGGTCCTGACCGTCAGCCAGTTGATAAATCTTCTTCTCGGAGGAGTAAACCGGACGACCGGCAGGACTTGCGTCCGGACCGTTGGTGCCGATCAGGCCGCTCTGAGCCAGATAAGTCCGCTCGTTGCCGTTATCGAACAACTGGAATGGAATTTCCGGATGGTCCTGGCGACGTGGATACAGCGGCAGCGTCAACTGGGCAACATCGCCACCTTGTGGATCGATAGCCAGGTTGAGCACATCCGTTTTGATCTGGATGAGGTCTTTGCTTGCAGCCACTGGCGTTTCAGCAGGTGCAGTTGCACTGGTATCGCTTGCGGCGCGCGGGATGTCGTCACTGGCGGAAGCATTATTGCCAGTCGCCGTATCCGGTAGACCCGGTGCGGTAGTACTGGAAGCAACATTCTGAGTCGGCAGGGCAGCCTGGCCATAGTCCTGGTTCCATTTAAGAACCATAACGTAGGACACGATTGCCAGGGCGACGATCAGGATCGTGCGTTTGATATCCATGATTACTCGGCCATCGAAGAAGAACGGGAGGTAGGGATAGGTGGAACCGGGTCATAACCACCGGGATTCCACGGATGACAGCGACCTAAACGACGAAAGGTCAGCCAGCCACCGCGCAGAAGGCCATGATTTTCTATGGCTTCTAACGCGTAGCAGGAACAACTGGGGTAGAAACGACAGTGATTGGCCATCAGGGGACTAATGGCATAGCGATAAAACTGGATCGGAACGAGTGCCAGTTTACGCATCGGGACTGTCTACCCCTACAGTTTCGGCTTTGACTGCTGGTACCGGCTTGCTGCGTGCCAGACGTTTCCAGAGTTTGCCGAAATGCTGAATCAATTCGGGGTTTTCTACGTCACCCAAACCTTTGCGCGCGACGATAACAATGTCCCAACCGACCAGTGAATCCTGGTTCAGGCGAAACGATTCGCGCATCAGACGTTTGAGGCGATTGCGCTCGACGGAGAGCTTTACGCTCTTTTTCCCGATAACCAGCCCGAGACGGGGGTGATCAAGATCGTTATTGCGCGCAAGGAGCAGGAGATTTTTCCCCGGAACCTTGCCGGTAGGGGAGTCAAAGACTGCCTTGAAATGCCGGGGAGTAAGCAGACGCTTATCCCGACTGAAGTCCTGACTCACCTCCAGTGCCGGATTATCAAACTGCCAGACGCGCACGACCTTTGGCGCGACGACGCGACAGGACGGCACGACCGTTCTTGGTAGCCATGCGAGCACGGAAACCGTGGGTACGAGCGCGTTTGATAGTGCTTGGTTGGAAAGTACGTTTCATTGTCGTGTTACCTGGTTCGTCCACAACGGGCCGGAATGGCCCCCGTTTTAAGAGACCGGGGATTCTAGAGAAAGCAAGCCTCTAGGTCAATTTCCAACCAACGTTTCCTTATAAATAGATCTCCAGAGGATTTGCTCGTCCGCAGGTCGTTCGCTAGATATAGAAATAAAGAAGGGAATTATTTAAAGCTTTTCTGTAAAGCTTGTAAAAGCTAGGCACGCGATGATCTGTGGATAACTGCCTTAAGCCCTTAAAAACCGTGATGTACAGAGAATGACAACTACAGTGGAAAACGGTGATCAGCCTGTGCTGCGCTATCGGATAAGCTGTGCGTGGAAAGGTCAGTTATCCACAGGCAGGTTATCCACCGAGTTTCGCCCCCACTTGTCCAGTGCCCTCATGGGCGGTTATCCACAGAGCTTATGCACATACCGTTGGTCTTCTTTTTGAGGGTTAACGCATTGATAATTCATGCCCTGTGCGCAACCTGCATGTGGATAAGTGGGCGTCTGGCCGCTACAATGACCGCTTGTTTTTGCCTCACCGGCTTTCAACTTAGGGGATATCCGTGTCAGTGGAACTTTGGCAGCAGTGCGTGGAGCTTTTGCGCGATGAGCTGCCTGCCCAACAATTCAACACTTGGATCCGCCCGCTACAGGTCGAAGCCGAAGGCGACGAGTTGCGTGTCTACGCACCGAATCGTTTTGTTCTCGACTGGGTCAACGAAAAGTACCTGGGCCGCGTCCTTGAACTGCTGGATGAGCACGGTAATGGCATGGCGCCGGCGCTTTCCTTATTAATAGGCAGCAAACGCAGTTCGGCACCGCGTGCGGCACCCAATGCCCCGTTGGCCGCTGCGGCGTCCCAGGCTCAGGCGGCGGCCGCACCGGTCAGCGCTCCAGCCCCTGCTCCGGCAGCGGCACCGACCAAGCGTTCGACGCAAAAAGTTGCCGAGGTCAGTGAAGAACCGTCCCGCGACAGCTTCGACCCTATGGCCGGCGCCAGTTCGCAACAGGCCCCGGTTCGTTCCGAGCAGCGCACGGTGCAGGTCGAAGGTGCGCTCAAGCACACCAGCTACCTGAACCGCACATTCACCTTCGAGAACTTCGTCGAAGGTAAGTCCAACCAACTGGCCCGGGCTGCGGCCTGGCAGGTGGCGGACAACCCCAAACACGGTTACAACCCGCTCTTCCTTTATGGCGGCGTCGGTTTGGGTAAAACCCACTTGATGCACGCTGTGGGTAACCACCTATTAAAGAAGAACCCGAATGCCAAGGTCGTGTATCTGCATTCGGAGCGTTTCGTGGCCGACATGGTCAAGGCGCTGCAGTTGAACGCGATCAACGAGTTCAAGCGCTTCTACCGTTCGGTGGATGCGTTGCTGATCGATGACATTCAGTTCTTCGCTCGCAAGGAACGTTCGCAGGAAGAGTTTTTCCACACCTTCAACGCCCTGCTCGAAGGTGGCCAGCAGGTCATTCTCACCAGTGACCGCTATCCGAAAGAAATTGAAGGCCTTGAAGAACGCCTCAAATCCCGCTTTGGCTGGGGTCTGACGGTTGCCGTCGAGCCGCCGGAGCTGGAAACCCGTGTAGCGATCCTGATGAAAAAGGCCGACCAGGCCAAAGTCGATCTGCCACACGACGCGGCATTCTTCATCGCCCAGCGTATTCGCTCCAACGTCCGTGAGCTGGAAGGCGCGCTCAAACGCGTGATCGCCCACTCGCACTTTATGGGCCGCGACATCACCATCGAGTTGATTCGCGAATCCCTGAAAGACTTGTTGGCGTTGCAAGATAAACTGGTCTCTGTGGATAACATTCAGCGCACCGTCGCTGAGTATTACAAGATCAAGATCTCCGACCTGCTGTCCAAGCGTCGTTCACGCTCGGTAGCACGTCCGCGTCAGGTCGCTATGGCGTTGTCCAAGGAATTGACCAACCACAGCCTGCCGGAAATCGGCGATGTGTTTGGCGGCCGCGACCACACGACTGTTTTGCACGCCTGCCGCAAGATCAACGAGCTTAAGGAATCCGACGCGGACATCCGCGAGGACTACAAGAACCTGCTGCGTACACTGACCACTTGATGAACACCAGCGCAGCTTATTAAGGCAAGGGACTAGACCATGCATTTCACCATTCAACGCGAAGCCCTGTTGAAACCCCTGCAACTGGTCGCAGGCGTCGTCGAGCGCCGACAGACCTTGCCGGTGCTTTCCAACGTGCTGCTGGTTGTCGAAGGCCAGCAACTGTCGCTGACCGGTACCGACCTGGAAGTCGAGCTGGTCGGTCGTGTGCAACTCGAAGAGCCTGCAGACCCGGGTTCCATCACTGTGCCTGCGCGCAAGCTGATGGACATCTGCAAGAGCCTGCCAAACGATGCGCTGATCGACATCAAGGTCGATGAGCAGAAGCTCGTGGTGAAGGCCGGCCGTAGCCGCTTCACCCTGTCGACCCTGCCGGCCAACGACTTCCCGACGGTGGAAGAAGGCCCGGGTTCGCTGACCTGCAGCCTTGAGCAAAGCAAACTGCGTCGTCTGATCGAACGCACCAGCTTCGCCATGGCGCAGCAGGACGTGCGTTATTACCTCAACGGCATGCTGCTGGAAGTCTCGGCCGGGATCATCCGCGCCGTGGCGACCGACGGTCACCGTCTGGCCATGTGCTCGATGCAGGCCGATATCGGTCAGCCGGATCGTCATCAGGTGATCGTGCCACGCAAAGGTATCCTGGAACTGGCACGTCTGCTGACCGAACCGGACGGCAACGTCAGCATCGTGCTGGGCCAGCACCACATCCGTGCCACCACCGGCGAGTTCACCTTCACCTCGAAACTGGTCGACGGTAAATTCCCTGACTACGAGCGCGTTCTGCCTAAAGGCGGCGACAAGCTGGTACTCGGCGATCGCCAGGCCCTGCGTGAAGCGTTCAGCCGTACCGCGATTCTGTCCAACGAGAAGTACCGCGGCATCCGTCTGCAACTGGCCAACGGTCAGCTGAAGATCCAGGCGAACAACCCGGAGCAGGAGGAAGCGGAAGAAGAAGTGGGCGTTGAGTACAACGGCGGCTCTCTGGAAATCGGCTTCAACGTGAGCTACCTGCTCGACGTATTGGGCGTGATGACCACCGAGCAGGTTCGCCTGATCCTGTCCGACTCCAACAGCAGTGCGCTGGTGCAAGAGTCCGACAACGACGACTCGGCTTACGTTGTCATGCCGATGCGTCTGTAATCATGCTCAGCAGAAGCTAGATGTCCTTAAGTCGCGTCTCGGTCACCGCGGTGCGCAATCTGCACCCGGTGACCTTCTCCCCCTCCCCCCGAATCAACATTCTTTACGGCGCCAACGGCAGCGGCAAAACCAGTGTTCTGGAAGCCATTCATCTGCTGGGGCTTGCCCGTTCGTTTCGTAGCACCCGCCTGTTGCCGGTTATTCAGTACGAACAATTGGCGTGCACGGTATTTGGCCAGGTCGAATTGGCCGAGGGCGGGCACAGCGCATTGGGGATATCTCGCGATCGTCAGGGAGAGTTCCAGATCCGCATCGACGGGCAGAACGCCCGTAGTGCGGCACAACTGGCGGAGATCCTGCCGCTGCAGTTGATCAACCCGGACAGCTTCCGCCTGCTGGAAGGCGCGCCGAAGATTCGCCGGCAGTTTCTCGACTGGGGTGTGTTCCACGTGGAACCGCGATTCATGTCTACGTGGCAGCGCTTGCAGAAGGCCTTGCGCCAGAGAAACTCTTGGCTGCGGCATGGTACACTTGACGCCGTTTCGCAAGCGGTTTGGGACAGGGAACTGTGCCAGGCCAGCGATGAAATAGATGAATACCGCCGCGCTTACATCAAAGCCTTGAAACCAGTCTTTGAACAGACCTTGAGCGAACTGGTTGAGCTTGAGGGCTTGACGCTCAGCTATTACCGAGGCTGGGACAAAGACCGTGAGTTGAGTGCAGTGCTCGCCGGATCCCTTCAGCGGGATCAGCAAATGGGTCATACCCAGGCCGGACCACAACGGGCTGATTTGCGTCTCCGATTAGGCGCACATAACGCCGCGGACATCTTGTCCCGTGGTCAGCAGAAGTTGGTGGTCTGTGCATTGCGGATTGCCCAAGGGCACTTGGTCAGCCAGGCCCGACGCGGCCAGTGTATTTATCTGGTGGATGACCTGCCGTCCGAACTGGACGAGCACCACCGTCGCGCGCTTTGCCGCTTGCTGGAAGACTTACGCTGCCAGGTCTTTATCACCTGTGTAGATCACGAATTATTGAGGGAAGGCTGGCAGACGGAAACGCCAGTCGCTTTGTTCCACGTGGAACAGGGCCGTATCACCCAGACCCACGACCATCGGGAGTGAAGGCATTGAGCGAAGAAAATACGTACGACTCAACGAGCATTAAAGTGCTGAAAGGCCTGGATGCCGTACGCAAACGTCCCGGTATGTACATTGGTGACACCGACGATGGCAGCGGTCTGCACCACATGGTGTTCGAGGTGGTCGATAACTCGATCGACGAAGCTTTGGCCGGCCACTGCGACGACATCAGCATCATCATTCACCCGGATGAATCCATCACTGTTCGCGACAACGGTCGTGGCATCCCGGTAGACGTGCACAAAGAAGAAGGCGTTTCGGCGGCCGAGGTCATCATGACCGTGCTGCACGCCGGCGGTAAGTTCGACGATAACTCCTACAAGGTTTCCGGTGGTCTGCACGGTGTAGGTGTATCGGTGGTTAACGCCCTGTCCGAAGAGCTGGTCCTGACCGTTCGCCGCAGCGGCAAGATCTGGGAACAGACTTACGTCCACGGTGTTCCGCAAGAACCGATGAAAATCGTTGGCGACAGCGAATCCACCGGTACCCAGATTCACTTCAAGCCTTCGGCTGACACCTTCAAGAACATCCACTTCAGTTGGGACATCCTGGCCAAGCGGATTCGCGAACTGTCCTTCCTCAACTCCGGTGTCGGCATCGTCCTCAAGGACGAGCGCAGCGGCAAGGAAGAGTTGTTCAAGTACGAAGGTGGTCTGCGTGCATTCGTTGAATACCTGAACACCAACAAGACTGCGGTCAATCAGGTGTTCCACTTCAACATCCAGCGTGAAGACGGCATCGGCGTGGAAATCGCCCTGCAGTGGAACGACAGCTTCAACGAGAACCTGTTGTGCTTCACCAACAACATTCCACAGCGCGATGGCGGTACTCACCTGGTGGGTTTCCGTTCGGCACTGACGCGTAACCTGAACACCTACATCGAAGCTGAAGGCCTGGCGAAGAAGCACAAAGTCGCCACCACCGGTGACGATGCCCGCGAAGGCCTGACGGCGATCATTTCGGTGAAAGTGCCGGATCCGAAGTTCAGCTCCCAGACCAAAGACAAGCTGGTGTCTTCCGAAGTGAAGACCGCGGTCGAACAGGAAATGGGCAAGTACTTCTCCGACTTCCTGTTGGAAAACCCGAACGAAGCCAAGCTGGTCGTCGGCAAGATGATCGACGCGGCGCGTGCTCGTGAAGCGGCGCGTAAAGCCCGTGAGATGACCCGTCGTAAAGGCGCGCTGGACATCGCCGGCCTGCCGGGCAAACTGGCGGACTGCCAGGAAAAAGACCCTGCCCTTTCCGAACTGTACCTCGTGGAAGGTGACTCTGCTGGCGGCTCCGCCAAGCAGGGACGTAACCGCAAGACCCAGGCCATCCTGCCATTGAAGGGCAAGATCCTGAACGTCGAGAAGGCGCGCTTCGACAAGATGATCTCTTCGCAAGAAGTGGGCACCTTGATCACCGCGCTAGGCTGCGGCATCGGTCGCGACGAGTACAATATCGACAAGCTGCGTTATCACAACATCATCATCATGACCGATGCTGACGTCGACGGTTCGCACATCCGTACCCTGCTGCTGACCTTCTTCTTCCGTCAGTTGCCAGAGCTGATTGAGCGCGGCTACATCTATATCGCTCAGCCACCGCTGTACAAAGTGAAGAAAGGCAAGCAAGAGCAATACATCAAAGACGACGACGCCATGGAAGAGTACATGACGCAGTCGGCCCTGGAAGATGCGAGCCTGCACCTGAACGAGGAAGCACCGGGTATCTCGGGTGAAGCCCTCGAGCGTCTGGTGAATGACTTCCGTCTGGTGATGAAGACCCTCAAGCGCCTGTCGCGCCTGTACCCACAGGAACTGACCGAGCACTTCATCTACCTGCCAGCGGTCAGCATGGAGCAACTGTCCGATCACGCAGCGATGCAGGATTGGCTGGCTCAGTACGAAGTTCGTCTGCGCACCGTCGAGAAGTCCGGCCTGGTCTACAAGGCCAGCTTGCGTGAAGACCGTGAACGTAACGTCTGGCTGCCAGAGGTCGAACTGATCTCCCACGGCCTGTCGAACTACGTCACCTTCAACCGCGACTTCTTCGGCAGCAACGATTACAAGACCGTCGTTTCCCTGGGCGCTCAACTGAGCACCCTGCTGGACGATGGCGCTTATATCCAGCGTGGCGAACGCAAGAAAGCCGTCACCGAATTCAAGGAAGCCCTTGAATGGTTGATGGCCGAAAGCACCAAGCGTCATACCATCCAGCGATACAAAGGTCTGGGTGAGATGAACCCTGATCAGCTGTGGGAAACCACCATGGATCCGGGCTCGCGCCGCATGCTCAAAGTGACCATCGAAGACGCCATCGGCGCCGACCAGATCTTCAACACCCTGATGGGTGATGCGGTCGAACCTCGCCGTGACTTCATCGAAAGCAACGCCCTGGCGGTGTCCAACCTGGACTTCTGATCCGGCAGGACCGCTAAAACAAAAAAGGCCAACGCTAAGCGTTGGCCTTTTTTATTGCGCGTGTCCCGTCCTGAATAAGGTTTACACCTGTTTCAGGACTAGACACCCTTCCTGATCAATCGCTCAGAACATCGATGCGCCTTTGGACTTGGCCAGATAACGCCCCGGTGAATCCCCCAGGTTACGCCGAAATACCGAGGTAAATGCGCTTGGGCTGCTGTAACCCAGATCCATCGCCACTTCGGTGATAGATGAACCATTGCTCAGTCTGGATGTTGCTTCTAGCAAACAGACTTGTTGCCGCCAGAACACAAAACTCATGCCAGTCGCTGCCCGAAAACTTCGCGTGAACGTTCGCCGGCTCATGTTCGACCAGCTGGCCATTTCACTGATGGAGATATTCTGCGTGGGGGCATCCAGGAATCGATGGCACGAAACGGCCAGTCGAGGTTCCGAAGGCAATGGTGCGCTCAATGGAAGCTCCGACATGGCGCCGATTTCATCCACCAGCAGCGTCTGTACGGACTGGCTTCGGATACTAGGCGCTTGCTCCGGGTCGATGGCCAGCGCTGCTTCCAACAGATGCCTCAGCAACGGCGAAACATCGTAGACCTGGCAATGCTCCGGCAAACCGGCGCGGATGGAGGCAGCCTCATTGAGGTAAGTATTGATCATGGTCACTTCGCCGTGCATATGCATTTCATGCGACACGCACGCGGGAACCCAAAGCGCTCTTTGAGGCGGGACAACCCAATTCCCCTGATCGGTGAACATCTTCAACGCGCCCGTCGAGGCGTACGCAAACTGACCACGACTGTGCGTATGCCGCGCAAAAACAGTACCCGAAGAATACTTGCTCAGGTTCACCACAGCATCGGGGCTTCCATGCTCGTAGGGATCTAGTGTTGGATTGATCGACATGGCCCGATTTTGACAAAAGTAGACCTGCTATAGCAAGCAGGCCAAATTTTTGGACCATAGAATCACATCTCCAAAAATGCCTGATGCAGAAACGGTTCGCATTGAACTGATTGGAATGAGGCATACCGCGGTGTGCCGCTTAATGTGAGGATAGGGATATGCAGAAAAAACATTTGGTTCTGGCGATACTCGTCACTTTAGTGTGGGGAGTGAACTTTCCAATCACCAAGCTGGGGTTACGCTCGATCGATCCCTTTGTGTTAACCGGAATACGCTTTGCACTCGCCGCCATACCTTTGGTGTTCTTCATAAAGCGCCCCGCCATCAAGTTCAGCTATGTTGTCGCCTACGGCTTCATTTTCGGATTGGGTATGTGGGGCGTAATCAACTATGGCATCCAAGTCGGTGTCAGCCCCGGTATTGCTTCGCTGATCATCCAGCTCAGCGTGTTCTTCACCATGGGGTGGGGGGCGTTATTATTTAAAGAGAAGCTACGTAGGGCTCAGCTTATCGGGGCACTGCTGGCATTGGTCGGGTTGGCGGGCATCATTTCTACCCAGCAAGGGGAGCACGCGATACTTGGAGTACTGCTGATTGTGCTGAGTGCAGTCGCCTGGAGCGTCGGCAACATGATTATCAAGACATCCGGTGTCAAAGAGATCTTTTCATTTATGGTCTGGGCCAGTCTGTTTCCACCCATCCCACTCTTCTTCATCGCCTGGCTCATGCAAGGTGCCGCGCCCTTTGAGAATCTGCAAAGCAGTCTCGACCTGACAGCTGTGCTATCGATTATTTTCCAGGTTTATCTGGCCACACACTTTGCCTATTGGGGGTGGAACTCGCTCTTGAAGCTTTATCCTGTTTCAACAGTGGCACCGCTGTCGTTGTTGATTCCGGTATTCGGCATCGGCAGTTCGATGCTGATTATCGGCGAACACATCTCGATACCGAACTTGATTTCAATTGCGATCATCATTATGGGATTGGCAGTCGGCCTCTATCGCAAGTCTGCCGACACAATCCATGCCGCCCCCAGAGCCAGGTTGCGCTCGGACTAAGGCGGTCGTGCCAGAACATTGATCAATTGAAATCTACATGGGCGGGGGATTTATTTCCCGCGCAGAACTACCGTAATGGACACTGCCAACGCTCAGCGTTGGACTTTTATATTGTTCGTCGAATCATTCGCTAGCGGTGGCTACGCTCTCAAGCCGATACCCATACCCGTAAATCGTCAGCAGTTGCCAACCGCGATCAGCCGTCAGGCCCAGCTTGTTGCGCAGGCGATAAATATGAGTATCCAGAGGCCGGGAGGAGACGATTTCTTCATGGGTCCAAAAGCGCTCATACAAGTATTCACGGGATAAAGGTCGACCCAGATTGGCGAACAGGCAGCGGGCGAGACGGTATTCCCGTTCGGTCAGGCTGATGGGGGTGGAGGCACGGGTGACAGTGAGTTCGGCGTCGTCGAATTCGAGGTCATTGAATGTGAGTACTTCGGTGGCTGCCGCGCGTTGCAGTCCATGCCGACGAAGCACGGCGCTGACCCGAGCCATCAGCTCGTTAGGACGAAACGGTTTGCTCACGTAATCGTCGGCTCCGGCGTTCAAGGCCTGGACGATATCGCTTTCGGTATCGCGACTGGTGAGCATGATCGCGGCCGGTGGTGAGTCCATGTGTTCCCGGGTCCAGCGCAACAACGACAGACCGCTGATGTCGGGCAATTGCCAGTCGAGGATCAACAGATCGAAAGTTTCCCGGCGAAGTTGCCGTAACAGGTCCTCTCCCCGCTCGAAACTGTGCAACGTCCACGCCTGCTCCCCCGTGACGGGGATCTGTCGCAGTGTCTGTTCCACCCGGCGGAGTTCGGCGGGTTCGTCATCCAGTATTGCGACACGCATGCCGAGTGCTTCCTTCATCTCGTAAGTGCAACGGTTAAGAAAATTCCTGCGGGAGTTTAGGCTGATTGATTGAATCTGAACAATTGTGGCGAATTGCTGTGAACTTCCCAAGTGTGGATACGCTGATATCACTTAGCCGGTAGGTGATGAATGATCGGCAGAATGCTCCAGAGGGACTGTGGGAAAAAATGCGTCTAAAGATTATCTTTAACGGGTTTACAAGATTAGCAGCGTTGATGTTGGCCGCGGGTCTCGGATTGGGATGCACCACGGTCCAGTCAATATCAGTCATCGAGCAGAATGTTACACCGCGTTACTTCGGCCCGGCAGAGACGAACACGGTGATGGGCGACTCGCCAGGCTTTGCCCCGGTGCACTCCGCACAGGTAGAAGCCGCCCAGCTCGACATTCGCTCGGCGCAACAACGTTGGGTGTTTTAGGCGCCTTCAGTCAATTCTGAACAAATATTGAGAATGACCGCGCAAGGTCGCTTATGCCGGTAAATTCGTTTTCGCTGAGCGGCACAGGGGCATTGGGATGTGCTCCGACGCAGGGAGCGTCAATGCCAAACTGCAGGACCGTCGATCGCCGGTTTTCGGCGGGTCTGCAGTTCAGGGGAAAACACATGGAGTGCCTGCTCAGTTCTGACACAGGGATGTGTCATCTCATTTCCTTTGCGCCCATGGCTATCTGCCAGAGCATCCGGTCAGGTATCGTGCGTCAGCGCGGGCGTTTCCCGGCATGATTTGTATAAGAGCATAAAAGCCAATCCATGAACCTCATGACCTTATTGCTCCCACGCCGTTCTGGCGTTTGTCTTTTACTGGTTGCCGGGTTGATGGAATTGTTCACCCAGAGTGCATCGGCGGCTGCCGCCTCGGCAAAACGTCTGCCTTATATCGATGACAATCAACAATGTCGCGGCCAACCGCTGCCCGCGACTGTCGAGCACCTGACTGGCGAAGCCTGGAAGCTGGATGCTAAAGGCAGACAGACGCCACTGCAGGAAGGCATGCCGATCGACGAGCAGGAAGGCATCAAGACTTCACCCTCGGCGTTTGTCAGCCTGTCCCTGGGCGATGGCTCGCGGGTAGTGCTGCCTTCCAGCTCCCAGATCACGCTACACCTCAATGAAGAACATTCGATCCCTCAGGTTATCCTCGAGCAGGGCCAGGTCGAGTCGTATGTGATCAAGCGTGCCAGCGACCATGATCGTTTTCAGATCGTCACGCCGGTCGGTGTACTGGGCGTACGGGGTACGCACTTCCGGGTGCGCAACGATGATGGTGGCCAGGCATTACTGGAAGTGCTGAACGGGCACGTGGCGGTCAATCGTGATGAGGAACTGTCGCGCCCCCGCTCTGCCCGCTCCACTGCCAAACGGACTCAGGGCCCTGAGGATGATGAAGTCCAGGTCATGGCCCGTCAGGGCTTGCGTATTCAGAAACAAGGCACGTTGACGCCAATCGACTTGTTACCTGCCCCACGTTTGTTGGGGCAGGCCGGTCAAACGGGTAATGTGCCTGTCTGGCAATTGATCATGAAGCCCATCGAAGGCGCCACGCGTTATCGGGCGCAAGTGGCCACCGACGCGGCCTTTCTGGACATCAAGCAAGAGCAGTTTTCCAGCACGCCCGAGGTCAAATTCAGCGGGTTGAAGGCGTTGTTCTACCATGTTCGCCTGTCGGCGTATGACGCTCAGGGGTTAGAAGGAGAGACCGGGGTGTATGACATTTTCTATTACCCCAGGACCACGCGTGTCCAATAGCGCCCTGGCCGACGACCGATGAAGGGCCGCCCAAGGAAGGATGGTCGCGAGCCGACCCAGGCTCAGCGGCTGTTTCGGCGAATGGTCCGCGAGTGGCTGTGGGTCAGCCTGATCCTGTTGCCGCTGACGGCAGTGCTGTCCATGACCCATGGCCTGGTCTTGAGCAATCTGCTGTACGACAACCTGCGTCGGCTGAGCCCGCTGCCGGTGGACCCACGAATACTCATCGTCACGATCGATGACTACAGCTTGCAGCAGCTAGGCAAATGGCCTTGGTCGCGGGCCATGCACGCGCAGTTGCTTGATCGGCTAGGCGCTGCGAACGCCAAAGGCATTCTGTTCGACGTAATTTTCAGCGAGCCCGATAGCCATCCCGGCAACGATCAGCTTCTGGCCCAGGCGGCCTGCCGTGCCGGAAATGTCTTCGTGCCGTTGCTGCGTGAAGGCGTGGCGCGTTATGGACAGCCTTTGGGGGAAATTGAACCGGTGGCGCCACTGAGCCATTGCGCCAAAGGCGTCGGGCACATCAATGCCCAAGCGGATGCCGACGGGATCGTTCGCAGTGTGTACTTAAGCGAAGGACCGGCACAACAAACACGTGCGCAACTGGCCTGGCTGCTGTACGAACAGACCCTTGCCGACAAGGAGAATGTACCGATGCCCGGGACCCCGGCCCTGCCGTCGACACAAGGCTGGCAGCGAGCCCACGAAATACGGATTCCTTTCATCCGTTCCGATGCGGGTTTTCCCAGTGTGCCCTACGTCAGCGTCTTGCGCGGTGAAGTCCCGCCCGAATTGCTGCGCGATCGCTTGATCCTGATCGGCTCCACCGCTCCAGGTTTGGGGGACCGTTACGTGACACCGCAATCGGCGAGCATGGGCACCACCCCGGGCATCGAAATTCAGGCAAATATCCTCAATGGGCTGCTGCAACAGCGCAACATTGTGGCTCTCGATGAACGTTTGGCGGCGTTGTTATCGGTGGTGATTGTCGGTGAGTTGCTGGGCCTGATGTTGGTGCGTCCGCGTCGCGCGTTATGGCTGACCCTGGGGGCAATGGCGGTCGCGCTGCTGGGTTCGAGCCTGCTGTTACGTCTTGGCTGGTGGTGGTCACCGGCCGCGAGTCTGCTGGGTATGCTGTTGGGTTACCTGATCTGGAATTGGCGAAGGCTGAATGCGGTGCTCGCCTATTTCGGCTGGGAACTGGCGCGTCTGGACAGCGAGCCGAAAGTGTTTCCCGAACGCCGCCGTACCCAGGCTCCGGCTGGCGATGTGCTGCAAGGGCAAATCGTCGCGCTGGAACAGGCCATGAGCCGGACACGTGACACCCGGCGTTTCATTGCCGATGGCCTTGAGTACTTGCCGGTGGCGACGCTGATCAGCGATCCGAACGGGCGCATTCTGTTGGCCAACCGTAAGGCTCGAGAGATATTTTCCAGCAGCCTGGTGGGCGAGGAGATGCTCGAGCAACTGAGCGAGTTGGGTTACCCGGTGCCGTCCGATGGAACGCTACCGGCGTTGTCGACCCTGGAGCCGCTGGAATTTCGTGACACTCAGGCACGCAGCCTGCGTCTGGACCTGGCGCCGCTGTTGCCGGCCGAGGGCGACTCGGTGATTGGCTGGTTACTGAGCCTCACTGACTTGAGCGTCGAACGGGACGCCGAGGAGCAGCGGGCCGTGTTGCTGCGTTTTCTGTCTCATGACCTGAGGGCCCCCCACTCGGCGATTCTGGCTTTGCTCGACGTTCAGCGGCATCAGGTGTCTGGCGACACTCAAGTGTTCAGTCAGATCGAATTACAAGTACGCAAGGCGCTGAACCTGACCGAGGCCTTTGTGCAGTTGGCAAAGGCTGAATCCGAGGCCTATCAGTTTCAGCCGAGTATGTTCGCGATGTTGCTGCTCGATACCTTCGACCAGGCCTCGAGCATCGCTCATCTGAAGAACATTCAGTTGCTGCATGACCTCGACGAAGATGCTGAAGCGCTGGTCCTGGCCGATCAGTCGTTACTGACACGGGCACTGTTCAACCTGCTGGAAAATGCCATCAAGTACAGTCCGGCAGGTTCGCGGATCAGCGTGCGGGTGAGTTGTGCCGAGGGTTGGTTGACGTGCGAGATCGCCGACCAGGGCCGAGGGATTGCCGTCGAAGAACTCCCCGAGTTGTTCAGTCAGTATCGACGTTTTGCATCGGCTCACGGCAGTGACGGCCTGGGGCTGGGGTTGTCCATGGTCAAGGCGGTGGTGGATCGTCACGGCGGGCGGATTTCCTGTCATAGCGTGGTGGGGCAAGGTACGACGTTCAGTGTCCAGCTGCCCCTATTGAGCGAGTGAGCCTGATCTTTTTCACAGGCATAAAAAAACCGGCTATATCAGCCGGTTTTTTTACGTCCGAAAAAAACTTATGCACGTTTTCCGAAGTTTTATTTGCTTAAGAAATATGTATGCAAATCAAAAGCTTAAAAACGAAATACAGCGATTTTCAACAAAACGGTACACAGGTTATCCACAGAATCTCAGACAGTCACTTGATCGGTTGCACTTGGTGCCGCCGGGGCTGCTGGCAGCGAACCCATTTCGCGTTGCATCTGTTCGTTCCAGGCCTGCACCCGGTCATTCAGGTCGGCGATGGCCCGTGGCCCGCTACCCTCGGCGTACATTGGCGCGCCGATGATCACGGTAATCACGCCCTGCTTTTTGGCCCAACCGGTTTTTGGCCAGAACTTGCCGGCATTGTGTGCAATCGGCAGCACGGGCAATGACGCATTGACGGCCAACGCGGTGCCGCCTCGGGAGAACTTGCCGATGGTGCCGTAGGGAACGCGAGTCCCTTCTGGGAAAATCAGCACCCAGACATTGTCCTTGAGCAGTTCATCGCCCTTCTTTGCTACATGCTTGAGCGCAGCTTTCGGGTTGTCACGGTCGATGGCGATCGGCCGCAGCATGGCCATGGCCCAGCCGAAAAACGGCACGTAGAGCAATTCGCGCTTGAGCACCTGGCTTAACGGTTCGAAGTAGGCCGAGAGAAAGAACGTCTCCCAGGTGCTCTGGTGGTTCGACTGAATCACGCAGGGCTGTTCAGGCACATTCTCGGCGCCCTTCACTTCGTAGCGAATACCCAGAAAGACTTTGCTCAGCCACAAGGCGCAGCGGCACCAATACACGTTGATAAAGCGATAACGCGCCTTGAATGGCAGAAACGGCGCGATAAAAAAGCTCAGGGTGCACCAGAGCAACGAACTGGTGCCCAGCAGCAGGTAAAAGAGGAAAGTTCTGATGGCCTGCAGTATCGACATGGCGACATTTACCGTTGCGGGCACTGCCCGCCTATTCAAGCGCACTCCCGATCAGTCCTTGGCCAGGATGTCAGAAGAGCCTTAGTTGTGGATAAGTTCTGCGGCAATCGCCGCCAGATCGTCAAAAATCAAGGTGCCTGCCGGTAGGGTCTTGCCCTGAGTCTTTTCGCCTTTCCCGGTCTTTACCAAAACTGGCTGACAGTCGACGGCTTTGGCGGCCTCCAGGTCACCGAGAGTATCGCCGACGAACCATAGATTCGTCAGCGAAACGTTGTAATGCGCGGCGATGGTTTTCAACATCCCGGGTTTTGGCTTGCGGCAATCGCAGCCATCGTCTGGCCCGTGCGGGCAATAGACGATCAGCCCGACTTCGCCGCCCTGCTCCGCCACCAACTCGCGCAAGCGCGCGTGCATGGTCTCCAGGGTGGCGATGTCGTAATAGCCGCGAGCGATGCCCGACTGGTTGGTGGCGACCGCCACCGTCCAGCCGGCCTTGCTCAACTGCGCGATCGCTTCGATCGAACCGGGGAGTGGAATCCACTCCTCCACCGACTTGATGTACGCGTCGGAGTCGTAATTGATCACCCCGTCCCGATCGAGAATCAGCAGTTTCAACAGCAGCCCCTCAGCCCAGCAACGAAATGTCGGCGACGCCGAGGAACAACCCACGCAGACGCGCCAGCAGCGCATAGCGGTTGGCTCGCACCTTGGCGTCTTCGGCGTTGACCATCACGGCTTCGAAGAACGCATCCACTGGCTCGCGCAATGCGGCCAGACGCGCCAGCGATTCGCTGTATTGACGGGCAGCGGCCATTGGCTGCACAGCCTGGTCCGCCTGCTGGATCGCCGAATACAGCGAGAACTCGTTGGCGTTGTCGAAGTACTTGGCTTCAACGACCGTCGGCACGGAGCCTTCGACTTTGCTCAGCAGGTTCGACACGCGCTTGTTCACGGCGGCCAGGGCGGCGGCTTCCGGCAATTTGCGGAACGCTTCTACCGCTTGTACACGCTGGTCGAAGTCCAGGGCCGAACCCGGCTTCAGGGCACGTACCGACAGGTAGGTTGCGACGTCCACGCCTTCGTCTTCGTAACGGGCACGCAGACGGTCGAAGATGAACTCCAGCACCGCGTCATTAAGGCCGGCAGCCTTGACCTTGGCACCGAACGCATTCACGGCGAAGGCCACGGCGTCGTTCAGGTCGAGGTCGAGCTTTTTGTCGATCAGGATCCGCAACACACCCAGCGCGGCACGGCGCAGGGCATACGGGTCTTTGCTACCAGTCGGCAGCATGCCGATACCGAAAATGCCCACCAGGGTGTCGAGCTTGTCGGCAATGGCCACGGCCGCACCGGTCAGGGTGGTCGGCAGTTCAGCGCCGGCACCGCGCGGCATGTACTGCTCGTTCAGCGCCAGGGCGACGTCTTCCGGCTCGCCGTCGTTGAGGGCGTAGTAGTAACCGGCGACACCTTGCATTTCCGGGAACTCACCGACCATCTCGGTCGCCAGGTCGCACTTGGACAACAGGCCGGCACGCGCCGCCCAGGAAGCGTTACCGCCGATGCGAGCGGCGATGTAGGCCGCCAGCTTCGACACGCGCTCGGCCTTGTCGTAGACACTGCCGAGTTTTTCCTGGAACACCACGTTCTGCAGACGCAGATTGAATTCTTCGAGTTTTTGCTTCTTGTCTTGCTTGAAGAAGAACTCGGCGTCGGTCAGGCGTGGGCGAACCACTTTCTCGTTACCGGCGATGATCTGCTGCGCATCCTTGCTTTCGATGTTGGCCACGGTAATGAAACGTGGCAGCAACTTGCCGTCGGCATCCAGCAGGCAGAAGTACTTCTGGTTGTCCTGCATGGTGGTGATCAGCGCTTCTTGCGGCACGTCGAGGAAACGTTCTTCGAACGAGCACACCAGTGGCACCGGCCATTCAACCAGCGCGGTCACTTCGTCGAGCAAGGCTTGCGGAACGATCGCCGTACCTTCCTGCATGGTCGCCAGTTCTTCGGTGCGCTTGTTGATCAGCTCGCGACGCTCGTTGGCATCGGCCAGTACATAAGCAGCACGCAGATCGTTCAGGTAGTTGGCCGGCGAGGTGATGCGCACGCTTTCAGGGTGGTGGAAGCGGTGACCACGGGAATCACGGCCGGCCTTCTGGGCGAGGATGGTGCAGTCGATGACGTGGTCACCGAGCAGCATCACCAACCATTGGGTCGGACGAACGAATTCTTCCTTGCGAGCACCCCAGCGCATGCGCTTGGGGATAGGCAGGTCGTTCAGGGAATCTTCGACGATGGTCGGCATCAGGCTCGCGGTCGGCTTGCCGGCGATGCTTTGGCTGTAGCGCAGCTTCGGGCCGCTCTGATCGATTTCGCTCAGTTCTACACCGCACTTCTTGGCGAAGCCCAGGGCTGCTTGAGTCGGGTTGCCTTCGGCATCAAACGCAGCCTGGCGTGGCGGGCCGTCGAGGTTGATGCTGCGATCCGGCTGCTGGGTTGCCAGCGCGGTGATTAGCACGGCCAGACGACGCGGCGCGGCGTAGACGGTTTTGCTCTCGTAGCTCAGGCCAGCGGCTTGCAGGCCTTTGTCGATACCGGCCAGGAATGCCTCGGCCAGGGTGTTCAGGGCTTTGGGTGGCAGTTCTTCGGTGCCCAGTTCAACCAGAAAATCTTGAGCACTCATTGTGCAGCCTCCAGCTTGGCCAGTACTTCATCACGCAGGTCCGGGGTCGCCATCGGGAAGCCCAGCTTGGCGCGAGCCAGCAGGTAGGCTTGCGCAACGGAACGCGCCAGGGTGCGTACACGCAGAATGTATTGCTGACGCGCGGTCACCGAGATCGCCCGGCGCGCATCCAGCAGGTTGAAGGTGTGGGAAGCCTTCAACACCATTTCGTAGCTCGGCAACGGCAGCGGCTGGTCGAGTTCGATCAGGCGCTTGGCTTCGCTTTCATAGAAGTCGAACAGTTCGAACAGCTTCTCGACGTTGGCGTGTTCGAAGTTGTAGGTCGACTGCTCCACTTCGTTCTGGTGGAACACGTCGCCGTAGGTCACCTTGCCGAACGGACCGTCAGCCCAGACCAGGTCGTAGACCGAGTCCACGCCTTGCAGGTACATGGCCAGACGCTCCAGACCGTAAGTGATCTCGCCGGTCACCGGGTAGCACTCAATGCCGCCCGCTTGCTGGAAGTAAGTGAACTGCGTCACTTCCATGCCGTTGAGCCAGACTTCCCAGCCCAGACCCCAGGCGCCCAGCGTTGGCGACTCCCAGTTGTCTTCGACGAAACGGATGTCATGCACCAGCGGGTCCAGACCCACGTGCTTGAGGGAGCCCAGGTACAGTTCCTGGAAGTTGTCCGGGTTCGGCTTCAGCACTACCTGGAACTGATAGTAGTGCTGCAGACGGTTCGGGTTTTCACCGTAGCGGCCGTCAGTCGGGCGACGACTGGGCTGCACATAAGCGGCGTTCCAGGTTTCCGGGCCAATGGCGCGCAGGAACGTGGCAGTGTGGAAAGTGCCGGCGCCTACTTCCATATCGTAGGGCTGAAGTACCACACAACCTTGCTCGGCCCAGTATTGCTGGAGGGCGAGGATCAAGTCTTGGAAGGTACGCACGGCTGGCGTAGGCTGGCTCACGAAATTCACCTGTTTCTTGGGCTGCGATTTAAAGAGCGGGAGTATACCCGATTCGGTCCTGCGCACGCCCCCTGGAGCCTTATGCCACGCTGCTTTTGGTGTACCGAAGATCCGCTGTACATGGCTTATCACGATCAGGAGTGGGGCACGCCGCTACGCGATGCGCAGGGATTGTTCGAGTTGCTTTTGCTCGAAGGGTTCCAGGCCGGGCTTTCCTGGATCACTGTATTGCGCAAGCGAGAGCGTTATCGCGAGGTGCTGTTCGGCTTCGACGTGCAGCGCGTGGCGCAGATGAGCGATGCGGAAATCGATGAACTGATGCTCGATCCGGGGATCATCCGCAATCGTCTCAAACTCAACGCAGCCCGGCGCAATGCCCAGGCCTGGCTGGAGCTGGAAGACCCGGTGGGGTTTCTCTGGTCGTTCGTCGGCGGCACGCCGGTGATCAATCATTTCAAGGATCGCAGTGAAGTGCCGGCGGTGACACCGGCCGCCATCGAGATGAGTAAAGGCCTGAAAAAAGCCGGCTTCACGTTCGTCGGCCCGACCATTTGTTACGCGCTGATGCAGGCTTCAGGCATGGTCATGGACCACACTCTGGATTGCGATCGCTACGCCACGTTGGCGAACGGCGGTTAGAATAGCCGCCTCGCGCACAGCACAAGATCAGGAGTGACCTGTGGATAAGTTTAAAGGCGCCTTGCTGGTAGGCGCTCTGCGACTGTTTGCCCTACTGCCATGGCGGGCAGTGCAGGCGGTGGGTTCGGCGATTGGCTGGATCATGTGGAAAACCCCCAACCGTTCCCGCGACGTGGTGCGGATCAACCTCGCCAAGTGCTTTCCGCAGATGGACCCGGCCGAGCGTGAGCGTCTGGTGGGTCAAAGCCTGAAAGACATCGGCAAGTCTCTGACTGAAAGCGCCTGCGCGTGGATCTGGCCGGCCCAGCGTTCCATTGAACTGGTGCGCGAAGTCGAAGGCCTCGACGTTTTGAAAGAGGCGTTGGCGTCCGGTAAAGGCGTGGTTGGCATCACCAGCCACCTGGGCAACTGGGAAGTGTTGAACCACTTCTATTGCAGCCAGTGCAAACCGATCATTTTCTACCGCCCGCCAAAACTGAAGGCGGTGGATGAGTTGCTGCGCAAGCAGCGGGTGCAATTGGGTAACCGGGTGGCGGCTTCCACCAAGGAAGGCATCCTCAGCGTGATCAAGGAAGTGCGCAAGGGTGGCGCGGTGGGCATTCCGGCTGACCCGGAACCGGCCGAATCCGCCGGGATCTTCGTGCCGTTCTTCGCCACTCAGGCCCTGACCAGCAAATTCGTGCCGAACATGCTCGCCGGTGGCAAAGCGGTCGGCGTGTTCCTGCATGCCCTGCGGCTGCCGGACGGTTCGGGTTACAAAGTGATTCTCGAAGCCGCGCCAGAGGCCATGTACAGCACCGATACCGAAACCTCCTGCGCGGCCATGAGCCAGGTAGTCGAGCGCTACGTGCGGGCTTATCCGAGCCAGTACATGTGGAGCATGAAGCGCTTCAAGAAGCGTCCACCGGGCGAAGCACGCTGGTATTGACGCTGCTGTGGATAACTCAGCAGGCTGCGTTCTATTGATCTTGGCCTGCGTTATCGCTGATCAGTGCGTCTGTCGCTCAAGCTTTTTCAGAAACACCGTCATCTCTTTCTCCGCCTGCTTGTCGCCATGAGCGCGGGCGGCTTCCAGGCCCTGTTCCCAGGCCTGCCGCGCCGCCGCGTAATCCGCCAGCGCCAAATGGGCCTTGCCCAAGAGCTTCCAGGCTGCCGAATACTTCGGATCGAACTCGACGCAGCGTTGGAAATGCTCTGCGGCCTTGGCGTTTTCCCCAAGATCCAGATAACCCTTGCCCAGGCCGAAGCGCAGCAATGAGTTATCCACACCCTTGGCGAGCATTTTTTCCAGGGATTCGATCATTGGGTGGCACCTCTGGTTTTTTGGGGGAGTTCGAAATCGCCTTCGCGGGCAAGCCTCGCTCCTACACGGTTCAGTCGTTCGCATAATAGCTGGACGGCTCAAACCTGGAGCGAGGCTTGCCCGCGAAGAGGCCTTCGGATCAGAAGAAGCTCAGCCCCACATGGAACAGCTTCTCCACGTCCCGAATATGCTTCTTATCCACAAGGAACAGAATCACATGGTCGCCGGTTTCGATCACGGTGTCGTCGTGGGCGATGATCACTTCTTCGTCGCGGATGATCGCGCCGATGGTGGTGCCCGGTGGCAGGCCGATGTTTTCGATGGCCTTGCCTATCACCTTGCTCGACTTCGCATCGCCGTGGGCAATTGCCTCGATGGCTTCCGCCGCGCCCCTGCGCAGTGAGTGCACGCTGACAATGTCCCCGCGCCGGACGTGGGCCAGCAAAGTGCCGATGGTCGCCAGTTGCGGACTGATGGCGATGTCGATGTCGCCGCCCTGGATCAGGTCGACGTAGGCCGGGTTGTTGATGATCGTCATCACCTTCTTCGCGCCCAGGCGTTTGGCCAGCAGCGAAGACATGATGTTGGCTTCGTCGTCGTTGGTCAGGGCGAGGAAAATATCGGCGTCGGCGATGTTCTCTTCCAGCAGCAGATCCCGATCCGAAGCACTGCCCTGCAACACCACGGTGCTGTCGAGGTTGTCCGAGAGGTAGCGGCAGCGGGCCGGGTTCATCTCGATGATCTTCACCTGGTAACGGCTTTCGATGGCCTCGGCCAGGCGTTCACCGATCTGCCCGCCACCGGCGATGACGATGCGTTTGTAGCTTTCATCGAGGCGGCGCATTTCGCTCATCACTGCGCGAATGTTCGCTTTGGCGGCGATGAAAAACACTTCGTCGTCAGCCTCGATCACCGTATCGCCCTGGGGCAGGATCGGCCGGTCACGACGGAAAATCGCCGCGACGCGGGTTTCGACATTCGGCATGTGTTCGCGTAACTGGCGCAATTGCTGGCCCACCAGCGGCCCGCCGTAGTACGCCTTGACCGCTACCAGCTGCGCTTTGCCTTCGGCGAAGTCGATCACCTGCAATGCGCCCGGATGCTGGATCAGGCGCTTGATGTAATTGGTGACTACCTGTTCCGGACTGATCAGCACGTCGACCGGAATCGCTTCATTGTCGAACAGTTCGGCACGGGTCAGGTACGCGGCTTCGCGGACCCGGGCGATCTTGGTGGGGGTGTGGAACAGGGTGTGGGCGACCTGGCAGGCGACCATGTTGGTTTCGTCACTGTTGGTCACGGCCACCAGCATATCAGCGTCGTCGGCACCAGCCTGCCGCAGCACGGTCGGCAGCGAGCCGCGACCCTGCACGGTGCGGATGTCCAGCCGATCGCCGAGGTCGCGCAGGCGTTCGCCATCGGTGTCGACCACGGTGATGTCGTTGGCCTCGCTGGCCAAGTGTTCTGCCAGCGAACCGCCGACCTGCCCTGCGCCGAGGATGATGATCTTCATCCAGTCACTCCCTTAAACCCGGTTAACCGCGCGCGGCGGCAATCTTGATCAGCTTGGCGTAGTAGAACCCGTCGTGGCCGCCTTCCTGGGCCAGCAACTGGCGACCATGGGGCTGCTTGATGCCGGCGGCCGTGGCGAGGTCCAGTTCACGGGCGCCTGGCGTGCGGGCGAGGAACGCTTCGATGACTTCGGTGTTTTCGGTCGGCAGCGTGGAGCAGGTGGCGTAAAGCAGAATGCCGCCCACCTCCAGAGTTATCCACATGGCGTCGAGCAGTTCGCCCTGAAGCACCGCCAGTGCGGCGATGTCGTCGGGTTGGCGGGTTAGTTTGATATCCGGGTGACGGCGGATCACCCCGGTGGCCGAGCATGGCGCGTCGAGCAGAATGCGCTGGAACGGTTTGCCGTCCCACCAGGTGGCGGTATCGCGACCGTCGGCGGCAATCAATTCTGCGCTCAGGCCCAGGCGTGCGAGGTTTTCCCGCACCCGCACCAGACGCTTGGCTTCCAGATCCACAGCCACCACGCCGGCCAGTTTGGGCTCGGCCTCAAGGATGTGGCAGGTCTTGCCGCCCGGTGCGCAGCAGGCGTCCAGCACCCGTTGGCCCGGCGCGAGGTCCAGCAGATCGGCGGCCAATTGAGCGGCTTCGTCCTGCACGCTGATCCAGCCTTCAGCGAACCCAGGCAGGCTGCGTACGTCGGCGGCGGCGTCGAGAATGATGCCGTCGCGACTATAAATACAGGGCTTGGCGGCCACGCCAGCGTCACTCAGCAAGCCAAGGTAAGCGTCGCGAGTGTGATGACGACGGTTGACCCGCAGAATCATCGGCGGGTGTGCGTTGTTCGCTGCGCAAATGGCTTCCCATTGTTCAGGCCAGAAGGCCTTGAGGGATTTTTGCAGCCAGCGCGGGTGGGCGGTGCGCACCACCGGGTCGCGTTCCAGCTCGGCCAGCAGCGCTTCGCTTTCCCGTTGGGCGCGGCGCAGCACGGCGTTGAGCAAGGCTTTGGCCCACGGCTTTTTCAGTTTATCGGCACAACCGACGGTTTCGCCGATGGCGGCGTGAGCCGGGACGCGGGTATAGAGCAGCTGATAAAGCCCCACCAGCAACAGCGCCTCGACATCGGCATCAGCCGCCTTGAACGGCTTCTGCAGCAATTTGGCCGCCAGCGCCGACAAACGCGGCTGCCAGCGAGCCGTGCCGAAGGCCAAGTCCTGGGTGAAGCCGCGATCGCGGTCTTCAACCTTGTCCATTTGTGTCGGCAGAGAACTGTTGAGTGAGGCTTTTCCGTTAAGAACTGCAGCAAGTGCCTTGGCGGCGGCCAGACGTGGGTTCATTGAGCGTCTGCCGTTTGACCGAGGACGGTGCCGACGGCAAATTTCTCACGACGGCTGTTGAACAAGTCGCTGAAGTTCAGTGCCTTGCCGCCGGGTAATTGCAGACGGGTCAGGCACAGCGCCTGTTCACCGCAGGCGACGATCAAGCCGTCCTTGCTGGCGCTGAGGATTTTCCCCGGTGCGCCCTGCCCTTCGGCCAGGCTTGCGGCCAACACTTTCAGCGCTTCGCCGTTCAGCGTGCTGTGGCAGATCGGCCATGGATTGAAGGCGCGAACCAGACGCTCCAGCTCAACCGCCGGGCGGTTCCAGTCGATGCGCGCTTCGTCCTTGTTCAATTTGTGTGCATAGGTGGCGAGGCTGTCGTCCTGCACTTCGCCTTCCAGTGTGCCCGCAGCCAGGCCGGCAATCGCCTGGATCACGGCCGGTGGGCCCATCTCTGCGAGGCGATCGTGGAGGCTGCCGCCGGTGTCTTCGGCGCTGATCGGCGTGGTGACCTTGAGCAGCATCGGCCCGGTATCGAGGCCGGCTTCCATGCGCATCACGGTCACGCCGCTTTCGCTGTCGCCCGCTTCAACGGCACGCTGGATCGGCGCCGCACCGCGCCAGCGTGGCAGCAGGGAGGCGTGGCTGTTGATGCAACCCAGGCGTGGGATATCCAGCACCACTTGCGGCAGGATCAGGCCGTAGGCGACCACCACCATTAAATCCGGTTTCAGCGCGGCCAGTTCCGCATGAGCGTCTTCGTTGCGCAGGGTTGGCGGTTGCAACACCTGGATGTTGTGCTCCAGAGCCAATTGCTTGACCGGGCTTGGCATCAGCTTCTGCCCACGGCCCGCCGGACGGTCTGGTTGGGTGTAGACCGCAACGATCTCGTAAGGACTGCCCAGCAGGGCCTTGAGGTGTTCGGCGGCGAATTCCGGGGTGCCGGCAAAGACAATGCGCAGTGGCTCAGTCATGGAAGCTCTCAATTGCAAAGCATCTTGAAAAGAAAAAGGCTTGCCGCGGCAAGCCTTTGAAAGAAGGGCATCAAGCGTTCTGGCGGTGGAGCTTTTCCAGTTTCTTCTTGATCCGGTCGCGTTTGAGCGTGGACAGGTAATCGACGAACAACTTGCCGTTGAGGTGGTCGCATTCATGCTGGATGCACACGGCGAGCAGACCTTCGGCGATCAGTTCGTAAGGCTGGCCGTCGCGGTCCAGGGCCTTGATCTTGACCTTTTGCGGGCGATCGACGTTTTCGTAGAAGCCCGGCACCGAGAGGCAGCCTTCCTGGTATTGGCCCATCTCGTCGGTCAGGGTTTCGAACTCGGGGTTGATGAACACCCGCGGTTCGCTGCGGTCTTCGGAGAGGTCCATCACGACGATACGTTTGTGCACGTTGACCTGGGTAGCGGCGAGGCCGATGCCTGGCGCTTCATACATTGTTTCAAACATGTCATCGACCAACTGACGCACTTCGTCGTCCACTACGGCCACTGGTTTGGCGATAGTGCGCAGGCGCGAATCGGGGAATTCGAGGATGTCTAAAATGGCCATAAGCTTAATTGCTGCACGTGTGAGGTAAAGTCGGGTCGATGGCCTGGCGAGTCCGAAGATGCAGGCTACCGTTGTGAACGTAGCTTCCGGTTTTTCAATAATGAGCCGGAGGCGAGCCACGAGGGCTCTGGCGTTTCACGCGAACGTACATAATAAAGGGATTCACCGCATGAGGAAATCACTACTCGCCTTGCTCCTTCTGGCCTCGGCCGGTTTTGCGCATGGGCAAGTGCAACTCAGGGAAGGTTTTCCACAGCAATACACCGTGGTGGCAGGGGACACACTCTGGGACATTTCCGGCAAATACCTGCGTGAGCCGTGGCAGTGGCCGCAGCTTTGGCAAGCCAATCCACAGATTGAAAACCCCAATCTCATCTATCCCGGCGATACGCTGTCGCTGGTCTACGTCAACGGTCAGCCACGCCTGACCCTCAACCGCGGCGCTTCCCGGGGCACCATCAAGCTGTCGCCACGAGTCCGCAGTTCACCGGTGGCCGACGCCATCCCGAGCATTCCGCTGAAGTCGATCAACAGTTTTCTGTTGAGCAATCGTATCGTCGACAAGGTCGAGGATTTCGACAAGGCGCCGTACATCGTTGCCGGCGACGCCGAACGGGTGCTCAGCGGCACCGGCGATCGAATCTTCGCGCGCGGCCATTTCGATCCGGCGCAGTCGGTCTACGGCATCTTTCGTCAGGGCAAGGTCTACACCGATCCGCAGAGCAAGGAGTTCCTGGGGATCAACGCCGACGACATCGGCGGCGGCGAGATCATTGCCACTGAAGGTGACGTCGCCACCCTGGCCCTGCAACGCACCACTCAGGAGGTGCGACTCGGCGACCGGTTGTTCAGCGGCGAAGAGCGCTCGATCAATTCGACCTTCATGCCCAGTGCGCCAACCACCGACATCAATGGCCTGATCATCGATGTGCCGCGTGGGGTCACCCAGATTGGCGCGCTGGATGTCGTCACGCTGAACAAAGGGCAGCGCGATGGCCTGGCCGAGGGCAATGTGCTGGTGGTGATGAAAACCGGCGAAACCGTGCGCGACCGGATCACCGGTCAGCCCTTGAAAATCCCCGACGAACGGGCCGGCCTGCTGATGGTATTCCGCACCTACGACAAGCTCAGCTACGGGCTGGTGCTCAACGCATCGCGCTCCTTGGCGGTGATGGACAAGGTGCGAAATCCTTAAGCCTGCTCACAAGTTACCAACAGAGTTATCCACAGCTTATTCCCGATTCTACGGGACCTTATAACGATCAAGGATGATCCATGTCGCTGTCTGCCTGTACGTCCGTTTCCCCTGCGGAACTGGAAGCCCGTTTACGCCTGCACCTTTTGCCTGAACTCGGTCCGGCACGTTTCAAGAAGTTGCTGGAGGCTTTCGGTTCTGCCTCCAAAGCCATCAGCGCACCGGCCAGTGCCTGGCGCGCGTTGGGCCTGCCCCTCGCTTGCGCGCAGGCCCGGCGCTGCAGTGAAATTCGTGATGGCGCCAGCCACGCATTGGCCTGGCTAGAGCGTCCGGGCCAGCATTTACTGATGTGGGACCAACCTGACTACCCCGCGCTGCTGGCGCAAATCAGTGATGCGCCGCCGCTATTATTCGTCGCGGGCGATCCGGGCATTCTGGAAAAACCGCAGTTGGCGATGGTCGGCAGCCGTCGCGCATCGCGACCAGGCATGGACACTGCCACCGCATTTTCCCGCAGTCTGGCCGGCGCCGGTTTTGTCATCACCAGCGGTCTGGCTCTGGGCATCGATGCTGCCGCGCATCAGGCGGCTCTGGATGTTGGCGGGCAAACGGTCGGGGTGCTTGGCACGGGGCTGGAAAATTTTTATCCACAGCGTAATCGACGACTGGCGGACGCCATGATCGCCTCGGGAAGTGCGGTACTTTCGGAGTTCCCGCTGGACGCCGGCCCTTCCCCGAGCAACTTCCCCCGGCGCAATCGGATCATCAGCGGTTTGTCCCTTGGTGTACTGGTGGTCGAGGCAAGTGTCGCCAGCGGTTCATTGATCACCGCGAGACTGGCGGCGGAACAGGGGCGTGAGGTGTATGCGATTCCAGGGTCGATCCATCACCCTGGCGCGAAGGGCTGTCATCAACTGATCCGCGACGGCGCGGTGCTGGTGGAAACCATCGAGCACATCCTTGAGGCCTTGCGCGGCTGGCAACGGCTGCCGTTATCCACAGAAACGCCGCAAACGACGGTGACTCATCCACTGCTCATGTTGCTCCACGCGGCGCCTCATACCAGCGAAGCCCTGGCGGTCACCAGCGGCTGGGCCTTGTCGAAAGTGCTGGCAGCGCTGACGGAGCTGGAGATGGATGGCCGGGCGGTCTGTGAGAGCGGTCGATGGTTTGCGCGGGTAAACTAGGTTTTATAAGGAAGATCGGTAAACTGCGCAGAGCCTTATTCCGGAGAGTTTTTTCATGGTTAACAGTTGGCGTGTGCAACAAGCCGCACGAGAAATTCGCGCCGGGGCGGTCATTGCCTACCCAACGGAAGCCGTCTGGGGACTGGGTTGCGACCCGTGGAACGAAGAGGCGGTGGATCGGCTGCTGCTGATCAAGGGCCGGTCTGTGGATAAAGGCCTGATTCTGGTGGCCGACAATATTCGTCAGTTCGACTTCCTGTTCGAAGACTTCCCGGAGTTGTGGATGGATCGCATGTCCAGCACTTGGCCGGGTCCCAACACCTGGCTGGTGCCGCATCAGAATCTATTGCCCCAGTGGATTACCGGTGTGCATGAAACAGTGGCGTTGCGGGTCAGCGATCACCCTGTGGTGCGGGACTTGTGTGCGTTGGTCGGCCCGTTGGTGTCGACCTCGGCGAACCCTCAGGGCCGACCGGCGGCACGGACGCGGATTCGCGTGGAGCAGTATTTCCGGGGGCAGGTTGATTATGTGCTCGGTGGCCATCTGGGCGGGCGCAAGAATCCGAGCGTGATTCGCGATCTGGCGACGGGGCACGTGGTGCGCCCGGATTAATGTGGCGAGGGGGCTTGCCCCCGTTGGACTGCGCAGCAGCCCCCAACCCGATGATGCGGTCTGCCAGTTAGAACGCGTCGCTCATTGGGGGGCGCTTCGCACCCGAACGGGGCGGTGCGGCGTTCCGACAAGCCCCCTCGCCACAGTCTGGTGTCAGGGCAACAGAATCGTCGAACCAGTCGTACGCCGCGCCGACAACTCGGTCTGCGCCTTCGCTGCATCAGCCAGTGGATACCGCTGGCTGATGTCCACCTTCAGCTTGCCGCTGATGATCATCTCGAATAGTTCATCAGCCATGCGTTGCAGGTTTTCAGCATTGTTGGCGTAGGTCGCCAGCGTCGGCCGGGTCACGTACAGCGAACCCTTGGCCGCGAGAATCCCCAGATTCACCCCGTCGACTGCGCCTGAAGCATTACCAAAGCTCACCACCAACCCCCGAGGCGCAACGCTGTCGAGCGATGTCAGCCAGGTATCTTTGCCTACACCGTCGTACACCACCGGGACTTTTTTACCGTCAGTCAATTCCAGTACGCGTTGTGCGACGTTCTCATGGCTGTAATCGATGGTCGCCCAGGCACCATTGGCTCTTGCCAGGGCGGCTTTTTCCGCTGAACTGACCGTGCCGATCAGCTTCACCCCAAGGGCCTTGGCCCATTGGCAGGCAAGCGATCCGACGCCGCCGGCCGCGGCGTGAAACAGGATGGTTTCGCCACCCTTGAGCTCATATGTCTGACGCAGCAGGTATTGCACGGTCAGGCCTTTGAGCATCACGCCGGCAGCCTGTTCGAAGCTGATGGCGTCCGGCAGGTGCACCAGGTTGGCTTCCGGCAAGACATGCACGTCGCTGTAGGCGCCCAACGGGCCACTGCCATAAGCCACGCGATCGCCAACCTTGAAGCGGGTGACTTCGCTACCGACTGCGTCGACCACGCCCGCGCCTTCGGCGCCCAGGCCCGATGGCAGGGCTGGCGGTGCATAAAGGCCACTGCGGTAATAGGTGTCGATGAAGTTCAGGCCGATGGCCTTGTTGGTCACGCGTACTTGTTGCGGGCCGGGCTCGGCGGGTTGGTAATCCACGTATTCGAGCACTTCGGGGCCGCCATGGACGCGGAACTGGATACGCTTTGCCATCTGCTCTCTCCTTAGGTCTTTGGCTTCTAGAGTCGTAGCGCCAAGCGCCCTATCGAACTCCCAAGCTTGATCTTCGTCAACTGCGACGGCACAAGGTGCAGTGTTATCCTACGCAGCAATTTGCCGCCGGCCTGTTTGAGCGCCGCGTAGCTTTGCCCGATTCAAGGTGATGCCATGACTACCCGCACCGAGGCCGTAAAAGCCTACCTGCTCGACCTGCAAGACCGTATTTGCGCTGCCCTCGAAGCCGAAGACGGCGGCGCGCGTTTCGTCGAAGACGCCTGGACCCGGCCTGCCGGCGGCGGTGGTCGCACCCGGGTGATTGAGAACGGTGCAGTCATCGAAAAGGGCGGCGTCAACTATTCCCACGTGTTTGGCAGCGGTCTCCCACCGTCCGCCAGTGCTCATAGGCCGGAATTGGCCGGTCGAGGCTTCGAAGCCTTGGGCGTGTCGTTGGTGATTCACCCGCATAACCCCCATGTGCCGACGTCCCACGCCAATGTGCGCTTTTTCATCGCCGAAAAAGAAGGTGAAGAGCCGGTCTGGTGGTTCGGTGGTGGCTTTGACCTGACCCCTTATTACGGCAATGAAGAAGATTGCGTGCATTGGCACCGCGTCGCCGAACAGGCCTGCGCGCCGTTTGGCCCGGACGTTTACCCGCGCTACAAGGCTTGGTGCGACAGCTACTTCCACATCAAGCATCGCCATGAGCCACGGGGCATCGGCGGCCTGTTTTTCGATGACTTGAACGAGTGGGACTTCGATACCAGCTTCGCCTTCATGCGCGCCATCGGCGATGCGTTCATCGACGCGTACCTGCCGATCGTGCAACGTCGCAAGAATGATGCGTTCACCGCCAAACAGCGTGAGTTCCAGGAGTTTCGCCGTGGTCGTTACGTTGAATTCAACCTGGTCTATGACCGCGGCACGCTGTTCGGCCTGCAATCGGGCGGGCGTACCGAGTCGATTCTGATGTCGCTGCCGCCGCAAGTACGCTGGGCCTACGATTGGAAGGCCGAGCCGGGCAGCGAAGAAGCGCGCCTGACCGAATACTTCCTGCAAGACCGCGATTGGTTGGCCAAGGCCTGAACGAGGAATTCTGATGGACCGTTATGTCGTATTCGGTAACCCGATCGGCCACAGCAAGTCGCCGCTGATCCACCGTCTGTTCGCCGAGCAGACCGGGCAGAAACTGGACTACAGCACCTTGCTGGCACCTCTCGACGACTTTTCCGGCTGTGCGTTGGAATTTTTCCGCGAAGGCCGTGGGGCGAATGTGACAGTGCCGTTCAAGGAAGATGCCTATCGCCTGGCGAACAGCTTGACCCAGCGGGCGCAGCGGGCCGGCGCGGTGAATACCCTGAGCAAACTGGCCGATGGCAGTCTGCTGGGCGACAACACCGATGGCGCCGGGTTGGTACGGGACCTGACGGTCAACGCCGGATTCAGCCTCGCGGGCAAACGCATCCTGCTGCTGGGGGCCGGTGGCGCGGTGCGCGGCGCGCTGGAGCCGCTGCTGGCGGAGCAACCGGCGTCGGTGATCATTGCCAACCGCACCGTGGAAAAAGCCGAATTGCTGGCGCAATTGTTTGCCGATCTGGGGCCGGTGTCGGCCAGCGGTTTCGACTGGCTGCGCGAGCCGGTGGACCTGATCATCAACGCCACATCCGCCAGTTTGTCCGGCGATGTACCGCCGATTGCCGGCAGTTTGATCGAACCGGGCAAGACGGTTTGCTACGACATGATGTACGGCAAGGACCCAACCTCGTTCTGCCGTTGGGCCAGTGAACATGGGGCTGGTGTGTCGATGGATGGCTTGGGCATGTTGGCCGAGCAGGCGGCGGAAGCTTTCTATCTGTGGCGCGGTGTGCGCCCGGATACGGCGCCGGTGTTGGCCGAACTTCGCCGGCAACTGGCACTATAGTTTTTTGTGGCGAGGGGGCTTGCCCCCGTTGGACGGCGAAGCCGTCCCAAAGCTGCCACGACCGCTGCGCGGCCGAACGGGGGCAAGCCCCCTCGCCACAGGTCGGTGTTTATCCCAGGGTTGGGCGTTTAGTCCTCAAACCGGATCGGGCATTTCTCCGGCCCTTCCAGCTTCCTCAATTCCTCCACCACTTGGGGCCGTGCCTGCCGCAGGGTCAGGCTGCGATCCTGACGCAGCAGCCGTCGTGCTTCCTGGTGCAGCATTTCCACGCCCGAGTAGTCGATGAAGTTGATCTGCTGCGCCTCGATCACCACCCGTGGGCCTTGCATCCGTTGCAGGCGCACTTGCAGGTAATGGCTGGCGCCGAAAAAGATCGAACCGCCGACCCTCAGAATGTCTTCGTCGCCATCACGCCAGTGCTGCACCCGTGGCTGTGAGGTGCGTTTGAGGTAGAAGAACAGTGACGCCAACACCCCGGCGTAGATCGCCGTCTGCAACTCCAGCAACAGGGTGGCGACACAGGTCAGCGTCATGACCAGGAATTCGGCATGGCTGACCCGCAACAACGCACGAATGCCGCGATGATCCACCAATCCCCAAGCGATCAAAAGGATGCTGCCAGCCATGGCCGGAATCGGGATATGCGCAATCAATGCCGCACCGAAGATCGCGAACAGCGCCACCCACAGCGCCGAAAAAACCCCGGCCAGCGGTGAACAGGCTCCGGCATCGTAGCTCAGGCCCGAGCGAGTGAAGGAACCGGCGGACAGCGAGCCGGAAAAAAACGCCCCAACCATGTTCGAGAAACCCTGGGCGCGAACTTCCTGATTGGCATCGAGCAACTGTTGCGAGCGGGCCGACAGGGAGCGGGCAATCGACAGGCTCGTCACCAGCCCGAGCATGCCGACCGCCACCGCACTGGGCAGCAGGCGCAATATCAGGTCCAGATCCAGCGGCAGCGGGCTGAAGGGCGGCAGCCGCCCGACAAACGCGCTGACCAGCTTCACATGACCGAACATCGCTGGCCACAGCCACACCAGCAATCCGCTCAGGGCCAGCGCGATCAACAGCGTCGGCCAGCGCGGCACCAGCAGTTTCAGCACGATGCCAACCGCGACCGTGGCCAGGCCCAGCAGCAGCGAGGGTTTGTCCACTTCGCCCAGATGATTGAGCAGCATCATCAAGCTGTTGAGCGCCGTGGCCTGGTTGGGCACATCCAGCCCCAGCAGGTTCGGCAGCTGCCCGATGGCAATCACCACCGCCGCGCCGAGGGTGAAGCCCAGCACCACCGAGTGAGAGACGAAATTCACCAGGGCGCCGAACCGCAGCAAACCCAGCAACCACTGGAAAATGCCCGCAAGGAAAGTCAGAAGCAGGATCAGCGTGACGTAGTCTTGCGATGCAGGGACGGCCAGAGGACTGACGCTGGCGTACAGGACGATGGAAATGGCCGCCGTAGGGCCGCAGATCAAATGCCACGACGAACCCCAGAGGCAGGCAATCAGCACCGGGATGATGGCGGCGTACAGGCCATATTCCGGTGGGAGGCCGGCGATCAGGGCGTAGGCAATCGATTGTGGCAACGCGAGAATCGCGCCGCTCAGGCCGACGATCAGGTCACGACCAACGCTGGCGCGGGTTTGCCGGGGCAACCAGGTCAGGAAGGGAAAGAGTGAATGGCGGCTGGGGAAGGCCATGGGTCCTCTCGGTACGGGGTAAATCGTCAGGGTAAAGCATTGGCTCGTAGTGGGCAGATCATTGTGGCGAGGGAGTTTGCTCCCGCTCGGCTGCGCAGCAGTCGCAAATCCGGACAACTCGGTGAGGCTGATAAACCGAGTTTGCCGAAATGGGAGTGCTACGCCCTCCAGCGGGAGCAAGCTCCCTCGCCACAGGGAAACCTTACAACTTGGCTTTGACCGCTGGCAGAGCATCCTTGCCATCCACGGTCTTCACGCCCTCCAGCCATTTATCCAGCACCACCGGGTTGGCCTTGATCCACGCCTTGGCCGCGTCGGCGTTGCTGACTTTTTTGTTCACCACCTCGGCCATGATGCTGTTCTCCATTTCCTGGGTAAAACTCAGGTTGGTGAGCAGTTTGCCGACGTTCGGGCAGGCCTGTGCATAACCTTTGCGGGTCAGTGTATAAACGCTACCGGTGTCACCGAAGTACTTCTCGCCGCCCTTCAGATAATGCATTTTCAACTGCACGTTCATCGGGTGTGGCGTCCAGCCGAGGAAGGTCACGAACTTCTGTTTCTTCACCGCGCGGGACACTTCGGCCAGCATTGCTTGCTCGCTGGACTCGATCAGTTTCCACTGACCCATGTCGTAGTCATTCTTCTTGATGATTTCTTGCAGCGAAATGTTCGCCGGGGCGCCTGAGCCGATGCCATAGATCTTCTTGTCGACTTCTTTTGGATGTAGCTCGGCGTACTTGTTCAAGTCGTTAAAGTTATGCACACCCGCGTCCCAGACGTAATCCGGGACCGCCAGGGTGAACTCGGTGCCGTCGAGGTTCTTCGCCAGTTGTGTGACATCGCCGTTGGCCACGAACTTGTCGTAGAAGCCTTGCTGCGCCGGCATCCAGTTGCCGAGGAAGACGTCCACCTGGCCATCCTTCAGACCGCCAAAGGTGATCGGCACCGCCAGCGTGTCGACCTTGGCCTTGTAGCCCATGCCGTCCAGCAGAAACCCGGTGATGGCGTTGGTGGCGGCGATGTCGCTCCAGCCGGGGTCGGCCATCTTCACCGTTTCGCAGCTTTGCTCGGCGTACGCCGAGGCGCTGCCCAGAGCCAGAAGCCCGACTGTCAGTACTGTGGATAACTTTTGCATGGACGTCCCCTTAACATTATTGGTTTTGGCAGGGTTGTGGATAACGGGCTTTACGCTCCAGATCGTCGAGGTCGATGTGGTTGCGCATGTACTGCTGACTGGCGTCCACCAGCGGCTGGTGATCCCAGCTCTTCAGCTTGCCGATGGTCAGGGCGCCGGCGACGAAACGCCGGCGCCGCTGACTGGCGAGCACCTGTTGGTGGATCGCCGGGATATTCCATTTAGCCCGTGCTTCGGCGAGAAAATCCTCGAACAGCTGACGATGTTGCGGCGAATGGCTGAGTTCTTCCTGTTCACGCGGGTCGTTATGCACATCGAAGAGCAGGCAAGGGTCGTCTTCGCTGTAGATGAATTTGTAGGCGCCGCGACGAATCATCATCAACGGGCTGATGGTGCCTTCGGCCATGTATTCACCGTACACCTCGTCGTGACCGCCCTGCCCTTGCAGGTGCGGAACCAGCGAGCGGCCGTCCAGCGGCAGGCCTGGCTCCAATGAGCCGCCGGCCAATTCCACAAAGGTCGGCAGCAGGTCGGCGGTGGATACCGCTGCGCTGACCCGTCCGGCGCCGAATTGCCCCGGCGCGCTGATCAGCAGCGGTACGCGGGCGGCCATTTCGTACCAGTGCATCTTGTACCAGAGGCCGCGCTCGCCGAGCATGTCGCCGTGGTCACCGGAGAACACGATGATGGTGTCATCGATCAGCCCGGTTTCCTCGAGTGTTTGCAGGAGTTTGCCGACGTTACTGTCGATATAGCTGCACGCACCAAAGTAGGCACGGCGCGCGTCGCGAATTTTATCCACAGGCAGCGGCTTGTCCCACAGGTCATAGACTTTGAGCAGGCGCTGGGAGTGAGGATCGAGTTCGTCCTGTGCGGGTGTTTCCGGCAAAGGGATGTCGGCGTCGTCGTACAGATCCCAGAACGCCTTGGGAATCGTGTACGGGTCGTGTGGGTGCGTCATCGACACGGTCAGGCAGAACGGCTGATCGCCATCCTCGCGGATGTGATCGAACAGGTATTGCTGGGCCTTGAACACCACCTCTTCGTCGAAATCCAGCTGATTGGTGCGCACGCAGGGCCCGGCTTGCAGCACCGACGACATGTTGTGGTACCAGGTCGGCCGCACGTCCGGCTCGTCCCAGTTCACCGCCCAACCGTAGTCGGCCGGGTAGATATCACTGGTCAGGCGTTCTTCATAGCCGTGCAACTGGTCCGGGCCGCAGAAGTGCATCTTGCCCGACAGCGCGGTGCGATAACCGAGGCGCCGCAGGTAGTGGGCATAGGTCGGAACGTCGGCGGGGAAATCGGCCGCGTTGTCGTAAGCGCCGATCTTGCTCGGCAACTGACCGCTGACCAGGGTGAAACGTGACGGTGCACAGAGCGGGCTGTTGCAGTACGCGGCGTCGAACACCACACCTTCGGCGGCGAGGCGGCTCAGATTCGGCAGTTTGATGGGCGAAGGGCCGTAGAACGGCAACATTGGCGCGGCCATTTGATCGGCCATGATGAAAAGAATATTTTTGCGCTTCATGTGATCGCGGCATTCCATAGTGGATATTTATGCGAGAGTGCTGTGGTCGAGCATGCAATCCATGGAATTTGTGGTAAAGCCCACGCCAGGCAATGACTAGGATAAGCACAGCTTATGTATGAAGCTCTCGGTGATTTGTCTCTGGACCTGCTGCGTGTCTTTGAGGCCGCGGCCCGCCAACGCAGCTTTACTGCTGCTGCAGTGGAGCTCGGCACCACGCAACCGGCCATCAGTCAGCAGATCAAACGATTGGAGGAGCAGCTCGCTACACGATTGTTTGACCGCATTTATCGCGGTATCGAACTGACCGAGGCTGGCGCGATTCTGTTTGATCAAGTTCAGCTCGGTTTACAGAATATCGACGCCGGATTGAGCGCGATCAGTGCACAGCAGCAACACGAAGTGTTGCAGGTGGCCACCGACTTCGCCTTCGCCGCGTACTGGCTGATGCCACGGCTGCACCGCTTCCATACCGCCCATCCTCAAGTGGACGTCAGCCTGGTTACCAGTGAGCGCAGCCACAACATGCTGCGCACTGATATCGATGTGGCGGTGCTGTTCGGCGATGGCCGGTTCAAGCAAGGCGAGAGCCATTGGTTGTTCAGTGAAGAAGTGTTTCCGGTGTGCAGCCCGCTGCTCTTGAAGGATCGTCCCCTGCCCTTGCCGGCTCAGTCATTGCTGGAGTTTCCGCTGCTGCACCTGCGAGGCGAACACAGCAGCAACTGGTTCGACTGGAGCGGCGTGTTTCGCGAACTGGGGATCACGTCGGCGCCAGCGCCGGGGCAACTGCGCTTCGACAATTACACCTTGCTGATTCAAGCGGCGATTGGCGGCCAGGGCGTTGCGATCGGTTGGCGGCACCTTGTGGATAACTTGCTGGCGCAAGGTTTGTTGTGTCGGCCGATTGTCGAGACGGTGATTTCGAGGCTGGGTTATTACGTGGTCCTGCCCCAGCGCAAACGGCGTGGGGCGTTGATTCAAACATTTGTGGATTGGTTGATGGCGGAACAGGCCAGCAGTGCGCAATCGCTTAATGGCCTTCCTTTGCCATCGATTGCGGTATGAGGGCTTTACGGTTCCGAAGTCGCGACAAAATTCACATGCTGACCGACATGCAAATTCAGCCATAACTCGTCGGCAATCCCGACGGCAACTCGGTTCAGCCGTTCCAGCGGTTCGGCCAGGCCAGGTTCCAGGCTCGTACTGACGTGACTGAAATGCTCGATGGACAGTCCTGGTACGCCGCGTGGGGCATTCACCAGGGTCCAGTGCAATGGGCTGCTTTGCAGTGCCTCGCGGATTTCTTCTGCGGCGTGGCGTTGCAGTTCGTCTTCTATCTCCGGATCGTCCAGCACCTCGAAATCACCCACCACAAACAACCGCGCGATACCCGCGGCCTGCATGCCGTCAATCAGTGCATCCACTGCCAGCACCTGCTCGACCGGGCCAGGTACGATGGATTTTTCGATGTGTTCGCTGTTCATCGGCAACCCCGGCGCATCCAGCAGGCAGATCACCGCCGAACAGCCGGCCACGCTTTGCTTGACCCGCTTGGCATCGAACAGATTGCCGGACTTGGTGCGCAATCCGGGGCGTGGCGCGAGTGCCGTCAGGTCATCGAGAATCGCGATCACTTCATGTTGGCGCCGCAGCATTTCCGCCATCAGCGCACTGCCAAGGCTACTCATGGCACCATAAAGCACTACCTTCACTACCGGGGTTTCGGCATTTTTCATGGCTGTGCTCCGAACGTCCTGCCTATATAGCGTGAGACCTGCAGGGAACGGTGTGGGTTCGACTAGGTATAAAGAGGTTTCAGATGCAACAGATCAAGGGCTACCACGCCCATGTCTATTTTGACGCCAACACCCTCCCGCAGGCCCGGGCCTTGTGCGAGCAGGCCGCGCAATTGTTTCCGCTGAAGATGGGCCGCGTGCACGAACGCCTGGTCGGCCCGCACCCGGACTGGAGCTGCCAATTGGCCTTCGAGCCGCAATACCTTGGCGAGGTATTGCCGTGGCTGGCGCTCAATCGCAAGGGGTTGGTGGTGTTCCTGCACCCGGAGACCGGCAACGATCTGCTCGACCACACTGAACACGCGATCTGGATGGGGGCAATCCGGCCGCTGGACCTGTCTGTTTTCTGATCAGAGTTGTTCTTCGGCCTCGCCAGGCAAATGTTCGTCCAGATGCAGCCAGGGCAACCGACTGTCCGTCCAGATATGCCGCTCGGCCGGCGCCTGCTCAGGGTGGTCGAGGGTGGCGATGGTCACGTCGATGCTTTCGGGACTGAGCGTTGTCACCAGCGCCAATTGCGCCCCGCAGTTGGGGCAGAAATACCGCGTGCAAGTGGATGATGAGCCATACCGGGATGGCGTACCCGCGACCCAGGCAAATGCCGAGGCAGGCACGGTGATCCAGGTGGTCACGATCCCGCCGCTGACCCGCCGGCAAATCGAGCAATGGCAGTGGGCGATATCCTGCAACGGCCCGCTGAATTGATAGCGGATTTGCCCGCAGTGGCAGCCGCCAGTGTGAAGTTCGCCCATGTTTTTTCCTCCTGAGCCCGTGTTTGCTGACTTTCAACCCGGCCGACGACCGGTCGTACATTCGGTCAATGCTTTCATCCGCGAAAGCTGGCTGAAAGCTTCCCCGATTAGGATCGCCTCACTGCCGGCAACAGACCGGTTGGCCAACGCGAGTGTTTCATTGCCCGCCCGGCCCATTTAACAACAACAATGGTGATTCTGATGTCCGCTCCTATCCGCCTCTTCGCTGCACCTCCGCCCGTACGTTTCGTGCTTTCCGTTCTGCGCTGACCTCATCGGTTCGCCCATTCCCTAGCCGCGCTACGCCTGGAGTATTCCTATGCTGACTTTCCTTGGCTTTGCCATGGTCATCACGTTCATGTTCCTGATCATGACCAAGCGCCTGTCCGCGCTGATCGCCCTGATTATTATCCCGATCATCTTCGCCCTGTTCGGCGGTTTCTCGCCGAAGATCGGCCCGATGATGCTCGAAGGCATCACCAAGCTTGCGCCGACCGGCGTGATGCTGATGTTCGCCATCCTCTACTTCGCCCTGATGATCGACTCCGGCCTGTTTGACCCGGCCGTGCGCAAGATCCTCAAACTGGTCAAGGGCGACCCGTTGAAAGTGTCGGTCGGTACCGCCGTGCTGGCGCTGATCGTGTCCATGGACGGTGATGGCGCCACCACTTATATGATCTGCGTGGCCGCTATGCTGCCGCTCTACAGCCGCATCGGCATGAGCCCGCGGATCATGGCCGGTCTGATTATCCTCGCCGGTGGCGTGATGAACATGACCCCTTGGGGCGGTCCGACCGCTCGTGCGGCCAGTGCGCTGCATGTGGACCCGTCCGCGATCTTCGTGCCGATGATTCCGGCAATGCTGGCTGGTGTGGTGGCGATCCTGGCGATTGCCTATGTCTACGGTAAACGCGAGCGTGCGCGTCTGGGTGAACTGCATCTGGTCGGTGATGAAATCGACCACAGCGAAATCAGCGTTTCGCAGTTCCCGGACGCCCGTCGTCCAAAACTGATCTGGTTCAACGGCGCGCTGACCCTGGCACTGATGGGCACCTTGATCGCCGGCCTGCTGCCGTTGCCGGTGCTGTTCATGGTGGCGTTCAGTATCGCGATGATCGTCAACTATCCTTGCCTGCAACAGCAGAAAGATCGAGTGGCGGCCCACGCCGGTAGCGTGTTGGCGGTGGTCGGGTTGATCTTTGCCGCGGGTATCTTCACCGGTATCCTGACAGGCACCGGCATGGTCGACGCCATGTCCAAGAGCCTGCTGGCGGTCATCCCGGATTTCCTCGGCCCGTACCTGGCCGTGATCACTGCGCTGGTGAGTATGCCGTTCACGTTCTTCATGTCGAACGACGCATTTTATTACGGCGTGTTACCAGTGCTTGCCGAAGCCGCCAGTCATTACGGTATAACCGCGGTAGAAATGGCACGTGCCTCGATCGTCGGTCAGCCCGTCCACTTGCTGAGCCCGCTGGTACCATCGACTTACCTGTTGGTGGCCCTGGCCGGTATCGAATTCGGTGATCATCAGCGGTTCACCTTGAAGTGGGCGGTGCTGGTTTGCCTGTGCATACTGGTGGCGGCCTTGCTGATGGGGATATTTCCACTGTTCAGCACGCTATAAGCCAAGACTCGCCATGAGGGGTCCAGGCTTTGTTTGAAGCCTGGGCCCTTCGTGGTTTAAACACATCCTCAAAGGAATACACATGGAATGGCTGACCAACCCTGAAATCTGGGTTGCCTTCTTCACCCTGACCGCCCTGGAGATCGTCCTGGGTATCGACAACATCATCATGATCTCGATCCTGGTCAGCCGCATGCCCAAACACATGCAGGCGCGTACCCGGATCTTTGGCCTGGCGCTGGCCATGGTCACGCGGATTCTGTTGCTGCTGTCGATCACCTGGGTCATGCGTCTCACCGCGGACCTGTTCGAAGTGTTCGGCCAGGGTATTTCCGGGCGTGACCTGATCCTGTTCTTCGGTGGTCTGTTCCTGCTGTGGAAAAGCTCGCAAGAGATGTATCACGCGCTGGAAGGCGAGGATGAAACCAGCGACGAGCCAAGTGGCAAGGGCGGTAACTTCCTCTACACCATTATCCAGATCGCGATCATCGACATCGTGTTCTCGCTGGACTCCGTCATCACTGCCGTTGGCATGGTGTCCCACGTACCGGTCATGGTCGCGGCAATCATCGTCGCAGTGCTGGTGATGATGTGGGCTTCCGGCACCATCAGCGAGTTCATCGACAAGCACCCGTCGCTGAAAATGCTGGCGCTGTCTTTCCTGTTGATCGTCGGTACCGTGCTGATTGCCGAATCCTTCGATGTGCATGTGCCGAAAGGCTACGTCTACTTCGCCATGGCGTTCTCGCTGGCAGTGGAAGCGATCAACATCAGGATGCGCACCGCGATTGCGAAAAAGCGCACACAGCAAGAGCCGGTGAAACTGCGCAAGGATGTTCCGGGTCAGTAACCCGAACACCCTGCTGTGACAAAGGGGCCTTCGGGCCCCTTTGTCATGTCTGCATCAAACTGTTTTCATGACAGTTTTGTTTCAATCGCTTCTTTAGCTATGCGATGCTGGCGTCCAGACCGTTAGCCAACTACAGCTTAAGTACAGAACGTAGAAGAACGCGGCATCGTTAACTTGCCCCGCTGGGGCGCTACCACCACAGGGGGCCTGTATGCTCACCCTGCTCAATTTGTTATCGGCCGTGGCCTTGCTGATCTGGGGCACGCACATCGTCCGAACCGGCATCCTGCGGGTTTATGGCTCCAACTTGCGCCATGTGATCGGCCAGAACATGGCCAGGCGCTGGCTGGCGTTTATCGCCGGGATCATGGTGACCGCCATGGTCCAGAGCAGCAACGCCACCGCCATGCTCGTCACCTCGTTTGTCGGTCAGGGCCTGATGGCGCTGACCCCGGCCCTGGCGACGATGCTCGGTGCCGACGTCGGTACCGCACTGATGGCGCGGGTACTGACCCTCGACCTGTCGTGGCTGTCACCGCTGCTGATCTTCCTCGGGGTGATTTTCTTTCTGTCGCGCAAGCAGACCCGGGTCGGGCAGATGGGGCGGGTCAGCATCGGTCTGGGGCTGATCATTCTGGCGCTGCAACTGATCGTCGAGGCCGCCACGCCGATCACTCATGCTCAGGGAGTGAAGGTGATTTTTGCCTCTCTGACCGGCGATATCTTGCTCGATGCGCTGGTCGGTGCACTGTTCGCGATGATTTCATACTCCAGCCTGGCCGCCGTATTGCTGACCGCGACCCTCGCCGGTGCCAGCGTGATCAGCCTGCCAGTGGCCATCGGCCTGGTGATCGGCGCCAACATCGGCAGCGGCGTTCTCGCCTTCCTCAGCACCAGCATGCAGAACGCCGCCGGCCGTCAGGTGGCGCTGGGCAGCCTGTTGTACAAACTGATTGGTCTGCTGCTGATCATTCCGGTGCTCGATCCACTGGTGCACTGGATCGACAGCTTCGACTTCAGCGCTCAGGAAATGGTCATCGGCTTCCACCTGCTCTACAACACCGCGCGCTGCCTGATCCTGTTGCCCAGCGTCGGGCTGATGGCCAGGCTCTGTGCTTGGCTGCTGCCGGAGCGGCCGGACATCAACGGCACGGCCAAGCCGCGGCACCTTGACCCGACGGCATTGGTGACCCCCAGCCTGGCGCTGGCCAATGCCGCCCGAGAAACCCTGCGCATCGGCGATCTGGTCGACAACATGCTCGAAGCCATGCTCGCCGTACTGCGTGGCAAACAGACCGCCGTTACCCAGGAAATCCGACGCCTGACCGATGATGTCGAAGCGCTCTACAGCGCGATCAAACTCTATCTGGCGCAAATGCCTCGGGAAGACCTCAGCGAACAAGATAGCCAACGGTGGGCTGAAACCATCGAGCTGGCGATTAACCTGAAACTGGCCAGTGACCTGATCGAACGCATGCTGCGCAAGGTTCAGCAGCAGAAAACCGCGCAGCGGCGGTCGTTTTCCGAGGTCGGTCTGGAAGAATTGGCGGGCCTGCACAGCCAGCTGATTGCCAACCTGCGCCTGGGGTTGTCGGTGTTCCTCAGTTCCGATCCGGAAAGTGCTCGCCAGTTACTGCGTGAGAAACGTCGCTTTCGCGCACAGGAACGCCGCCTGGCCCACGCTCATGTCAGTCGTTTGCACCGTAAGATTGTGCAAAGCATCGAGACCAGTTCGCTGCATCTGGAGCTGATCGCTGACATGAGGCGCCTCAATTCGCTGTTTTGCAGCAGTGCCTATGCGGTGTTGGGCACTTCGGACACCGGTGCTCTGGCGGTCGACGATTTGGCTGACATCACTCATTCACCCTGAACGTCCACAGTTGCCTGAAGTCTGTTGTACTTACGCTGTCGTACGGAAACTCGTTATGCGCTGTCTGCTATTCGCTTGTCTGTTGCTCGGCGCCCTGCCCTCATTTGCCCTGGATCGCTTTCAGGTCGAGGGCTATACGCTGCCCAACGGCCTGCAATTGGTCCTCAAACCGGGCACCGAGCGCGGGCATGTGGCGATTCGGCTGGTAGTCGGCGTGGGTCTGGATGATTTCAGCTGCGCCGACAAGGAGCTGCCGCATCTGCTCGAACACTTGCTGTTCAGCGGCATCGACGCCACCGGCGAAGGTGGTCTGGAGGAGCGCATGCAGGCCCTGGGTGGTGAGTGGAACGCTTACACCAGCAACGCCGACACCACGTTCGTCATCGAAGCACCGGCGAAAAACCAGCGTAAGGCCCTCGATCTGTTGTTGGCTCTGCTGACCCAGACCCGTATCGACGACAACGCTATCAACGTCGCCAAGCAGGTGGTCGAGCGCGAAGACGGTGGCCATTATTCGCACCTGCAACGCTGGCTGGATCGCCAGGACCTGGGCCACACCGCCAGTAATCAGTTGGCGGTGGAACTGGGCCTCAAATGCCAGGAGCGCGCCGAAGTCAGTCACCTGACCCGCGAGCAACTGGAGAAGGTGCGCAAAGCCTGGTACGCGCCCAACAACATGACCCTGATCGTGGTCGGCGAGCTCGACCGCCTGCTGCCGGCCTATCTGGAACGGGCGTATGGCGCGCTCGTAGCCGTCGAGCCTGCCGATCACCTGCCCTTGCCGACAATCCAGGCCAGCGCGGCCCACGAGCGTACTCTGAGCCACGGTTTTGTCGGTGGCGGCGCCAAGTTGCACTGGCTGGTGCCGGAACCGGTGCAGGAAGACCAGCCCGACGAAACGTTCGATCTGCTCAAGGACTACCTGGACTGGGCGCTTTATCGCCAACTGCGCCTGGTCCATGGGTTGTCCTATGGGCCCTCGGCCGAGCGTGAGGTGTTTGGCGGAGTGGGCTTCATGAGCCTGAACGCCGATCTTGAACGCGGCGACGTGCCGGCAGCTGAACAGGTGCTGGATGAGCTCAAAGCCGGTTTGCTCAAGGACGGTCTCGACGCCACCACCTTCGCCCGCCTCAAGCAGGCCGCCATCGCCCGTCAGGCCTGGGCCGTGCAAGGCAATAGCGCCCTGGCGGATTACTACTGGAGCGCCCTTGGGGACTACGAGGACGGCCATTTCACCAACCCGGCCAAGGCACTGCAAGAAGTGACGCTGGCCGAGGCGAACCAGGCGATGCGTGAGTTGCTGCTGCAACCGGGGTATTTGCGGATCGAGAAGCCGTTGGTGAGTTATGACCAGTTGATGTGGGCGATTGCCGGGGTATTTGGATTGATGGTGCTTGGGGCATTGGGTTGGCGTGTTCACCGCAGAAAGTAGTTATTTCCCTGTGGCGAGGGAGCTTGCTCCCGCTCGGCTGCGCAGCAGCCGTAAACCGGTATCGGAGATCTACTTGAAATTACGCGATGGGTGGTTTTTAGGGCCGCTTCGCGACCCAGCGGGAGCAAGCTCCCTCGCCACAGGGTTTTGGGGTTGGTCAACGTAACCGGAACCCTCGCCACAGGCCCCCTCGGACGGTACCCTGTCGGGGATTTTTCCCACGACTATTGTGAACCGCCGAATGCCGACTCTGACCCTGTACATACAGCGCATCCTGGAATTGATGAAGCGCTACCCCGGGGTCATCGCGCTCGGCGGTTTCATTTCCGGGGTCGGCAGCTTCATCTTGGTGGATCGCCAGCAAGGCCTGGCGACCTGGATCACCACCATCATGCTGGTCAGCTGGGTCTGGCTGATGCTGGAAAACAGCCTCACTGAGTTGTTCGCCAAGGTCTTCAAGCGCGAAATACCCCAGCCCCTGCTGCGTTATGCGACGCAGATGATCCATCAGGAAAGCCTGTTCTTCGTCCTGCCGTTCTTTTTCATCACCACCACCTGGAACAGCGGCCAACTGTTTTTCACGGGGTTGTTGGGCATGGCGGCGTTGATCTCGATCACCGACCCGCTCTACTACAAATGGCTGGCGCCGCGCCGCTGGGCGTTCCTGGCGCTGCATACCCTGACCCTCTTCGCCGCCCTGCTGACCGCCCTGCCCGTCATCCTGCACCTGACCACCTCCCAGAGCTTCAAACTGGCGCTGGGCATCGCCATGGTGCTGTCGTTCCCCAGTCTGGCGTCGATCTTCCCGATTCGGACCGTGCGCAATGCGTTGGCGATCCTCAGCATCACCGTGGGCATCGGCGCTGTCGGCTGGGTGCTGCGTTCCTGGGTTCCGCCGGCCACCCTGTGGATGACCGATGTGGCGATCAGCACCCAAATGCAGGACCGCACCCCCGGCAAGAGCCTGGAAGAAGTCAGCGCCGAGCAGATTCGAGGCGACGGTTTGTACGCCTACACCGCGATCAATGCCCCACGGGGGCTGGACGAGCGGATTTATCACGTCTGGATGTTCAACGGTAAAGAGGTCGACCGCATCCCTCTGGATATCCACGGCGGGCGCAAGGAAGGCTACCGCGCCTGGACCCACAAGCAGAATTTCCCCGGCAATCCCGCGGGTAAATGGCAAGTTCGGGTGCTCACCGAAGACGGCCAGTTGATCGGCGTGCTGCGCTTCAAGGTCATGGACAGCACACCCATCAAAGATAAGTAACGCGGTTCGTGCTATTAATCTGGTCTGCGCAATTGCCGAACAAGCAGGAGCTTATGACCAGCAGCACAACGCCTGGCAATGTCCGACTGGATACCTCGCACATCCCTGCCCTGCTGCGGGTCACGGGTGACTGGACGCTCGCTCATTACGCCGATCTCAGCCACCTGAGCGAAAAGCTCCGTGGCCAATACGACAACAACACCCCCATCGACCTCAACGGCCTCGGTGCCCTGGACACGGCGGGTGCATCGCTGTTGGTGGAGTTGCTGGGTTCCGAGCGTCTGGGCAAGTCCGCCGAACACCCTGATTGCACCCTTTCCTCCGCCGATCGCGCCTTGTTGCAGACGGTGTATTGCTCGCTGACTGATTTCTGCGTGCCGATCAAAGAGCCGGAAATCAGCGTCGGCATTCAACTGCTGACCCGTATCGGCCGTGCGGTCGATGCGGTCTGGCAGGACGCCCTGCAGGTGCTGGGTTTTGTCGGCCTGATCCTGCAAACCATCGCGCGCGGGCTGTTTTGTCCCAAGCGCTGGCGCCTCACGCCGATGGTCGCGCACATTGAGCAGACTGGCCTCGACGCCGCTCCCATCGTCGCCCTGCTGACCTTTATGGTGGGCGCCGTGGTAGCGTTTCTCGGTGCGACTGTGCTGGCGAGCTTCGGCGCGAGCATTTTTACCGTGGACCTGGTGGCGTTTTCTTTTTTGCGCGAATTCGGCGTGTTGCTCACCGCGATCCTGATGGCCGGCCGCACCGCCAGTGCGTTCACCGCGCAGATCGGCTCGATGAAGGCCAACGAAGAAATCGATGCGATCCGCACCCTCGGCCTCGACCCGATGGAGTTGCTGGTGGTGCCGCGGGTATTGGCGTTGCTGGTGGCGCTGCCGATGCTGACCTTCCTGGCGATGTTGTCGGGGATTGTCGGCGGTGGCGTGGTGTGTGCGCTGTCGCTGGATATATCGCCGGCGATGTTCCTGTCGCTGCTGCAATCGGACATCGGCGTTCAGCACTTCCTGGTGGGGATCGTCAAAGCGCCGATTTTTGCGTTCCTGATCGCCGCCATCGGCTGTCTTGAAGGCTTCAAGGTCAGCGGCAGCGCCGAGTCCGTCGGTGCGCACACCACGTCGAGTGTGGTGCAGTCGATTTTCGTGGTGATCGTCCTCGATGCCGTGGCCGCATTGTTTTTCATGGAGATGGGCTGGTGAGTCGTCTACCCCGAGCGCCTTCCGAGGCGGTGATCGAAGTCCGTGGGCTGTGCAATCGCTTCGGCCGCCAGAGCGTGCACGAGAACCTCGACCTGGATTTGTACAAAGGCGAAATTCTGGCGGTGGTCGGCGGTTCCGGCAGCGGCAAATCGGTGCTGTTGCGCAGCATCGTCGGCTTGCGCCAGCCCAGCGAAGGGCTGGTGAAGGTCTTCGGCAAGAACTTGCCGAGCTTGTCGGAGCACGAGCGCTCGCTGGTCGAACGGCGCTTCGGTGTGTTGTTCCAGAAAGGCGCCCTGTTCTCTTCGCTGACAGTGACCGAGAACGTCGCCCTGCCCCTTATCGAACACGCCGGCCTGAGCCGTACCGATGCCGAGCACTTGGCGGCGGTGAAACTGGCATTGGCCGGATTGCCGTTGTCGGCGGCCGACAAGTACCCTGCTTCACTGTCTGGCGGCATGATCAAGCGCGCCGCCCTGGCCCGGGCGCTGGCGCTGGACCCGGACATTCTGTTTCTCGACGAGCCCACCGCTGGTCTCGACCCGATTGGCGCGGCGGCGTTCGATCAATTGATTCTGACCCTGCGCGACGCGTTGGGTTTGAGTGTGTTTCTGGTCACACACGACCTCGACACGCTCTACACCATCACCGACCGGGTGGCGGTGCTGGCGCAAAAGAAAGTACTGGTGGCGGATGCCATCGACAAGGTTTCGGAAACCGACGACGCGTGGATTCACGAATACTTCCATGGCCCTCGCGGCCGCGCGGCGCTGACGGCCGCTAACCAGCTCAACGAGGTCTGACATGGAAACCCGAGCCCATCACGTATTGATCGGCCTGTTCACCGTCATAGTGGTGGCAGGCGCCCTGCTCTTCGGTCTGTGGCTGGCCAAGTCCAGCGTCGACACCGAATTCAAGGATTACGAAATCGTCTTCAACGAGGCGGTCAGCGGTTTGTCCAAGGGCAGCGCCGTGCAGTACAGCGGGATCAAGGTCGGCGACGTAGTGACGCTGCGCCTGGACCCGAATGATCCGCGCCGGGTGTTGGCGCGGATCCGCCTGGGTGGCGATACCCCGATCAAGGAAGACACCCAGGCCAAACTGGCGCTGACCGGGATCACTGGCACCTCGATCATTCAGCTCAGCGGTGGTACACCGCAAAGTCCGACGCTCAAGGGCAAGGGCGGCAATTTGCCGACCATCGTGGCATCACCCTCGCCTATCGCCCGTTTGATGAGCGACAGTAACGATCTGATGACCGGTGTGAACGTGTTGATGCAGAACGCCAATCAGATGTTTTCTTCGGAAAACGTCGAGCGCATCAGCAAAACCCTTGAGCATCTGGAGCAAACCACCAGCACCATCGCCGACCAGCGCGGCGACATTGGTCAGGCCATGCAGCAACTGGCGTCGATCGGTAAACAGGCCTCGGCCACACTCGAGCAAACCGCAGGGCTGATGCGCAACGCCAACGGCCTGCTCAACGATCAGGGCAAGCAGATGTTTGGCAGTGCCGAGCAAGCCATGAAGTCCCTGGAACAGAGCAGCGCGACCCTCAACTCATTGCTCACCACTAATCAGGATTCCCTCAACAACGGCATGCAGGGCCTCAATGGCCTGGCGCCGGCAGTGCGTGAGTTGCGCGATACCTTGAGCTCGCTGCGCACCATTTCCCAGCGGCTTGAGGCCAACCCCAGCGGTTACCTGCTGGGCAGTGACAAGAACAAGGAGTTCACGCCATGAAGCTGATCCCGTTAGCCTTGGCTGTTGGTTTTGCGCTGACCAGTGCCTGCTCGATTCTGCCCAAGTCCGAGCCATCCGATGTCTACCGGTTGCCCTCGGCCCAGAGCGGCGCACCGGCCAATCACAGCACGGCGCTGCACTGGTCGTTGCGGCTGGCCAAGCCACAGACCAGCGAAGCCTTGAACAACCCGAAGATCGCCGTGATCCCTCAGGGTGACCTGATCAGCAGCTACAAGGCTTCCCGCTGGAGCGACCCGGCGCCGGTGCTGCTGCGCAATCGTCTGCTCGATGGTTTCCAGCGTGACGGTCGGGTGCCGTTGCTCAGCACCGATGACAGCAATCTGCAGGCGGACCTGGAGCTGGGCGGCAACCTGCAGGCGTTCCAGACCGAATACCAGGGCACGACGGCGAGCGTGGTCGTGCGGCTGGATGCATTGCTGGTGCGTGGGTATGACCAGCGCATCCTCGCCAGTCGGCGCTTTGAAGTGCGCCAGCCGTTGAGCGATGTGAAGGTGCCGGCGGTGGTCGCCGGGTTCGGCCAGGCCAGCGACCAGTTGACGGCGCAGGTGGTGGCCTGGACGGTGGAGCAGGGTCAGAAAGTCGTGCCGCCGCTGAGGCCCTGAAGCCACCGCTGAAAGGAGCGGGCTTGCCCGCTCCCACAGGGTTTTCGTTTAACCGAAGAACCAGTAGCAAACCCCGATGGCCCCCAGCACCCCGCCAAGCTCCGCCAGCAGCGCACAGCCCACCGCATGCCGTGCACGCTGGATGCCCACCGCGCCGAAGTACACCGCCAAGACATAGAAAGTCGTTTCGGTACTGCCCTGGATCGTTGCCGCCACCAGCGCCGGGAAGCTGTCCACCCCCTCGGTCTTCATGGTTTCGATCAGCATTGCCCGGGCGGCACTGCCGGAAAAGGGTTTGACCAATGCGGTCGGTAAGGCATCGACAAAGCGCGTGTCCCAACCGGCCCACGCCACCAGGTGACGAATCCCGTCCAGACCGAAATCCAACGCTCCGGATGCTCGCAGCACACCCACGGCGCAGAGCATCGCCACCAGATACGGCAACAGGTTCTTGGCGACGTCGAAGCCTTCTTTGGCGCCTTCGACGAATGCCTCGTAGACCTTCACCTTGCGTAATGCGCCGATGATCATAAACAGCATGATCAAGCCGAACAGCGTCACGTTGCCGAGGACCGATGACAGGCTCGCCAGCGCGGTCGCCGAGAGCGTCGCCAGCAGTGCCATGAAGCCGCCAAGGGCGAGGGCGCCGGGAATCAGGTACGCCAGCACCACCGGGTCCCAGATGCGCAGGCGTTGCATGAACGCTACGGTCAGGAAGCCGACGATGGTTGAGCAACTGGTGGCGAGCAGGATCGGCAGGAACACCAGCGTCGGATCGGGCGCGCCTTGCTGGGCGCGGTACATGAAGATCGTCACGGGCAGCAGGGTCAGGGAGGAGGCGTTGAGCACCAGGAAGAGGATCTGCGCGTTGCTGGCGATCGTTGCACTGGGGTTGAGCTCTTGCAGCGCCTTCATGGCTTTGAGGCCGATCGGTGTGGCGGCGTTGTCCAGGCCCAGGCCGTTGGCGGCGAAGTTCAGGGTGATCAGGCCGATGGCGGGATGACCGGCCGGCACTTCCGGCATCAGGCGCAGGAACAGCGGCCCCAGCGCTTTCGCCAGCCACTCGACGATCCCGGCCTTCTCGGCGATCCGCAGAAAGCCCAGCCAGAGGGTGAGGGTGCCGAACAACAGGACCATGACCTCGACCGATAATTTGGCCATGGCGAAAATACTTTCCACCATCGCCGCAAAGATCCCGGCGTTACCACCGATCAGCCACTGCGCCAGCGCCGATACGGCTGCCACGATGAAGAAGCCAAGCCACAGGCCATTAAGCATCAGTCAAATCCCCCGGAAGATGCGGCGAATGATAGCGGGGTAGGCAGAAACGACAAACCCCGGATTTCTCCGGGGTTTGTTGGGGGCTCTTGTGGGAGCGGGCATTAGTTGCTGGAGGTTTCACCAACCGGCAGCTTTTCCTTGCTGCGCCAGTGCGGCAGGGAGTTCCAGTAGCGCTGGCCCTTGGCGTCGTCGTACATGCCTTCCCAACGCGAGATGACCAGCACGGCCAAGGCGTTGCCGATCACGTTCAGCGCGGTACGGGCCATATCCATGATGCGGTCGACACCGGCGATGAATGCCAGGCCTTCCAGCGGAATACCGACGCTGCCCAGAGTGGCCAGCAACACCACGAAGGACACGCCCGGTACGCCGGCGATGCCTTTGGAGGTGACCATCAGGGTCAGCACCAGCAGCAATTGCTGGCTGATCGACAGGTCGATGCCGTACAGCTGGGCAATGAAGATCGCCGCGATGCTTTGGTACAGGGTCGAACCGTCGAGGTTGAACGAGTAGCCGGTCGGTACCACGAAGCTGCAAATGGCTTTCGGCGCGCCGTAGGCTTCCATTTTCTCGATCACGCGCGGCAGCACGGTTTCGGAACTGGCGGTGGAGTAGGCCAGGACCAGCTCATCCTTGAAGATGCGCATCAGCTTGATCACCGAGAAGCCGAACAGGCGAGCGATCAGGCCCAGCACCACGAAGGCGAAGAAGGCGACGGCGAAGTAAACCAGGACGACCAGCTTGGCCAGTGGCAGCAGGGAGGCGAAGCCGAAGTTGGCCACGGTCACCGCGATCAGTGCGAACACGCCGATCGGGGCGTAGTTCATGATCATGTGGGTGACTTTGAACATGCTTTCCGACACGCCCTGGAACATCTTCACCAGAGGTTCGCGCAGGTCCGATTGCAGGCTCGACAGACCGAGACCGAACAACACGGAGAAGAAGATGATCGGCAGCATCTCGCCGCGCATCATGGCCGCAAAGATGTTCGACGGGATCAGGTTGAGGATGGTTTCGATGAACGCGTGTTCATGCTGAACCTCGGCAGCAGTGGCCTGGTACTTGGAAATATCCACAGTACCCAGGGTGCTCATGTCGATGCCGCTGCCCGGATGGACCACGTTGGCCAGCACCAGACCGACCAGAATGGCGATGGTGGTGACGATCTCGAAGTAAATGATGGTCTTCAGACCGATACGCCCGAGTTTTTTCGCGTCCCCAACGCCAGCGATGCCGACGACCAGCGAGGAGATTACGATCGGGATCACGATCATCTTGATCAGACGGATAAAGATATCGCCTGCCGGTTGCAGGACGTTGCTGATCCACCAGGCCTTTTCAGCGCTGAAGTGGTTGAGCAGTGCACCTATTGCTATCCCCAGAACCAGACCGATGAGGATCTGCCAGGCGAGGCTAAGCTTTGCCTTCTTCATATCTTTACCCTTACTTGCGTTTGACTCAGGTCGATGCATGAACTGCAACGCTCAATTGCGAAGCCGTCTTGCACCAACCCCCGTATAAGGTCCCCGCGAGCGAGCATTTACAGCTCTCTGGCAGCGAAAAAGGCGCAACTATTCCGATGCGGGGAAGCGCCGTCTAATGCCGTAAACGCCTACCCTATGCCGAATCGGCATGAGATTTTTCAACTGAAACCCACGTCCCAGCCGGTTCGAATGCGACATTTCGGCAGGTATAAGTGCCGTGAACCGGCCATTTCAGCGCCGGTTGATGTTTTTTTTAACCAGTGAAAATTTAGGAGATGTCCTACGTTCGACTGCGATTTTTCTTCTCATGAAAGTCAGAGCTTTCTCGATATACGGTCACGAAGAAACACCGCGAAACGGTTTTGCGGGGAATATGCAGCAAGAACATATGAGCAGAATGCTCTAGATCAACGTTTTGCACGTTGAAGCTCTCCGCAAGTCCGTCGAGCCACGCTAGGCCGACGAACTTGCGTCGCAGCTTCACCTGACCCGGCCCTTGCGCGGCTACTCCCTGTACCCGTAGGTCACTCCGACCCTGAAGCAGTCAGAACGTCCCGACCCCTTGGTCATGCGTCTACCGTCCTCGGGTAGCGCAGTGGAAAGAAGCGTGAGGCCTCTTTCGTGTTTCGAACTCAATACCGGCGTGGATCTTTCTTCAGTCGCGCCATCCACATCTTCTGCATGCCTTCGTCCGGTTTACCGAGTAAGCGGTAGTCGGCATGTCGCGTGGGTGGCCGCGATCGTCATGGCACTGCCGCCCAGAAGCAGGGCGGCCGCCAATGTCTTTAATCAAAACACACATATCAACCTCGACCGCGACGGCCAAAGAAGAAGGAAGCAATGAACATCACCAGGAATACGACAAAGAGAATCTTGGCGATACCCGTGGCGGTGCCCGCGATACCACCGAAGCCCAATACTGCAGCGATGATGGCAATGATCAGGAATGTGATTGCCCAGCTCAACATGGTGATTCTCCTTACGCTTCTATTTAAGGATGTTGCTTGTGGTGCTTTTCCCGGCGCGTTGAGCGCGCCAAGTTCGTTTGCTTAAAACACCCAACGTTCCAGGGAGGGCGTCTCGTCCACAGGCCGGGCCTGGTCGACGCCCATCATTCGCATTGAGGCGTTGTCAGCCGGGTTGCTGCTGACGGCGCTGAAGTGGGTTTGGGGGGGATGTGGAATCGAAAGGTGCACTGGCGCCGGTTGCTCGCTCTGCTCCCAACGCATGTACTGCTGGCCACCAATCAGGGTGATCAACAATGCCAACAGGGCAAACAAGCCTTGCTGGACATGCAGTGGCGAAAGACGCAATTGGGCGGCACTTTGGCGATTCATCCTGAAGTTCCTCCCATACGGGTAGTGATCTTTGGCGGGCGCTGGTTCATTAAATGCCCTGATTACCTAGACCATTGCAGCCTGCATGCCAGCTTTAATAAAGAATAAATACGATAGAAATCAAAAGGTTATTGTGTTTGTAGAAAACGTTTTAGACGCATCCTGCACGATGATCCGTTTGCAGTCGTGCGTAATGCACGATGAGTTCGCAGGCACTTTCAATATTTTTGGAATTGCGGGGAGGGCGTAGATGTCAGAAAGGGACGCAGGCAATCGCTGAAAGAATGGTCTGTAAATAAAAGTTCAAATAAATCAGCGTATTAGATGAACTTTGAGTAGATAGATAGCCTGTTGTGGCTGGAATCGACCAGAATCAATCATGCAACTTGCCCGATTTTTCCGGGACTAACCAAGAACACCTATTAAAGGAGCGTAGGAACATGGAATCAGCCACTGAGCATCAAGGCCGCATTCTGCTGGTGGACGACGAATCCGCCATCCTTCGAACCTTTCGCTATTGCCTCGAAGACGAAGGCTACAGCGTGGCCACCGCGACCAGCGCCGCTCAGGCCGAAGCCTTGTTGCAGCGTCAGGTTTTCGATCTGTGCTTCCTCGATTTGCGCCTGGGTGAAGACAACGGCCTAGATGTGCTGGCCCAGATGCGGATTCAGGCGCCCTGGATGCGTGTAGTGATCGTTACCGCTCACTCGGCCGTGGACACTGCCGTGGATGCGATTCAGGCCGGTGCCGCCGACTATCTGGTCAAACCTTGCAGCCCCGATCAGTTACGTCTGGCCACTGCCAAACAGCTGGAAGTGCGGCAACTCTCGGCACGTCTGGAAGCCCTCGAAGGTGAAGTGCGTAAACCCAAGGAGGGGCTGGACTCCCACAGCCCGGCGATGAAAGTGGTGCTTGAAACCGCACGCCAGGTCGCCAGTACCGACGCCAACATTCTGATTCTCGGAGAGTCCGGCACCGGTAAAGGTGAGCTGTCACAGGCCATTCATGGCTGGAGCAAACGCCAGAAGAAATCCTGCATCACCATCAACTGCCCGTCCCTGACAGCGGAATTGATGGACAGTGAACTCTTCGGCCACAGCCGTGGCGCGTTCACCGGTGCCAGCGAAAGCACCTTGGGGCGTGTCAATCAGGCTGATGGCGGAACGTTGTTTCTCGACGAGATCGGCGATTTTCCCCTGACCTTGCAGCCAAAGCTGCTGCGTTTTATCCAGGACAAGGAATACGAGCGTGTGGGCGACCCGGTGACCCGTCGCGCCGACGTGCGAATCCTCGCGGCCACCAACCTCAACCTTGAAGACATGGTCCGCGACGGTCGTTTTCGTGAAGACTTGCTCTATCGGCTGAACGTTATCACCTTGCACCTGCCGCCGCTTCGCGAACGCAGGGAAGACATTCTTAACCTGGCTGACCGTTTCCTGGCGCGCTTCGTCAAGGAGTACTCGCGTCCGGCCCGGTGTTTCAGCGACGAGGCCCGCGAGGCGCTGCTCAGCTACCGCTGGCCCGGCAATATCCGCGAGCTGCGCAACGTGGTGGAACGGGCGAGCATTATTTGTCCGCAGGAGCGGGTCGAGATCAGCCACTTGGGCATGGCCGAAGCTCCGACCAACAATACGCCACGCATTGGCGCCGCGTTGAGCCTGGATGAGTTGGAGAAAGCCCACATCGGCGCGGTCCTTGCCACCGCCGATACCCTGGATCAGGCGGCCAAGACCCTGGGTATCGATGCCTCGACCCTGTACCGCAAGCGCAAGCAGTACAACTTGTGAGCCGCACCCGATGAAACTGGCGATGACGTTGCGCACCCGGTTGTTCCTGAGTATTTCAGCCTTGATCACCGTGGCGCTGCTCGGGCTGTTGCTCGGGCTGGTCAGCGTGATGCAGATGGCCGGCACGCAGGAGGCCCTGATCCGTGACAACTTCGTCAGGCTGGATCTGGGATTGAAGCTGCGTCAGACCCTGGGTGATCAACTGATCATCATGCTCGGCGAGAAACCTGATCCCGCGGCGTTCGAGGCATCCAGACAGCATTACCTCGAATTGCTCGATGAAGGCATTGCTCGCGAGCCGTCCAGCGAGGGCGCCCAGTACGGTTTCAAAAAGGCCAAGGCTGATTACCAGAGCTTTCTGCAGGCCTACGATCTTTCCCGCGATACGGCACAGGTGCTCACTGGGGGCGGGGATCTCACGGAAAAATTCAACACGTTGCGCAACGGTTTGATCGCCGAACAGAAGCGCGCGCTGGATAACATCAGTGAAACCGAACGCCAGGCCCGGGACCGCGCGTTGCTGATTGCCGGCCTGCTCGGGTTGATCGGGGTGGGGGTGCTGTTCATCGGGTTCATTACCGCCCATGCGATCGCCCAGCGTTTCGGAGCCCCGATCGAGGCCCTGGCGGCGGCCGCTGACAACATCGGCCAAGGCAATTTCGAAGTGACTCTGCCGATTTCCTCCGCGGTGGAAATGAACCAGCTGACCCGGCGTTTCGGAATCATGGCCGAGGCCCTGCGTGAACACCAGGCAACCAATATCGACGAACTGCTCGCCGGCCAGCAACGTCTGCAAGCGGTGCTCGATAGCATCGACGACGGTTTGCTGATCATTGATCGTCAAGGTCATCTTGAGCACCTCAATCCGGTGGCTCAGCGCCAGTTAGGCTGGGACACCGAGCGTCTCGGCCAAGGGCTGGGCACGGCACTTGAGCGTCCCGAGCTGGATGAACAGCTGCACCTGGTGCTGCGCGGCGGCACCTTGGAGCAAGTGCCGGACGACCTGAGCATCGAGGTTGACGGGGAGTCGCGATTGCTGACGTATAGCCTGACGCCGGTCAGCCATACCCAGGGTCATATCCTCGGCGCCGTGATGGTGTTGCATGACGTCACCGAGCAGCGTGCCTTCGAACGGGTGCGCAGCGAGTTCGTCTTGCGTGCTTCCCATGAGTTACGCACGCCAGTCACCGGGATGCACATGGCATTCGGCCTGTTCCGCGAGCGGGCGCATTTTGCCGAGGACTCCCGTGAGGCCGACTTGCTGAACACCGTGAATGAAGAAATGCAGCGCTTGATGCAGTTGATCAACGACCTGCTGAATTTCTCTCGCTATCAGAACGGCCTGCAAAAACTCACCCTGGCGCCGTGCTCCATCGAAGATTTGCTGGAGCAGGCCCAGGCACGCTTTGCCGGCCCGGCGCAGGAGAAGGGCATTGAGCTGTTGGTGGAAGTGCAGGGAGCTTTGCCGCGGCTGCAAGCCGATCAGGCGCAACTGGAGCGGGTGCTCGATAACCTGATCGACAACGCCTTGCGCCATACCTCCCGCGACGGGCTGATACGTTTGCAGGCTCGACGTCATGGGGAGCGGGTGATTATCAGTGTCGAAGACAACGGCGAAGGCATTGCCTACGGCCAGCAAGGGAGGATATTCGAGCCTTTTGTTCAGGTCGGCCGCAAGAAGGGCGGCGCCGGGCTCGGTCTGGCGCTGTGCAAGGAGATCGTGCAGTTGCACGGTGGGCGGATGGGCGTGTATTCACGGCCAGGGCAGGGTTCGCAGTTCTACATGGCGCTGGCGGTATAAGCCTGAACCCTCTCAGTCTTCGTCATCCAGACGCCGCGTTGCTTGTCGGCGGCCACGGGTAATCAATTCGATGAATTGCACAGCGCTCAATGGGTGTGCGAACAGCCAGCCCTGACCGAACTTCACCCCCTCGCTGCTCAGAAACTCTGCCTGGGCTTCATATTCGATGCCTTCGGCAATCACCTTGAGTTGCAGGGCCTGGGCCATGCGAATGATGTGCGGTGCCACGCCGCTGCTGGCGGCGTCATGACCCAGCGCGTCGATAAATGCCTTGTCGATCTTCAGGCAGTCCACGGGCAGTGTTTGCAGGTAGGCGAGACTGCAATAGCCAGTGCCGAAGTCATCGATCAGCACCTGATGCCCGACATCGCGCAAGGCCTGCAGGTTTTCTCTGGCCACCACGACATCAACCAATCCGCGCTCGGTCACCTCAAAGGCAATCTGTCTGGCGGCTACACGGTGCAAGGCCAGCAGGCGCGCGATCACCTGACCGATACGCGGCACCATGACGTCGCAGGCCGCCAGGTTGACCGAGATATACAACTGCGGATTGGCGCGCAACAGTTGTCCGAGCTGTTCCAGCAGGCGCTGTAATACGAAATCAGTCATCTGGCGGATCTGGCCGGTGTTTTCCGCCATGGGAATGAACAGCTCGGGGCTGGTCAAGGTGCCGTCCGGCCTTCGCCAGCGCAGCAAGGCTTCGGCTCCGACACAGTTGCGACTGTCGAGGTCGAAGATCGGCTGATACAACACCTGCAATTCGCCTCGTTGTATCGCGCCGTGCAGTTCAGCATCCAGTGATTGACGCTGGCGCACCAGCAGAAACACCAGAATGCCTACGCAGGCACTGAGTGCGAGGCTGGCCGGAAGCAGCCACCACCAAACGGCCGGCACATGCATCCCGGTACGCGGGGTGATCAGCACCAGTTGGTATTCGGGAGTGTTGGTCGGCATTCGGTAAATCAGGCGGGTAGGGGTGACTTGCAGTGCATCGTGATTTTTCGGGGGCCAGGGTTGCGTCGGGGGCCACTCCTGCTCGGCACCGAGCACGGGAATCGCGCGGGTGTCGTGGTCGAGCACCACCAACAGGCTGCTCCCCGGAGACAGATCAACCATGTCGGTCAAATGCCCGCGAGACGTAGCCACCCGGAAATTGCCACGCCCCAGCATCAGTGCGGCGCGGTTCTCATCGGGTTCGGTAGTGGTGTTTAACCAATAGCTGTAGGTGGGGCCCTCGATGTCCGGTGGCCGGATCACTGACAGCCCTTCCTGACGGGGGCGGTTGGAGCAGATTCCTGAAGCATCCATGTAAGCGGCTTCGTAAACGAAGCGGTAATTGAAGCTGACCTGCTGCAATGTGGCGATCATTTCATCATCGCAGCCCCGCAGCGGTTGAGCTTCAAGGTCGTCGAGGCTTTCGCGCAGTTGCCCGAACAGCTGCTCCAGACGGACCAGAAAGCGCTCCCCCTGGGCGTTCATCTCCTGGCTTTCGTTGTCCTCGACCTGATGCATCGCAATGAACAGACTGCCGGTCATCAGCAGCGTTGCACTCAAGGCAGCCGCCAGCGTCGCCAGAAACCAAGGGCGATAGAACCAGCTACGCAGCCTCTCTCGAGCAGCCGTCATCATGGAATATCCGAAGGATTACCAATGAGTTATAGCTGCTGATTGGGAAAAGGCCCTGACCGTCGGGCGGGCGTCATTATTTTGTCTGATTCAACACCTGGAGAAGCGCTGCGGTTTGCGCGTCCGGCGTGCCGTCGAAACGGGATGGGCGAAAATGCAGCTGAAAAGCCGCCAGCACATTGCGTGTCGCTACATCCAGTTCGCCGGTTTGTGGCGTGGCGTAGCCCAGGCGGGCAAGTTGCGCCTGAAACCAGCTGATGCTTGGCAGCTGCGCGGCGAACTGCGCTTGCTGACGCGCCACGGCCTGCTCGTTCGGCCAGATTCCCAGGCCTTCGGCCGCCAGGCGTTTCCAGGGGAACAGCGGGCCAGGGTCGAGCTTGCGCATGGGGGCGATGTCGCTATGGCCGATGATATGGCGAGGGCTGATGCCCTGGCGCTTGCTGATGTCCTTGAGCAGAAAGATCATCGACTGAACCTGGGCTTCGCTGTAGGGATACCAGAGGCGCCCGGTCGGGGTGTCCTGGAAGCCTGGATTGACGATTTCGATGCCAATGGAACTGGAATTCAGCCAGGTCCGGCCTTGCCATTGGCTTTCGCCGGCGTGCCAGGCTCGAAGATTTTCATCCATCAGCTTATAGATGGTGGCGTGCTCGTCGTCGCCGATCAGGTAATGGCTACTGACTTCGCCATGGGTCAGCAATTGCAGCGAGTCCTCCAGGGATGCGGAGGTGTAATGCATCACCACGAACTGAATACGGCTGTCGTGATTGACTGAAGGGTGGCTGGTGTCAATCCGGGGACCGCTGGCGCAACCGGCTAATACAAGCAGCGAAGCAATAAAAGCAAGAAATTTCATGGTGGAGGCAATACACGCGAGACAATAATGCAACAGTGTAACGTATTGCCTTGCGCGCCGACCGCAAAAGCGCGCCTTTAAACAAAATGGAACAATTAACTGTCAGCCCAGTTCTATCCGGTTGCGGCCGGTATTTTTCGCGCGATATAGCGCCTGATCGGCTCTTTTAAGCACCAGGTCGCTATGTTCGCCCGGTCTGAAGGCGGTCAGTCCCATGGAAATGGTGATAGTGACTCGCTCGCCCTTGAAGTGGAACGGGCAAGCTTCGATCGATGCGCGCAGGGTTTCCAGTAGTTTCGCGCCGACCATCGGCGCCGTGGCAGGCATCAACAGCACAAACTCCTCACCGCCAAACCTGGCTATGAAGTCCGTCCCGCGCAGACGCTTGCGCAGCACACTGGCGATGATTTTCAGCACCTTGTCGCCCGCCAGATGGCCGTAGTTGTCGTTGATGCGTTTGAAATGGTCGAGGTCGAGCATCGCCAGCAACAGGGTGTTGCCGTGTTGTTGCCATTGACTGATTTCGTGGTCCAGCCGTTCGCTCCAGGCCGCTCGATTCGGCAGGCCGGTCAACGGATCGATCAAAGCCTTCTGGCGCTGTTCTTCGAGGTGCTCGCGGTAGCCCAGCGCTTCCTGCTCCATGTGGGCCACCCTTTCAGCCAGGCTTTGCAGGCGGGCCGCGACTTCCTGCTCGCGCTCGTCGCGTTGCTTCTGGTGCTGGTCCATGGTGCCGAGCAGGCCTTCGAGATGGTCTTCCAGCATGTGCTTGAGGTCATCGAGGTCCGCCGCGTCCTGCATGCTGCTTTGCAGGCCGTCGACTTGCTCGCGAATCTGCGTGTCCATCACCCGCGCGGCAGAGCGGTTGTCGGCGTGGCCTTCACTGGCGGCTTGCAGGTTGCTCTGAAATGATTCGAGGCGCTCGTTGAGTCGCTGCAGATAGGCTTCGAATTCGTGTTGGCCGCTGTCGGTAATGGCCAGCATTAATGTTGCCAGATCATCGAGAATGGGTAGCAGCTCGTACCAATTCAAGCCGTTTTGAAGACGATTGCGCATCGCTTCGGCTTGCGGTCGATGGCGCTCGGGCAGCGTCAGGTCGTCGAGAAGGCCCAGCAGAGTGTCTTCGATGTGCTTGGCCACAGAGCTGTAGGACGGTTCCGGTGAGTCCGGCAGGGCATACAGAATGTCGTGTTCTGGCGCTTGCGGATCGCTGGCCTCCGGGATCAGTTCATCCGGGTTGATTGCCGACGGAGCCTGGGTGGCCGGTACGGCGATCGATGGAACCGGCTCTTGCGGCTCTTGCGGCTGTTCGATGTTCGGCTGGGTTTGTGGCTCTGGGGCCTGGCTGCTCGTGGCCTCTGGCTCCAGGACGGGCGGGACGAACGCCACGACTTCGGCTATGGGTGCCGTTGTTGCTGTCGGCGCCGGAGTGTCCACGGGTTCAGCGGGCGCAGCGGCGGGCAGGGCAGCTTCAACGGTTGGCATTACCGCTTGCGGTTTGTTGGCGGCTGGCGCGAGATTGACCGTCGCGATTGGGAGCTCGGCCAGTTGTGCGGCAACCGGTTCGACAGGTTGCGGGGCAGGCATGTGCAATTCGGGGGCGGCGATCTGTGGCGCAGCCTCGTCTGCATCCCGGCCACCGAACAGGCGCTGCAGAAAACCCGGACGATCTGGTTCCACAGGGTTCTCCAGCAGGCTCAAGGCTTTGCCTTGCAAGCCGCTCAGCTCGCTGAGCAGCAACGGGATTTCGCGAGCCTGGCCGACACGTCCGTCCAGCTGCTTGGCGAAACTCTTCAGTGGCCGGCTCACTTCCCGTGGCAGCGGCAATGCTTGCAACTGGGAGACCAGCGCCGTCAGTGCGGCGCTGACTTGATCAACCCGGGTTTCCCGGCGCTGCTCGGAGTCGAGCACGGCTTTTTCCAGGCGCGGCAGCAAGGCTGCCAGGCCGGCGTCCATGTCGTCTGTGCGTACGACTTCGCGCATTTCCTTCATGCATTGGTCAACGGCGCGATCGGTACCTTCGGCAGCCAGGGTGCTGCGCACCAGCCCGCGACGCAGCAGGTCGAGCCGGGCGTCCCATCGACGTTCGAGCTTTTCCTGTTGTTCGATGCTTTTGAGGTATTTCTCTTTCCAGCGCTGTGCTTCGTCGCTCATTCAGGCAGGACTCAACGCGGGGAATGCATCGGCCGTGAGCGAGCCCGGCAGACGAATTTCTACCGCGACCGGCAGGTGATCGGAAATGGGTTGTGCCAGCACCTCGACCTTTTCAAGCGTCAGGGTGGGGCTGAGCAGAATGTGGTCCAGGCAGCGCTGTGGGCGCCAGCTGGGAAAGGTCGCTTCCATCTGCGGCGCGAGCAGGCCTAAATCGCGCAGCGGGGAATGTTGCAGCAAGTCACCGGCATGGGTATTCATATCGCCCATCAGCACCTGGTGCTTATAACCGCCGATCAACTCGCGGATGTAAGCCAGTTGCATGCTACGGGCGCGAGCGCCCAGCGCCAGGTGCATCATCACCACCACGAGCGCCTCCGGACCTTCGCCGAAGCGCACCAGAATGGCCCCGCGACCCTTGGGCCCCGGCAGCGGATGATCCTCGATCGCCCACGGGCGCAGGCGACTGAGCACGCCATTGCTGTGCTGGCCGAGATGACCGAGATTGCGATTGAGTTGTTGATACCAATAAGGGAAGGCGCCGAGCTGCGCCAGGTGTTCGACCTGATTGACGTAGCCCGATCGCAGGCTGCCGCCATCGGCTTCCTGCAAGGCGACCAGATCGAAGTCGCCCAGCAGATTGCCGATTTTTTGCAGGTTGTCGGCACGCCCGGTGTGCGGCAACAGATGCTGCCAGCCGCGGGTCAGATAGTGCCGATAACGCTCGGTACTGATGCCGACCTGGATATTGAAACTGAGCAAACGCAGACGGCTGTCCACGGGCAACCCCGTCGATTCCAGGTGATGCTCGTTGACCCGCGGGTCGTGCAGGCCAACGATGCGTTCAGTTCCCCAGCGGCGCATGGCAGGTGCCGCGCTTAGTTGGCAACGGCCTTGGTTGCCGCTCGCTCTTTGGCGACCAGTTGGTCGGCCAGTTTCAACGCTTGTTCGGCGCCGCCGGCAGAACCGATGTCAAAGCGATACTTGCCATTGACGATCATGGTAGGCACCCCGGTGATTTCGTATTTCTTGGCAAGCTCTTTGGCTTTGTTGATCTGGCCCTTGATGGCGAAGGAGTCGAAGGTGGCCAGGAATTTGTCCTTGTCTACACCTTGGGTCGCCAGGAAGTCCGCCATGTCTTCTTTATCGGTCAGCTTCTTGTGTTCTTTCTGGATTGCGTTGAACACCGCAGCATGAACCTTGCTCTCGACACCCATGGCCTCAAGCGTCAGGAACATCTGGCCGTGGGCATCCCAAGGGCCGCCAAACATGGCCGGGATACGCACGAAATTCACGTCGGAGGGCAGCTTTTCAACCCATGGGTTGATGACGGGTTCGAAGGCATAGCAGTGCGGGCAGCCGTACCAGAACAGCTCCACGACTTCGATCTTGCCAGGCTCGGCCACTGGGACCGGGTTGCTCAGTTCGACATAGGGCGCTTCAGGTTTTTCGGCGGCTTGGGCAGTCATGCCGAACAGGCTGGCAGCGACGAGTGCGGCGCTGATGATCAGATTACGCATGCTTTACTCCTGGACAATTTGGGCGCCTCGCGCGACCTGTTTTCAGACAGATTCCGGCGGGCTTGAGTTCTGTAGTGTAACGGCAGCGGCCACAAAAAAGGGCAGCCAAAGCTACCCTTTTTATGTTTGCATCGACGGATTAATCGAGAGTTAACGTTGCAAGAGATGTACATCACTCACAACGCTCGATCACAGGCCTTAGTGCAAGCCTTGAATATAGCTGGAGACGGCGGCGATATCTTCGTCGCTCAGCTTTTTAGCGATGCTTTGCATTGGTTTGGTGTCGCCGTCGTTGGTCCGGCCACCTTCTTCTTTTCTGAATTCGGTCAGTTGCTTGCCGACGTACTGGGCATGCTGGCCGCCCAGGTGCGGGAAGCCGGCAGCTGCGTTGCCTGCGCCATTGGGCGAGTGGCAGCCGGTGCAGGCTGGCAGGCCTTTAGCCAGGTCGCCACCGCGGAACAGTGCTTCACCGCGTGCCACGATTTTCGGGTCGGCGGCACCAACGCTGCCTTTCTGGCTGGCGAAGTAGGCGGAGATATCGGCCAGGTCCTGATCGCTGAGGTTGGTCAGCAGGCCGGTCATTTCCAGTACCGTGCGTTTGCCGGACTTGATGTCGTGCAGCTGCTTGTTCAGATAACGCTCGCCCTGGCCTGCCAGTTTCGGAAAGTTAGGCGCCATGCTATTGCCATCCGGGCCATGACAGGCGCCACATACTGCGGCTTTCGCCTGACCAGCAGTCGCATCACCTGCAGCATGGGCAATACCGGAGATCCCCACGGTCAACAGCAGACTCACGATCAATTTGTTCATCAGCTAATCCAACTACGGCTAAGGGTTAAAGAGTTATGGACCGGGTTTACTCGCTCATCCACTGGATGATGGCTCGGTAATCCTCGGCACTGCAGTCCATGCACAAACCACGCGGCGGCATCGCCTTGAAACCCTGGGTCACGTGTTGCACCAGCGTCTCCATACCTTTCGCCAACCTCGGCGTCCAAGCTTCCTGATCGCCCTTGCGGGGCGCCATGGGTAGTTGGCCGGAATGACAGGCACCACAAACACGGTTGTACACAGCTTCCGGATCCTGTGTAGCCTGAGCGCTGTAAAGCGGCATCAAGACACCGGCAGCTAGCAGCCATTTCGTCATAAAACGACCTTTTCAGGGTTGAGAGCGTGCTGCGTTCTAATGCGCAATCAAGGTCAATCGCTCTCGTGAACTTCATCCTACGCTGGGACAAAGCGCACACAAAATCTGCGGCATTATATACTGGCGTCACTGAAACGGAAACGACACTGCTTGCCGCGTCCATTCCCGGCGCCGCCCACATCGGAAATCCCATGCAACTCAAGAATCCCATCCTCGGCCTGTGCCAACAGTCCACCTTTATGCTCAGCGCCGCCAAAGTCGACCAATGTCCCGACGACGAAGGCTTTGAAGTGGCCTTCGCCGGGCGTTCCAATGCCGGCAAGTCCAGCGCATTGAATACTCTGACCCACGCCAGCCTGGCGCGAACCTCGAAAACACCGGGTCGCACGCAGCTGTTGAACTTCTTCAAGCTAGACGATGAACGCCGTCTGGTCGACCTGCCGGGGTACGGTTATGCAAAAGTACCGATCCCGTTGAAGATGCACTGGCAGCGTCACCTGGAAGCCTATCTGGGTGGCCGTGAGAGTTTGAAAGGTTTGATTCTGATGATGGACATCCGTCATCCAATGACCGACTTCGACCTGTTGATGCTCGATTGGGCCGTCGCCAGCGGCATGCCGATGCATATTCTGCTGACCAAGGCCGACAAACTGACCTACGGCGCGGCAAAAAACACGCTGCTCAAGGTTCAATCGGAAATCCGCAAGGGTTGGGGCGATACGATCACTATCCAGCTGTTTTCGGCCCCCAAACGCATGGGGCTGGAAGAAGCCTACACCGTACTGGCGGACTGGATGGAGTTGGCGGACAAGGGTGCCGAGGCTGCCGAGTAAGGCTCTCGAGACCAATCGGCAGGCAAAAAAAACCCCGGACTTCGTATGGGGAGGGAGAAGTTCCGGGGTTCAAGTTCCGGACCGCTAGGGCGGGGTCCAGATATCTGCCAACACTTAACACAACATAGGAGCATCGAAGGGCTTCACCAGCCATTCAGTATCTCTGAGTGGCGGTTCACGGATTTAGTTCAGACTATTTTCAAAATCCTTTGGAAATAATCACTGTCGTTTTTCGCTCTATAGCCCTTCGTCATGTGCTGCGGCGCCAGGCCGCAGCACAAACGTCTTTTCAGGCGGCTCAGTGCGCCTCATCCCAGTTGTTGCCTACGCCCACCTCGACCAGAAGCGGTACGTCCAGTTGTGCAGCGTTGCTCATGTGCACGCGAATCTCCTCGCGTACCTGGTCGACCAGGTCCTCACGCACCTCGAGCACCAATTCATCGTGTACCTGCAGGATGACTTTGGCGTCCAGGCCTGACGATGCCAGCCAGTTGTCCACCGCCACCATGGCTTTCTTGATGATGTCCGCCGCGGTGCCTTGCATCGGGGCGTTGATCGCCGTGCGCTCGGCAGCTTTGCGCAGGGCCTGGTTTTTCGCGTTGATTTCCGGCAAGTACAGGCGACGACCAAAGATGGTTTCGACGAAGCCTTGCTCGGCGGCCTGGGCGCGCGTGCGCTCCATGTACTGCAGCACGCCGGGATAACGAGCGAAATAACGGTCGATGTAGGCCTGGGACTGTTTGCGATCGACGCCAATCTGCTTGGCCAGACCAAACGCACTCATGCCGTAGATCAAGCCGAAGTTGATGGCTTTCGCACTTCGACGCTGATCGTTGGTGACCGCGCCCAACTCAACGCCAAACACTTCTGCGGCCGTGGCCCGGTGCACATCGAGGTTGTTGCGGAAGGCATGCAGCAAACCTTCGTCCTTGGCCAGGTGCGCCATGATCCGCAGTTCGATTTGCGAGTAATCCGCGGCCAGCAGTTTGTAGCCTTTCGGCGCGACGAACGCCTGACGAATCCGGCGACCTTCGGCGGTGCGAATCGGAATGTTCTGCAGGTTCGGGTCGATGGATGACAAACGCCCGGTGGCTGCGACAGCTTGCTGGTAAGACGTATGAATGCGCCCGGTGCGTGCGTTGATCTGCTCTGGCAAACGGTCGGTGTAGGTGCTTTTGAGCTTGCTCAGCGAGCGGTATTGCATCAGCACCTTGGGCAGCGGGTAGTCCTGTTCGGCCAACTCGGCCAGCACGGCTTCGGCAGTCGACGCCTGACCCTTGGCGGTTTTGCTGAGTACAGGCAAACCGAGCTTTTCGTAGAGGATCACGCCCAGTTGCTTCGGCGAGCCGAGGTTGAATTCTTCACCGGCAATGGCAAAGGCCTCACGCTCAAGGGCGACCAGTTTCTCACCCAGCTCGACGCTCTGGATGCCCAGCAGGTTGGCGTCTACAAGCGCGCCCTGGCGCTCGATACGGGCCAGGACCGGCATCAGCGGCATTTCAATTTCGTTGAGCACTTTGACCAGGCTTGGCGTCGCGGCCAGTTTTTCCTGCAATACCAGATGCAGGCGGAAGGTGACATCGGCGTCTTCGGCGGCGTAGGGGCCTGCCAGCTCAAGGGAAATCTGGTCGAAGGTCAGCTGTTTGACGCCTTTGCCCGCAATCTCCTGAATGTCGGTCTTGCTTTGGCCCAAGTATTTGAGTGCCAGGCTGTCCATGTCGTGGCGGGTGGCCGTTGAGTCCAGTACGTAGGACTCGAGCATGGTGTCGTAGGCAATACCCCGAACAGTAATCCCGTTGTTCTGATCGCCACCGATGGCGCAATTGGCGAGGATATTGGTGTCGTACTTCGCATGTTGGCCGACTTTCAGTTTATTCGGGTTTTCCAGCAGCGGTTTCAACGCCAGCAGTACGGTGTCGCGATCCAGTTGCTCTGGCACGCCCATGTAGGAATGGGTCAGCGGAATGTAGGCTGCTTCGTTGGCCGCGACAGAGAACGACAGGCCTACCAGTTGCGCGTGTTGGGGGTCGTTGCCGTTGGTTTCGGTGACCAAGGCGATCAGCGGCGCTTTTTCGAGCTTGTCCAGCCAGGCCTCGAAGCGCTTCTGGTCGAGGATGGTTTCGTATTTCGCTTCGGCGGCACCCGGCTGCTCTTGGACAGCCTCGACGATGTCCTGGCCCGAGCGCTTGGCATCGCGCTGGTTCTCTTCGAACCAGCTTTTGAATTCCAGCAGGGAATACAGCTCGGCAAGTTTGTCGTGATCCGGTGGTCCCATATGCAGGTCGTCGAGGCCGAAGTCCAGCGGTACGTCGATCTTGATGGTTGCCAATCGATAAGAAAGAAAGGCCATTTCCTTATGTTCTTCGAGCTTGGCCGGCAGGGTCTTGGCGCCGCGAATCGGCAGGGTCGGGACGATATCGAGCTGTGCATAGAGCTCGGTCAGGCCGCCATTCACGCCAACCAGCAGGCCGGAAGCGGTCTTGGGACCGATACCCGGAACGCCCGGGATGTTGTCGGACGAATCGCCCATCAGGGCCAGATAATCGATGATCTGCTCGGGAGCGACGCCGAATTTCTCCTTCACGCCTTCCACGTCCAGCGTGCTACCAGTCATCGTATTGACCAAGGTAATGTGCCCGTCGACCAGTTGCGCCATGTCCTTGTCGCCGGTGGAAATCACCACCGGGCGGTCCGCGGCCGCGCTGCTGCGGGCCAGGGTGCCGATCACATCGTCCGCTTCGACGTTGTCCACGCACAGCAATGGAAAGCCCAAGGCTTTGACGCTGGCGTGCAGCGGCTCGATCTGGACCCGCATATCGTCAGGCATGCTTGGACGGTTGGCCTTGTACTCGGCGAACATCGCGTCGCGGAACGTCCCGCCCTTGGCGTCGAACACCACGGCGAACGGGCTGTCCGGGTACTGCTTGCGCAGACTCTTGAGCATGTTCAACACGCCCTTGACCGCACCGGTCGGCAGGCCTTTGGACGTGGTCAGCGGTGGCAGCGCATGAAAAGCGCGGTACAGGTAAGAAGAACCGTCCACCAGGACGAGGGGGGCTTGGCTCATGAGCAGGATCAACCTTTTCGGCGGGTCCGGCGCTAGAATAGCGGGACCGTTGACGACAAAGGGACAAGGTTATCATGCGCACACTAAATCGCTTGTTGCTGGCTGGCTTCTTTGCAATCACTCCGTTGGCTGTCATGGCGGCGGATGACAAGCCCTCGGCGGACCCGGAAGTAACGATCCGCACGGAAGGCGATAAAACCATTCAGGAATACCGGCAGAACGGTTTTCTGTATGCCATCAAGGTCACTCCGAAGGGCGGTAAACCGTACTTCCTGGTGCGCGCTGATGGCTCGGAGGGTAACTATATCCGCTCGGATCAGCCGGATATGCTGATCCCTGCGTGGGAAATCTTTAAGTGGTAAGCGGTTCTTAACTTTAATCGGCGCTTGCTATGTAGCGGCGCCCGTACTGGCAGTTTTAACCATGTCTGTGTTCACCCCCCTGGCTCGGCCCGAGCTGGAAACCTTTCTCGCCCCTTACGGGCTCGGCCGCCTGCTTGATTTCCAGGGGATCGCCGCCGGTAGCGAAAACACCAATTTCTTTATCAGCCTGGAGCAGGGCGAGTTTGTCCTGACCCTGGTCGAGCGCGGTCCGGTGCAGGAGATGCCGTTCTTCATCGAACTGCTCGATGTGCTGCACGACGCCAACCTGCCGGTGCCTTATGCCCTGCGCACCACCGACGGCGTCGCTTTGCGCGAACTGGCCGGTAAACCCGCGCTGTTGCAGCCACGTCTGGCGGGCAAGCACATCAAGGACGCCAACGCGCAGCATTGCGCTCAGGTCGGCGAGCTGCTGGCCCATCTGCACCTGGCGACCCAGGCCAACATGATCAAGCGCAAAACCGATCGCGGCCTGGACTGGATGCTGGAAGAGGGCACGCAGTTTCTTTCGCACTTGAACGCCGAGCAAAGCGATTTGCTGCAACGGGCCCTGGAAGAAATCACCCAGCAAAAGACGAAAATTCTGGCGCTGCCGCGGGCCAACATCCATGCGGATCTGTTCCGCGACAACGCGATGTTCGAAGGCACGCACCTGACCGGGTTGATCGACTTCTACAATGCCTGTTCAGGGCCGATGCTTTATGACGTGGCAATTGCGTTGAACGATTGGTGTTCGGACGAGCAAGGGCAGATCGATGGCGTACGGGCGCGGGCGTTGCTGGGCGCTTATGCCGCGCTGCGGCCGTTCACCGCTGCCGAAGCTGAGCTGTGGCCGACCATGCTGCGCGTGGCGTGCGTGCGGTTCTGGTTGTCGCGGTTGATTGCGGCGGAGTCTTTCGCCGGGCAGGACGTGTTGATTCACGATCCGATGGAATTTCAGCTGCGCTTGGCACAGCGGCAGAAGGTCGACACGCCGCTGCCTTTCGCCCTCTAAAAGCTTCGCGGGCAAGCCTCGCTCCTACAGGATGTGCGCGATCCCTGTAGGAGCGAGGCTTGCCCGCGAACGATTCACCACCAAACTTCCCGCTTACAACGACTCCAGGCACCCGGCCAAATCATTCCCCAACTTTTCCAGCACCTGCTCATACCCTTGGGCAGTCGCTGGTGTGTATCCGCCCAATGCATCCAGCTCCGCCAGTTTCACCGGTAGCCCGGCCACCAGGGTTTCTGCCAGGCGCGGGCGCAGCGGCGGTTCGCTGAACACGCAAGTTTTGCCGACTTCCTGCAACCGCGTGCGCATCGCCGCGACGTGCTGGGCACCGGGCTGCACTTCGGCTGCGACACTGAACACGCCGGCATGCTTGAGGCCGTAGGCGTCTTCGAAGTAGTCAAAGGCTTCGTGGAACACAAAGTAAGGTTTGTTCGCGATGCCTGCCAGGCGAGCCTTCAGGCGCAGGTCCAAGGCATCCAGGCGCTCATCGAAGGCTTTGAGGTTGCTCTGATAGCGCGCTGCGTTAGCCGGATCGGCTGCACTCAGATCGGCAGCCATTTTGCTGGCGATCACTCGGGCGTTGATTGGGGACAACCACAAGTGCGCATCGAGGCTGCCAGGGCGATGATCGTGGTCATGCTCGTCGGCTTCTTCGGCGTGGGAGTGGCTGTCTTCGGCGAAATGTCGCAGTTTCAGGCCAGGCAAATCCTGCACTGCGACGCTGGGCAGCGTACGACCTTTCAGTACGCGAGGCAGGAAACCTTCCATGTCCGGACCGATCCAGTAAACCAGGTCTACCGACTGCACCTTCCGTACGTCGGATGGGCGCAAGGCATAGTTATGCGGTGATGCCCCGGGCGGCAGCAACACTTCCGGAATCGCCACACCCTCCTGTACCGCAGCAGCAATCAGCTGCAGCGGCTTGATGCTGGTAAGGACGTTGACTTCGGCCTGGGCTGAACCGATCAGCAGAAAACTTGCGACAAATGCGACAAAGATAGAAAAAAGTCGGGACACGATGACCACTCGAAGAGGCGAGAACGGGTAACATAATAACGTCTCTCACAACACTCGTCGCCGCTCATGCCTAAAACACCGATTGCCAGTCGTCCCCACGACCACTCTCATTGCGTCCATAGCGCATTGTCTGAGGCCGATGCCTTGTGCGCACGTCAGGGGCTACGCCTGACCGCTTTGCGCCGGCGGGTGCTGGAACTGGTCTGGCAAAGCCATAAACCGCTGGGTGCCTACGACATTCTGGCGGTGCTCAGCGAGCAGGACGGCCGCCGAGCTGCGCCGCCGACCGTGTATCGCGCGCTGGATTTTCTGCTGGAAAACGGCCTGGTACACCGCATCTCCTCGCTGAACGCCTTCGTCGGCTGCAATCACCCGGAACACGCTCACCAAGGCCAGTTCCTGATTTGCCGCCAATGCCACGCCGCCATCGAGCTTGAACAGAAGTCCATAAGCGACGCGATCGTCGGCAGTGCCAGGGACGTCGGATTTATTGTCGAGGCCCAGACCGTTGAAGTCATCGGTCTCTGCTCGGGTTGCCAGGGGGCTTAATGAGCAATGCGCTGATCCGTCTTGAGCAGGTGGCCGTCACTTTTGCCGGGCAAAACGTGCTGGATAACATCGAACTGAGCGTCGAGCCGGGGCAGATCGTTACCCTGATCGGCCCTAATGGCGCCGGTAAAACCACGCTGGTGCGCGCGGTGCTCGGTCTGTTGAAGCCGGACAGCGGCAGCGTCTGGCGCAAGCCGAAGTTGCGCGTCGGTTACATGCCGCAAAAACTCCATGTCGATCCAACCCTGCCGCTATCAGTGCTGCGTTTCTTGCGTCTGGTCCCTGGCGTGGACCGCGCTCGGGCCTTGGCCGCCCTCAAGGAAGTCGGCGCCGAGCAGGTGATCGACAGCCCGGTGCAAAGTGTTTCCGGTGGCGAAATGCAGCGAGTACTGCTGGCCCGGGCATTGCTGCGCGAGCCGGAGTTGCTGGTGCTCGATGAGCCGGTACAAGGCGTCGACGTGGCCGGTCAAGCCGAGCTCTATAGCCTGATCACACGCCTGCGCGACCGTCATGGTTGCGGCGTATTGATGGTCTCTCACGATTTGCATCTGGTGATGAGCACCACCGACCAGGTGGTGTGTCTGAATCGCCATGTCTGCTGCTCCGGGCATCCTGAGCAGGTCAGCGGCGATCCCGCGTTCGTCGAACTGTTCGGAAAGAACGCACAAAGTCTGGCGATTTATCACCATCATCACGACCACGCTCACGACCTGCATGGCTCGGTGGTCATTGCGACCCCGTCGGCCCATACCCACGTTCATGGAGATAGCTGCAAGCATGGCTGATTTTCTGCTTTTCGCCCTGCTTGCAGGTCTGGCCTTGGCGTTGGTCGCGGGTCCGCTGGGTTCGTTCGTGGTCTGGCGGCGCATGGCTTATTTTGGCGACACCCTGTCCCACGCCGCGCTGCTGGGTGTGGCGCTGGGCTTTCTGCTGGATGTCAGCCCGACCGTGGCTGTCACCGTAGGCTGCCTGTTGCTGGCAGTGTTGCTGGTGACGCTGCAACAGCGGCAGCCATTGGCGTCTGACACGCTGTTGGGAATTCTCGCACCGAGCACGCTCTCCCTGGGCCTGGTGGTACTAAGCTTCATGCATGAAGTGCGGATCGACCTGATGGCCTATCTGTTTGGCGACCTGCTGGCGATCAGCCCGACCGATCTGGCCTGGATCCTCGGCGGCAGCGCGGCGGTGCTGGTATTGCTTGTCACGCTGTGGCGACCCTTGCTGGCGATCACCGTGCATGAAGAACTGGCCAGGGTGGAAGGTTTGCCGGTGGCGGCGTTGCGTCTGGTCCTGATGTTGCTGATCGCCGTGGTGATCGCGGTGGCGATGAAAATCGTCGGCGTGTTGCTGATTACTTCGTTACTGATTATTCCGGCGGCTGCGGCACAGCGTCACGCCCGCTCGCCGGAGCAGATGGCACTGGGCGCGAGCCTGCTGGGCATGCTCGCGGTGTGTGGCGGGCTGGCGTTGTCCTGGTTCAAGGACACCCCGGCTGGCCCGTCGATTGTGGTGGCGGCCGCCGCGCTGTTTCTGCTGAGTTTTGTCCTGCCCCGTCGAGGGGTGTAGACTTGCTCGTTTTTTGCGCAAATAGAGAGTCGCAGGAATGAAGCCGTTCGCCTCCCGTTATCTGCTCCTTGTCGCATTTTCGCTGCTACTGGGTGCTTGCCAAAGCACGCCGCCGGCGGCCACCGAGGCCCCCGATGCGCGGGCCACGGCTATTGCACAACTGGAACAAAGCCTGGCCAGCAGTGAGCTGGCCACCGCCGAGGATCAATTGGCGGCCTTGCAGGCCGAGTCGCCCAACGATCAATCCCTTGAGCAATACCAGCGGCAATTGGCCGAAGCCTATTTGCTGCGCAGCCAGATCGTGTTGCAAAAAGGTGATGTGAATGCTGCGGCCACTGCCCTCAGCCGTGCCCGGGTATTGATGCCCAAGGCCCCGGCGCTGACCGGTGGCGTTAACAATGCCATCGTTCATGCACGTAAGGCTGAACTGGATAAAGCCGAAGCGGCCCTCAAGGCTGCCGAAGCCAAACCGCAGGCCAAAGTGATCGACCCGACGGCTGAAAGCACGACGGTGGCATTGAACCTCACCGATATGAGCAAACTTCGTCGTCAACTCGATGCTATCGCCGCTGATGTGGTGAATTATCAGTGCGACGTGAGCATTCAGGCTCCCCGTACCCAGGATTACCCATGGTTGGCCACCTTGCTGACCAAACGGGTGAAGAAGCTGGATTCGGAGTTTGATCTGAAGCTGGAGAAACAGATTCTGCGTAATATTCCGGCGCAGATGGTTTTGAGTCCTCGCAAGCCATAAAGAAAAGATCGCAGCCTGCAGCAGCTCCGGACCGTCTAGGAGTTAGCGCAGGCTGCGATCTTTTGCTTTTCTAGATGCATCAGGCCGCAATTGCCTTGGTCCCAGGTTCCTACCTTTGATCGCCTTATTGCCAAATCGCTGGTTGAAGGCGAAATAAATGCTAAGAACCTCTATACGGACAGGCTAAAATGCGCGCCCGGCTAACCGCTGATCCTTTTCTAACGCGCCCCACAAGGTTCGCTACGTGATCGAGTTTCAAAACGTCCACAAAACTTACCGCGTCGCCGGTAAGGATATTCCCGCCCTGCATCCGACCAGTCTGACGATTGAGAACGGTCAGGTCTTTGGCCTGATCGGCCATTCCGGTGCGGGAAAAAGTACCCTGCTGCGCCTGATCAATCGCCTGGAAAACTCCAGTGGCGGCAAGATCATCGTCGATGGTGAAGAAGTCACGGCGCTGGATGCCAACGGCCTGCGACGTTTCCGTCAGCAGGTCGGGATGATTTTCCAGCACTTCAACTTGCTGGCGTCCAAGACCGTGGCCGACAACGTCGCGCTGCCGCTGACCCTCGCCGGTGAGCTGTCGCGTAGCGAAATCGACCAGCGTGTGGCGCAATTGCTGGCACGGGTTGGCCTGGCCGACCATGCGAAAAAATACCCGGCGCAACTGTCCGGTGGTCAGAAGCAGCGTGTCGGCATCGCCCGCGCCCTGGCAACCAAGCCGAAAATTTTGCTGTGCGACGAAGCCACCAGTGCCCTCGACCCGCAGACCACGGCGTCGGTTTTGCAATTGCTGGCCGAGATCAATCGCGAGCTGAAGCTGACCATCGTCCTGATCACCCACGAGATGGATGTGATCCGTCGAGTCTGCGATCAGGTGGCGGTGATGGATGCCGGTGTGATCGTCGAGCAAGGTTCGGTGGCCGAGGTGTTCCTGCATCCCAAGCACCCGACCACCAAGCGCTTCGTCCAGGAAGACGAGCAGATCGACGAGAACGAACAGCGCGACGACTTCGCTCACGTACCGGGCCGCATCGTACGTCTGACCTTCCAGGGCGAAGCGACCTACGCACCATTGCTGGGTACCGTCGCCCGGGAAACGGGCGTGGACTACAGCATCCTGGCCGGTCGTATCGATCGCATCAAAGAGGTTCCCTACGGCCAATTGACCCTGGCCGTCACCGGTGGCGACATGGAAGCGGCGTTTGCTCACTTCACCGCAGCTGATGTCCACATGGAGGTGCTGCGCTGATGGAAGTCCTGATGAGTTTCTTTTCCAATATCGACTGGTACGAAATCTGGCTGGCCACCGGCGACACCCTGCTGATGCTTGGCGGTTCGCTGTTGTTCACCGTGCTGCTGGGGTTGCCGTTGGGCGTGCTGTTGTTCTTGTGCAGCCCGCGCCAGTTGTTGGAAGCCAAAGGCGTTTACGCGATGCTGTCGCTGGTGGTGAACATTCTGCGTTCGCTGCCGTTCATCATTCTGCTGATCGTGATGATTCCGTTCACCGTATTGATTACCGGCACTTCCCTCGGTGTCGCCGGTGCGATCCCACCGTTGGTGGTGGGCGCTACGCCGTTCTTCGCGCGACTGGTGGAAACCGCCCTGCGTGAAGTGGATCGCGGCATCATCGAAGCGACCCAGGCGATGGGCGCGACGACCCGTCAGATCATCACCAACGCCTTGCTGCCGGAAGCCCGTCCGGGCATCTTCGCGGCGATTACGGTGACAGCGATTACACTGGTGTCCTACACAGCGATGGCCGGTGTGGTCGGCGCTGGCGGCTTGGGCGACCTGGCGATCCGTTTCGGTTACCAGCGTTTCCAGACCGACGTGATGGTGGTCACCGTGGTGTTGCTGCTGGTGCTGGTTCAAGTGCTGCAAACCGTCGGCGACAAGCTGGTGGTTCATTTCTCCCGCAAATAAACAGTTTTCGTCACTTAAGACATGAGCCGGCCATTCGCTGGCAGGCGCCAAACGGGCGCCTCACAAGGAGTTAGCTGAATGAAAAAACTACTCGTAGCGTTCGCTGCCGTTGCAGCCTTTTCCGCCCACGCTGCCGACACCCTGACCGTTGCGGCCACCCCGGTGCCCCACGCGGAAATCCTCGAGTTCGTTAAACCGGCCCTGGCCAAAGAAGGCGTGGACCTGAAAGTCAAAGTCTTCACCGACTATATCCAGCCGAACGTACAGGTAGCCGAGAAGCGTCTGGACGCCAACTTCTTCCAGCACCAACCGTACCTGAATGAATTCAACAAGGCCAAGGGCACTAACCTCGTCAGCGTTGCCGGTGTGCACCTGGAGCCGCTGGGCGCTTACTCCAGCAAGTACAAGAAACTGGAAGAGCTGCCGGGCGGCGCCAACGTGGTAATCCCGAACGACGCCACCAACGGCGGCCGTGCGCTGTTGCTGCTGGCGAAGGCTGGCCTGATCAAGTTGAAGGATTCGAAAAATATCCTGTCGACCGTGAAGGACATCACCGAGAACACCAAGGATCTGAAATTCCGTGAACTGGAAGCCGCGACCATCCCGCGCGTGCTGACTCAGGTCGACCTGGCGCTGATCAACACCAACTACGCGCTGGAAGCCAAGCTCGATCCGTCCAAGGACGCGCTGGTCATCGAAGGCAGCGACTCGCCGTACGTGAACATCCTCGTTGCCCGTCCGGACGACAAGGACAGCGCGGCAATGCAGAAACTGGTTGCTGCCCTGCACAGCCCGGAAGTGAAAGCCTTCATTCTCGAGAAGTACAAAGGCGCGGTATTGCCGGCGTTCTGATCGGCTGACGTAAACGAAAAAGGGGCGCATTGAATTGAATGCGCCCCTTTTTTTGTCTGTTTGCCCCGTTCTGTAGGAGCCAGGCTTGCCGGCGAAGGCGCCCGTGAGATCGCCTTCGCCGGCAAGCCTGGCTCCTACAAAGAGTGTGGTGCTTATTGACGGTTGAGCATCACCGGCAACTGCGCCACCAGTTTCTGGTTATTCAGCGGTGCACGAATGAACCCGCGTTGAGTCCCGTCCGGTCCGATCACCGCCAGGTTGCCGCTGTGGTCGACGGTGTAGTTCGGCTTGCTGGTGTCCGCCGGAATGAACGGAATGCTCACCGCGTTGGCCATTTTCTGAAGGTCTTCGACCGAGGCTGCGGTCAGCCCGATGAATTGCGGATCGAAGTAGCCCAGGTACTGCTTGAGTTGCTTGGGCGTATCGCGGTTCGGGTCGACGCTGACCAGGATGACCTGCAACTTGTTCACCGCATCCGCCGGCAGTTCACTCTTGATCTGCCGCAGCTGGGCGAGGGTGGTCGGGCAGATGTCCGGGCAGAAGGTGTAGCCGAAGAACAGCAAACTCCACTTGCCTTTCAGTTCGTTGATCGCCACTGGCTTGCCGTCCTGATCGGTCATCTTCACGTCCGGCAGATTGCGGCTTTGGGGCAGCAAGATGATCCCTGCATCGATCAGCGCCGTCGGGTCGCCCTGGTTTTTCCCGGTCAGTACTTTATTGACGGTCAGGCCCAGGATCAGCGCGATCAGGGCAACGAGGATGAAGACGGTTTTCTGGGTTCGAGTCATAGGATCAACAGTAAGTAGTGGTCTACGAGCAGCGCGATAAACAGCAGGAACAAGTAGTAGATAGAGTACTTGAACGTGTTGATCGCCGCGTGCGGTCGAGTGCCACGGTACAGCACCACGGCCCATTGCAGAAACCTGGCGCCCAGTAAAAGGGCACACATCAGGTAGAGCACGCCGCTCATGTGGATCACGTAGGGCATCAGGCTGACGGCCAGCAACGCAAAGGTATAAAGCAGGATGTGGACTTTGGTGTAGTGCTCGCCATGGGTCACCGGCAGCATCGGAATGTCAGCCTTGGCGTATTCCTCCTTGCGGTGAATCGCCAGCGCCCAGAAGTGCGGCGGGGTCCAGGCGAAGATGATCAGCACCAGCAACAATGGTTCGGCGCCGACATGACCGGTGGCGGCGGTCCAGCCGAGCAGTGGCGGGGCAGCTCCGGCGAGGCCGCCGATGACGATGTTCTGCGGCGTCGCGCGTTTCAGGAAACCGGTATAGACCACGGCATAACCGAGCAAGGAGGCGAGTGTCAGCCATGCTGTCAGCGGGTTGGTGAAAGTCAGCAACAAGGCCTGACCGAGCATTGCCAGTATCAGGGCGAAGGTCAGCGCAGCGGCTGGAGACACCCGGCCTTCGGCCAGGGGCCGTTTGTGGGTCCGGGCCATGATCGCGTCGATGCGCCGGTCCACCACATGATTGACCGCCGCCGCCCCGCCGGCACACAGGGCGATCCCCAGATTGCCGAATACCAGCACCGTCCATGGCACCCCGGCGCGGGTCGCGAGGAACATGCCGACCAGCGAGGTGATGAGCATCAGCACCACCACTTTCGGCTTGGTCAGTTCCAGGTAGTCTCGCCAGATGGCCTGACTGTGACGTTCGCCGATCAGAGTCGCCATGGCATCTCTCCTTTTATTGTTATGGGCCCGGCCGAGTGTTTACGCAGGCGTAGTCGCCAGCGCCGAGGGGGCTGATGCTTGACCCGAACCAGGCTGGTTCGCGCGTGATAATTGACCAGCACCATCGTCAGCAACAGCGCCGCACCGCCGGCGTTGTGGGCGACGGCCACCGGCAGCGGCAAGTGGAACACCACGTTGCTGATGCCCAGGGTGATTTGTGCGGCAAGGGCGATCAGCACCATGACGGCCAGGCGCGTCATGCCGACGACCTTCAGTTGCCAGGCCAGACCGAGCAGAACAAAGGTGACCAGTAACGCGCCGATGCGGTGAGTCAGGTGAATCGCGGTGCGGGCATCGCTGTCCAGTTGCCCGCCCAGATAATTCGGGCCGATGTGTTGGGTCAGGTGAAAACCGTTGGCGAAATCAGCCGGTGGCAGCCATTGGCCGTGGCAGGTCGGAAAGTCGATGCAGGCTACCGCCGCGTAATTGGAGCTGACCCAGCCACCGAGAGCAATTTGCAGGATCACCAACAACAAGCCGGCGGTTGCCCAGTATTGCAAACGTCGAGGCACGGTCAGCGCCGGCAATACGCCGGACAGGCGCAAGGTCAGCAGAAACAACAGGCTCAAGGTCGCAAATCCGCCGAGCAAATGCCCGGTGACCACTTGCGGCCAAAGCTTGAGTGTCACCGTCCACATGCCGAAAGCCGCTTGGCCAATGACCAACGCCAGCAGGAACAGCGGCAACTTCACCGGCTGCCCCGGATGATGACGATGGACCCAGGCGCGGCCCGCCAGCACCGCGATCAGCAGCCCCAGCGTGCCGGCGAAGTAGCGATGGACCATTTCGTTCCAGCCCTTGTGGGCTTCCACCGGGGTGTCTGGAAAATGCAGTTCGGCATGAGCCAGTTGGGCTTCGCTTTGCGGCACGCTGATAAAACCGTAGCAGCCGGGCCAGTCCGGGCAGCCGAGGCCGGCGTGGGTCAGGCGTGTGTAAGCGCCGAGCAACACCACAATCAGTGCCAGCAAGGTGGCAAACAGCGCGAGGCGAAATCCAGGTTTGGCCATGACGATGCCCTTATCCGATGTTCGACAGTTTCAGCAGGTGGCGCAGGTCGTTGAGCAGGTCCTTGCCCTTCACCGTCGGGTCGTAACGCAGCACCAGATTGCCGTGAGGGTCGATGATCCACAGGTGCGGCGTGTCATTGCTCTGCGCGCCTTTGATGTAGGACGGCAGGTCCAATGAATAGCGTTGCAACTGTGGGTACTCGCGTTGAAGTTTAGTCTCGTAATCGCTGTTCAGCGGCTGCGCGATGGCCAGCGCATGGCTGGCGCGGGCAGCATCGCGACCAAGGCCGATCTGGATCTGCCGCGCCAGATAAACCAGCTGCTGGCAGTCCACCGAACAGTCCTTGGGCGCCGTCACCAGCAACTGCCAGCGTTCTTCTTGCGCTTGTACGCCAATGTCGGCGCGAGTCTGGCCGTTGCCGATCAGTTCACCGTGATAACTGCGGCCTTCGGGCACCCAGAACTGCAATTTGTACATGCCGGTGGCGAGGATCATCGGACCGATCACCCCCAATAGGATCAGCAGCAACTGCAAGCGTCCGCGCCGCCGATTCACCGGTGTTTTCGCCTCAGACATGCCGGGTGGATTCATGGCCACTCCCATTATTGTTCTCCTTTGCGTTGTGCCATCCGAGATAGAGATAAAGGCCGAACAGCGCGATCGCCAGGGCGAACCACTGCACGGCGTAAGCCAGGTGCTTTTCCGGCCCCATGGCCACCACCGGCCAATCGGCGCGGTAGGTCGCAGGGCCACTTTGCGCGCGTAATTCGTAGGCGAAACCGTCACGTTCAAGCGCCGTCCACAACCTGGCCGGTTCAACGGCGGTGATCAGTTGTGGCCAGGTCGTGGCGTTGGGGTCCGCGTGCAACTGGAACGTTGCGCCGGGCGAGACATAGACCCAGGCATCGAGGCTCAACACCTCAGTCGGTGTGGTGAATGACGGCGGTGTGCGCCGATCCGGCCACGGCAGCCAGCCGCGATTGACCAGCAACCAGAGCCCGGTGGCCTGATCCTGAAACGGTTGCAACAGCTCGACCCCGACCTTGCCGTCACGCTGCCGGTTATCCAGCAGCAGGCTGTGTTCGGCATCGAACTGGCCGTGCAGGCGAACCCGGCGGAAGGCCGGATCTTCGGTGTGTTGCAGTTCGGTGCTGGCCATCGGTTCGGCCGCCCGGCGCTCGGCGTAATTTTGCAGCAGCGCGCTTTTCTCCGCGCCCCGGCTCAACTGCCAGAAGCCGAGTGACACCAGCAAGGGCAGCAGCAACACGACTGCGAGGGTCGGCACGAAGCCCGGCCGAAAGCGCTTCATGGCGTCGCCAGAAAGTCGGTCATCGCGATAGCTATACTCACATGCATCGCCTGTCCCCCGGAGTGTCACCATGCTCAAAGCAGCCATCGTCCTGATGCTGATTGCCACGGTTGTCAGCCTGTTCAGCGGCCTGTTTTTTCTGGTCAAGGACGACAGCAGCTCGAATCGCCTGGTCATCGCCTTGAGTATTCGTGTTGCGCTGGCCGCCATCACTGTCGGCTTGATCGCCTGGGGTTTTTTCAGCGGCCAGCTGGTGTCCCACGTGCCTTGGTAGTCATGAGTACCAGGCTCAAAGTACGTAGACGAAAACGAACAACCCGATCCACACCACATCCACAAAGTGCCAGTACCAGGTCGCCGCCTCGAAGCCGAAATGGTGGTCTGCATTGAAGTGCCCGCGCATGATGCGCATCAGCATCACGAACAGAATGATGGTGCCGATGGTCACGTGGGCACCGTGGAAACCGGTGAGCATGAAGAACGTTGCGCCGTAGATGCCGGAACCCAGGGTCAAGCCCAGCTCGTGGTAGGCGTGCAGGTATTCTTTGGCTTGAAAGCCCAGGAATCCGCAACCGAGCAACACGGTCAGCGCCAGCCAGATTTTCAGCGCCCCGCGATGGCCTTTCTTCAAGGCGTGGTGAGCGATGGTCACGGTGACGCTGGAACTCACCAGCAGCACGGTGTTGAGCAGAGGCAGGCCCCAGGGGCTGATGACTTCCTTGGGGGGAGGAAAGAGTTTCGAGTCCGGGTTGTTCAGCAGCGGCCAGGTGAACTCGAACGTCGGCCACAGCATGTGGGCGATGCCTTTGGTGCCTTCACCACCCAGTGCCGGGCCCGCGATATTGCGCACATAAAACAGCGCACCGAAAAAGGCCAGGAAGAACATCACCTCCGAGAAAATGAACCAGCTCATGCCCCAGCGGAACGAGCGGTCGAGTTGCGGGCTGTACAACCCCGCGCGACTTTCCTTGACCACCGTCCCGAACCAGCCGAACAGCATGTAGGCCAGCAGCAGTCCGCCGACGAAAAAGATCAGCGGGCCATGGGATTCCGGCCGCGCAGCCTTCAGGTCATTGAACCAGGTGCCCAGGCCGAACACCGTGACCAGCATGCCGACCGTGGCGATGATCGGCCATTTGCTCTGGGCTGGAACGTAATAATGTTCATGAGTTGCCATTTATTGTTCTCCTTATCGGGCACGCTTTAACGCCTAGCCACCTGTGCTTGCTGCAACAGCTACGGGCGGATGACGTGCGGTGATATCGAACAGCGTGTAGGACAGCGTCAGGTGCTTCACATCCTTGGGCATGTCGCGGTCAACGATGAACCGTACTGGCATCTCGATGCGTTGACCGGGCTGCAGCACTTGCTGGGTAAAGCAGAAACATTCGGTCTTGTGGAAGTACGCCGCGGCTGCACTCGGCGCGATACTCGGCACTGCCTGGGCGCTCATCGGCCGGTCGGTGGGGTTGTGGGCGATAAAAATCATCTCGTTCACCGCCCCGGGGTGCGCGGTCAGCTCATCCGTCTTGGGATAGAAATCCCAGGGCATGTCAGCGGCGTTGGTCGACAGAAACTGCACGCGAACCTGCCGCGAGGCGTCGACCGTTTGCTCGCCTTCATACTGCCCGGCGGTTTTGCCATTGATGCCGAATGCCTTGCACATCACGTCGTAGATCGGCACCAGGGCAAAGCCGAAGACAAACATCGCCGCCACCACCAGCAACAGGCGGGTGACCAGCTTCTTCATCGAGATCGAGTCAGCCATTATTTCCAGCCTCTACGCCATATCCTGTAGGAGCTGGCTTGCCAGCGAAGGCGGAGTGTCTGACACACCGCGCTGCGTTCATCGCCAGCAAGCCGGCTCCTACAGGACCGAGGCGTTTCATTTCACTTCCGGCGGTGTGGTGAAGGTGTGATACGGCGCGGGCGATGGAATGCTCCATTCCAGCCCTTCGGCACCATCCCACGGCTTGGCCGGTGCCGGCTCGCCGCCGCGAATGGTCTTGATCACGATGAACAGGAAGAAGATCTGCGTGGCACCAAACATGAACGCGCCGATCGACGACACCATGTTGAAGTCGGCGAATTGCAGGTTGTAGTCCGGAATCCGCCGCGGCATGCCCGCCAGGCCCACGAAGTGCATCGGGAAGAACGCCATGTTCATGCCGATGAAAGACAGCCAGAAGTGCAGCTTGCCGAGGGTTTCGTCGTACATGTGGCCGGTCCATTTCGGCAGCCAGAAGTAAGCCGAGGCGAAGATCCCGAAGATCGCCCCCGGCACCAGCACGTAATGGAAGTGCGCGACCACGAAGTAGGTGTCCTGGTACTGGAAGTCCGCCGGGGCGATGGCCAGCATCAACCCGGAGAATCCGCCAATGGAGAACAGAATCACGAACGCCACGGCGAACAGCATCGGCGTTTCGAAGGTCAGCGAGCCTTGCCACATGGTGCTGGCCCAGTTGAACACTTTCACGCCGGTCGGCACTGCGATCAGCAGCGTGGCGTACATGAAGAACAACTCGCCCACCAGTGGAATGCCGACCACGAACATGTGGTGCGCCCAGACGATGAATGACAGGAACGCAATACTGGCCGTGGCATAGACCATCGAGGTGTAGCCAAACAGCGGCTTGCGCGAGAACGCCGGAATGATTGAGCTGACGGCACCGAAGGCCGGCAGGATCATGATGTACACCTCGGGGTGGCCGAAGAACCAGAACACGTGCTGGAACAGCACCGGATCACCGCCACCGGCGGCACTGAAGAAACTGGTGCCGAAGTGGATGTCCATCAGCATCATGGTCACGCAGCCGGCCAGCACCGGCATCACCGCGATCAGCAGGAACGCGGTGATCAGCCAGGTCCAGACGAACAGCGGCATTTTCATCAACGTCATGCCGGGGGCGCGCAGGTTGAGGATGGTCGCGATCACGTTGATTGCGCCCATGATCGAACTGATCCCCATCAAGTGGATGGCGAAGATGAAGAACGTCACGCTTTCCGGCGCGTAGGTGGTCGACAGCGGTGCGTAGAAGGTCCAGCCGAAGTTCGGCCCGCCACCGGGCGTGAACAGGGTCGATACCAGCAGCAGGAACGCGGCCGGCAACAGCCAGAAGCTGAAGTTGTTCATTCGCGGCAGGGCCATGTCCGGCGCGCCGATCATCAACGGGATCATCCAGTTGGCGAGGCCGACGAAGGCCGGCATCACCGCGCCGAAGACCATCACCAGACCGTGCATGGTGGTCATCTGGTTGAAGAACGCCGGTTCGACGATTTGCAGTCCCGGCTGGAACAGCTCGGCACGGATCACCATGGCGAACGAGCCGCCGAGCAGAAACATGGTGAATGCAAACCACAGGTACAGCGTGCCGATATCCTTGTGGTTGGTAGTCAACACCCAACGCATCAGGCCTTTGGCAGGGCCGTGGGCGTGGGCGGTATCGGTATGAACATGGTCATCGACTACAACAGTCATGTCCTGTCTCCTGCAAACGGCTGGGCTGGGCGAACCGGGACGTCATGCCCCGACCGATTCCTTGAGTACGCAATAGACCGGGTCATTTGCTTTCCGCCTGTTTCAGCTCCAGCACTTCTTTAGGGGTGACCATGTCGCCTTTGTTGTTGCCCCAGGCGTTACGTTCGTAGGTCACGACCGCCGCGATATCGACTTCCGAGAGCTGCTTGCCGAACGCCGCCATGGCGGTGCCGGGCTTGCCATGGAAGACCAGGCTCAGGTGAGCTTCTTTCGGCCCGGTGGCGATTTTCGAGCCCTTGAGTGCCGGGAACATCGGCGGTAGGCCCTGGCCTTCGGCCTGGTGACAGGCCACGCAAGTGGTGTGATAAATCTTGTCGCCGCGCTCCTTGAGCTCGTCGAGGGTCCATTCCTTGCTGGTCAGCTCTTTGAGTTGCGCGGCTTCCGCCTTGCGCTCGCCCAGCCATTTTTCGTAGTCGGCCTTTTCCTTGACCTCGACCACGATCGGCATGAAGCCGTGGTCCTTGCCGCACAGCTCGGCGCACTGGCCACGGTAGATGCCGGGCTTGTCGACACGGGTCCAGGATTCATTGACGAAGCCCGGAATCGCATCGCGCTTGACTGCGAAGGCCGGCACCCACCAGGAGTGGATGACGTCGGCGGAGGTCACCAGAAAACGCACCTTGGCACCGATCGGCAGCACCAGTGGCTTGTCGACCTCCAGCAGGTAATGTTCGCCCTTGGCTTCCTTGTTGTGGATCTGATCGGCGGGGGTAGTCAGGTTGCTGAAAAATTCGACGTCCTGACCCAGGTATTTGTAATGCCACTTCCACTGATAGCCGGTGACCTGGATATCGATATCCGGCTCCGTGTTGTCGTACATCTTGATCAGTGTGGCGGTTGCGGGGACCGCCATGGCCACCAGGATAAGCAGGGGCACGATGGTCCAGAGGATTTCAACGGTGGTGCTTTCATGAAATTTTGCGGCCACCTGCCCGGTCGAGCGGCGGTGGATCATCATCGACCAGAACATGGCGCCGAAGACGATGATGCCGATCACCACACAGATCCAGAAAATGGTCATGTGCAGATCGAATACTGCGTGACTGATCTCAGTCGCTCCAGGCGCCATATTGACAGTCCAGGCCGCTTGCGCCTGACTGAAAATCGACCACAACAGGAGGCCCATCCAGACATGTGGATGTCGCATCATTGCGGGTTCCCCTTATCGTTCTTGTTATCCCGTAGGCGTAACGCCTGCGGCAAGGGAGCGGCTTTTTCAGACCACGAACTTGAATCGCCGAGCCTTGCTGCATATGCAGTCGGGTGTCATCAGCTAACTCCATTCAGAACCGAGTATAGACAGCGACTGCCACCTCGCAACGCGATGGGGTAAATCAGCTGAAACAGGTTGGACTTGCGTTCCAGGTCACGAATGGAGAAGGATGCAGACGAGTGGTGGCAAATCGATATAACGCAGGCGTCTCAAGAATGAAATAATTATGACAAATGCGTCTTAGCCTTTTTCCTGAGCCAGCTAAGTTATGTCTTCCCTATTTCATTGCCTTTGTTTCCTGGAGTTTTCATGAACACCGCCGCATTGCGCGAGCAGATCCAAAAAGCCCTGCAACACGAGGCCGAGACCGGCCTGCTGACTCGTCAGCTGGAAACCCAACTGCCGCACCTTCACTCCGCCATCCAATTGCCGGATGTCGACGCCAACGGCGTGATGACGCGTTTTGTGGCCGCGTATATAGAACAAGTGCCAGACCTGCTGGATGCAGCCAATGAAGTCGCCAGGGAAGCGGGCATCGAATCGCAGATCAAGCCGGTGCTGACAATCGCCGAGCAGTTCTTCCTCCAGCCGCCGGCGATCATGGCCGGTCACGTTGGCCTGGACAGTCTGCTGGACGAAGCTTATCTGGCGCACCGCTTGGTCGAAGAGGTCAACGACCTGTACATCAAGCATTTTGGCCAGCCATTGATCCCCTTGGACATGACTGTCGCCAACCTGATTGCCCACCAATTGATTGGCGAGGAATTTGCCAACCAACTGGATGAGGCAGTGCATCACGCCGTGGACGAGATGCTTGACGATGAAAGTTTCGCGCTGGAGTCGGTGGAGGCCTACCGCGAGAAACTCAACAGCCCGGACACCGGCGCCGCGTGGAAGCGCTGGCCGTGCCTGTCGCGCCAATTGGGTGTCGAGCTGGAGCTGGATCAGCCAGCGGCTTGATCCAACGGTAAGAACCGAATACCTGTGGGAGCGAACAAGCTCGCTCCCACACGGTTATCTATCCGGCGGAACCTACGCCCGTCGTGGTCCGCAACCGCCCTTCAAGCCTGCGCTTCAACCCCCGCGCTTCAATCAACAGCTTCGAACCCTTGGCCGCATTGGCCCGGCCCCACTCCTCCAGCAACTCAAGGCACGAGTGATCGATGTAGCTCAGGTTATTGAGCGGCACATGTACCGTCGCGCCTGCGGGAATGCTCCCCAGCACCTGGGTCAACGCCGGCACCTTGAGGAAGGTCGCCGCCCCCACCAGTCGCAGTTCCATCTCGCCGTCCGCCGGTAGATCGATCAGGCTGATTTTCAGGCGCGACGCTTTCCAGGCCAGCTTGGCCAGCGTCAGGCCGAAGCCGATCAGCACACCGGTCAGCAGGTCGGTGAAGATGATTGCCAGTGCGGTCGCCGCATAGGTGAACATCGGCATCCGGCCATAACGGCCCAGACCGCGAAAGGCCTTGAGGTCTACCAGTTTGAAACCGGTGTAAACCAGCACGCCCGCCAGGCTCGCCACCGGAATGCTTTGCAGCACGCTCGATAGCAGCAGCACGAAAGCCAGCAACCACAGGCCATGGAACACCGTCGACAGACGGGTGGTGGCGCCGGCTTGAACGTTGGCCGAGCTGCGCACGATCACCCCGGTCATCGGCAGCGCGCCGAGCAGGCCACACAACATGTTGCCCACACCTTGCGCCGACAATTCGCGGTCGAAGTCCGAGCGTTGACCGCTGTGCATGCGATCCACGGCGGCGGCCGAGAGCAGGGTTTCGGCGCTGGCGATAAAGGCCACGGCGAAGGCGGCGATCAGCAGGGTTGGGTCAGCCAGGTTGAGCAGATCCGCCGGGCGTAGCCAATCGATGGCCTCCGCGAGGTTAGCCGGGACCTCTACACGTTTGACCTGCAAGGCGAGCGCCAGGCTGGCGATCGTTGCCAGACCGACCCCGAGCAATGCACCGGGAACGAAACGCAGGGAATGCGGGCGGAATTTTTCCCACAGCCACATCACGGCAATGGTCGACAGCCCGAGCAAACCCGCTTGCCAGCCAAACGAAGGCAAAGCCTGAATCACTGCAGCAGGGAAGGCCGCCAGGTTATCCAGCCCCGAGGGCTTGGGCACGGCATCGAGCATTACATGCACCTGCGACAGCACGATCAACACGCCGATGCCGGCGAGCATGCCGTACACCACAGCCGGCGCCGTGACCCGAAACCAGCAACCCAGTTTCAAACGCCCGGCCACCAATTGCAGAAAACCCGCCAGTAGCAGGATCGGCCCGAGCATGGCGATTCCATGTTGGCGCACCAGTTCGAACACCAATACCGCCAGACCGGCCGCCGGGCCGCTGACTTGCAGTGGTGAACCGGCAAGCCAGCCAACCACCAGTCCACCGATGATGCCGGTGATCAGGCCTTTGGCCGGTGGCAGCCCGGAGGCTATGGCGATGCCCATGCACAAAGGCAGGGCAACCAGAAATACAACCACCGAAGCCAGCAGCTCCCGTGGCAGAACAGCTTTTAATTGAGCGGCACGCATGGTGACTCTCCCGAGGTTTTCTTCAGGCATGGCAAAGCCGGGCTGCTTGATCAGCAGCCTCGGCTAAACCACACAGGGATCTGGTGGCCTGTCTCGCAAACGTAGTTGTGAGACAGGCTACGAAGAGGATTTAGAAGCGCGCTTTGGGCGTCGCCACCGGAATCGGATGGCTGCCATCGAGCGGCAGGAAACAACCCTGATCCGCGTCGTAAGCCTGGATTTCGCTGGTTTCGATGTTGTACACCCAACCATGGATAAACAGCTGACCGTTGGCCATGCGCGAGGCCACCGACGGGTGCGTGCGCAAATGTTGCAACTGAGCGATCACATTCTCTTCGGTAAGGATGTGCATGCTCTCGCTTTCATTCGAGCAATGGCAGTTGTCCTGAACCATGGTTTTCGCCACTTCTGCATGGCGCAGCCAGGCTTTGACCGTCGGCATCTTTTCCAGGCTCTGCGGGTTGAGTACCGCGCGCATGGCGCCACAGTCGGAGTGGCCACAGATGATGATGTGCTGCACGCCGAGCGCCAGCACTGCGTATTCGATGGCTGTGGAAACACCACCGTTCATTTGCCCATAAGGCGGCACGACGTTGCCGACGTTACGGGTGACGAACAGGTCGCCGGGGGCGCTTTGGGTGATCAGCTCGGGAACAATGCGCGAATCGGCGCATGCGATGAACATCGCCCGAGGCCGCTGGGCCGTGGCGAGTTTTTTGAAGAGTTCTTCCTGCTGCGGAAAGATCTCGTGATGAAAATGCAAAAAGCCGTCAACGATATGCTGCAGCGCTGCATCGGCGGTTTCCGCCTCGGGTTGGGCTGAAGCCGACGCAGCCAAAGGCTGTTTATCCTTGTCACTCATGATTCATCCTCTTTGGCGGAGTCAGGGAATTTTCCCGTTTTGTCCGATGTGAAGCCAGTGGCTGTATAAAAAACATCCAGGTCGAAAAGCAGACCCGTCAGTCACTCGATGAACAAGGTAGCGGCCGAAGCTTAACTCAAACTGAATCAAACGCTCTAGAACGTGCGTTCCAGGTCATAAGAAATATGACCAGCTTGAACGCGACGTACCTTTTTCACTACTCCACCATAGGTCCAATTGTCCTTAAATCAATGACATCTGGCGACCCGGCGGACAAAAAGCTTTGCAGTCCAGATCGAAACCTTCCCGACGGTTGAGCCCAAGGCGCTTGATGGTTTTGGCAAAACGCTGCGCCAGCAGATCGGCAAATGGTCCTTCACCGCGCATACGGGCACCAAACCGACTGTCGTAAAGCTCGCCGCCACGGCTCTGGCGGATCAGGCTCCACACATGAGCTGCACGCTGAGGATAGTGGGCGGCCAACCACTCTTCGAACAACGGCGCCACTTCCAGCGGCAGGCGCAACATCATGTAAGCCGCAGTTTGCGCTCCGGCCGCATGGGCCTCAGTCAGCAGGCTTTCGAGTTCGCTGTCGTTGATCATCGGAATCATCGGTGAACACAAGACACCCACCGGAATCCCCGCTTCACGCATTACCCGGATCGCCCGCAGTCGTGCCTTGGGCGCAGCCGTACGGGGTTCGAGGATGCGTTTGAGCTCATCGTCCAGAGTGGTGAGGCTGATCATTACCGCCACCAGCCGTTGTTCGGCGAGTTCGGCCAGCAAGTCCAGATCGCGCAGAATCAGCGAGCCCTTGGTGATGATGGTCACCGGATGGCGATAGCGCAGCAGCACCTCGAGGGTCCTGCGGGTGATTTTGTGTTCACGCTCGATCGGCTGATAAGGGTCGGTGTTGGAGCCCAGGTTGATCGGCGCGCATTGATAGCCGCGTTTGGACAGTTGTTCTTCCAGCACATCGGCGGCGTTGGTCTTGGCGATCAGTCTGGTTTCGAAATCCAGCCCTGGCGACATGTCCCAGTAGGCGTGGCTGGGCCGAGCGTAGCAATAGATACAGCCATGCTCGCAGCCACGATAGGGATTGATCGAGCGGTCGAAGGGCAAGTCCGGCGAGTTGTTGCGGGTAATGATGGTCTTCGCCGTCTCGATGCGCACCTCGGTGCCTTGGGTGATCGGCGCTTCCTGATACCAACCGTCATCCTCGGCCACCGAACGGTTCGGTGCGAAACGGTTGTGCGGGTTGGTGGCGGTGCCGCGACCGCGGGGTGGCAGAGGCGTGTTCATCGATAAAAGTCCGTTGACTGTATGTGCATACAGTATCAAGGGGGCAAGCGACAAGCCAGTGCCGTTCGGCGAGTGAATGTCGGAGATTATATAAAGGAACTAACTATACAAGTTTCTGGATCAAGCGCATTGCGCAACTGTCATCACCGGAAATATATATCAAGTAGCGCAATTACAAAGGCTGTTAGTACTATCCTCGCCACACGAAGTTGTCGTGGATTATTAATTAAAAGGATTTAGTCATGTCGTTTTTTAATCAGCGTGGTATTTTTTTACAACTGTTGGCGCCCAGCATAACCAATCCTCGCGAAGCACAAGTATCGATGCAACTTGCCCGTAAAGAGCTGGGGTGGGAGGCGGTAAATGAAGTGCAGACAGAGGCGCTGGTCGATTCCGTCTATGTGACAGCGGTTTCCAGCGATGGTGGTCAGTCCTTCACGATCAAAACCATTAACAGCGATGTGGACGGTGATGGCGATATCGATGGTAACGACAAGGCAAAATTGCTGGCCTTGGCCAAGGCTTATTCCAGTATCGTAAATCCCTGAAGTTGATAGTTGTTGCCAGGTCTGCATGAGACTCCATGCAGGCCTGGTTTTATCGGCGTCTATTAACTCAAGGTCTTGCCGGATAGTGTCTCTCAGTCAACTAGCGATGTCGGACAGTCTGACTGATCTGAATGACAACCAGCCTCGGGCATTTGCTGTTCTATTCACGATTCTTTGACAGTGCCCTCACAGGTCTTTGACTGTCCCGAGTTCAGGCTATCGATCACTTATCCACCACTTCACGGTCGCCTGAGCATGTCCCTACTGCGCCTTCTACCTGCGACGTTTCTTTTGTCGCTGGCCGCACTTTTCAACCTGACGCTGGCCCACGCTGATGACGCTGCTCTATCCCGGCCTGCGGACTGGGCTCAATCGGTGGAGGTTCAGTACAACCTCTATCAGATGTCCCCGACCCTCTATCGCAGTGCGTTGCCGGACAAGGGGGCGGTGCCGTTGCTGGAAAAACTCAAGGTCGCCACCGTCATCAACTTCCTGCCTGAACCGGACTCAAGCTGGTTGTCCAAACCCGGAATCACCCAGATACAGCTGCCCTACCGCACCAATCATGTGGATGACAGTGATGTGCTCAAGGCCCTTCGCACGATTCAGAGCGCCGAGGCCAAAGGACCTGTGCTTATGCACTGCAAACACGGCTCGGATCGCACCGGCCTGATGGCGGCGATGTACCGGGTGGTGGTGCAGGGCTGGAGTAAGGAAGATGCGCTGAGTGAAATGACTCAGGGCGGTTTTGGCGATAGCACCCACTTCAAGGACGGCATTCGCTACATGATGCAGGCCGATGTCGACAAACTTCGTACGGCGCTGGCCAATGGTGATTGCAGCACAAGTCCGTTTGCCATGTGTTCGATGAAGAGTTGGTTCAACTCGGCCCATGTCGAGTAAGTAACACCTTCCACTGCGTTGCGCAGTGGAAGGTGTTTTTCGATACTCAGTGTTGCTCGTCAGGCTTTTTCTTCAGCTTCGGGTTCGGGAAAAACTGCACGGCCTGAACCTTGGCGTCCGGCACCTTGAGTGCCGAGGTGTTAACCCGGGTGCCCAATTCCTTGGGCACCGACAGGCCTTGTTCATTCAGCGTGTCGGAATAACCGCAGGCCACACACTCGCGATGTGGAACGGTATCTTCGTTCCACATCATCAACTTGTCGGGCTCGCTGCAGGCCGGGCAGACCGCCCCGGCGATAAAGCGTTTTTTGGTAATCACAGGTCCCTCACTCATGCTGCCGCGTCCTCGGTCAGGCCGCTGTGGCGCAAGAGTGCGTCAATCGATGGCGCACGGCCACGGAAGTCGACGAACAGCACCATCGGTTCCTGGGAACCACCTCGTGCCAGGATCGCTTCGCGGAAGGCACGACCGGTCTGGGCATTGAGCACGCCGTCTTCTTCGAACTTCGAGAAGGCATCGGCCGACAATACTTCTGCCCATTTATAGCTGTAGTAACCCGCTGCGTAACCACCGGCGAAGATGTGGGCGAAGCTGTTGGGGAAACGGTTGTAGGCCGGTGGACGCATGACCGAAACCTCATCACGCACGCCTTCGAGCACTTGCAGCACGCCGCGGCCGTCGCCGTGGGTGGCGTGCAGCTCGAAGTCGAACAGCGAGAACTCCAGTTGGCGGACCATCATCAGGCCGGACTGGAAGTTCTTCGCCGCGAGCATTTTCTCCAGCAGATCCTGAGGCAACGGTTCGCCGGTTTCGTAGTGACCGGAAATCAGTGCCAGACCTTCCGGCTCCCAGCACCAGTTTTCCATGAACTGGCTTGGCAGCTCGACCGCATCCCAGGCCACGCCGTTGATGCCGGACACACCAGCGTGCTCGACGCGGGTCAGCAGGTGATGCAGGCCGTGACCGAATTCATGGAACAGGGTGGTCACTTCGTCGTGGGTCAGCAGGGCTGGTTTACCGCTGTCGGCTGGGGTGAAGTTGCACACCAGGTTCGCCACCGGGCTTTGCAGCACACCATTGATTGTGCGGCGGTGATCGCGGGCGCCGTCCATCCAGGCACCGCCACGCTTGTTGGCGCGGGCATAGAGGTCGAAGAAGAAGCGGCCGACGTGCTGGCCGTTTTCCTTGATTTCGAACAGGCGAACGTCCGGGTGCCAGGTATCGAAGCCTTTCAGCTCGGCGATCTCAATGCCGTACAGGCGCTGGACGATGGCGAACAGCCCACCCAGAACCTTGTCGATCGGGAAGTACGCGCGAAGGGTTTCCTGGGCAACGCTGTAGCGCTGCTCGCGAAGTTTTTCACCGTAGAAACCGCTGTCCCAGCTTTGCAGGTCCGGGCAACCCTGTTCGGCGGCGTAGGCCTTGAGCTGCTCCAGATCCCGGACGGCGAACGGCTTGCTGCGCTTGGCCAGGTCGCGCAGGAAGCTGAGAACCTGATCGCTGGATTCGGCCATTTTGGTCGCCAGACTCAGCTCCGAGAAGCTGGTGAAACCCAATAGTTTTGCCAGTTCCTGACGCAGGTCGAGGATTTCTTCCATGACCGGGCCGTTATCGTTCTGACCGGCATTCGGGCCTTGGTCCGACGCACGGGTGCAGTAGGCGGCGTAGACTTCTTCGCGCAGGGCGCGGTCCTGGGCGTAGGTCATCACCGCGTAGTAACTCGGGAATTCCAGGGTGATCAGCCAGCCGTCGAGGTCTTTGGCTTGCGCGGCGGCGGCCATCTGCGCCTTGGCCGAATCGGTCAGGCCGGCGAGGGCGGCTTCGTCAGTGATGTGCTTGGTCCAGGCCTGAGTGGCGTCGAGCAACTGGTTGGAGAAGCGACTGCCCAGCTCCGACAGTTTGCTCTGCACGTCGGCATAACGCTTTTGTTCGGCTTCAGGCAGGTCGATACCCGACAGGCGGAAGTCACGCAGGGCGTGCTCCAGGATGGTTTTCTGCGCCACGTCGAAACCGGCGGCCTCAGGACTGTTCGCCAGCGCTTCATAGGCCTGAAACAGTTCACGGTTCTGGCCCAGCTCGGTGGCGTAGGCGCTCAGGGCCGGCAGGCAGGACTCGTAAGCCTCGCGCAACTCAGCGCTGTTGCACACGGCATTGAGGTGGCTGACCGGGCTCCAGGCGGCGCCCAGACGATCATTGAGTTCGTCCATCGCCAGTACCAGGCCGGCCCAGGTCGGTTGTTTGGCCTGGGTCTTGAGGATTTCGACAATGGCGGCGCGGTTGTCAGCCAGGATCTTTTCAATGGCCGGTTGCACGTGTTCGGCACGGATCGCCGAGAACGGCGGCAGGTCGTAGGACTGCAGAAGAGGGTTGTTCACGCTCACGGTTGGCACCTTGGCTGGAAAACATGCGGGAAGAAACATGCGCCCATCTTAATTACAATCGACGCTCACCGCAGCTATCGGCAACAGAGAGAAACCCTATCGTGACCCTTCGCAAGTATCAGAACTACACGCCGCTGCTGGGCAAAGGCGCTTTTGTCGACGGCTCGGCAGTGGTGATCGGCGACGTCGAAATCGGCGAAGACAGTTCCGTCTGGCCGCTGACGGTGATCCGCGGCGACATGCATCGCATCCGGATCGGTGCGCGCACCAGCGTGCAGGACGGCTGCGTGTTGCACATCACCCATGCAGGGCCATTCAACCCCGATGGCTTTCCGTTACTGATCGGCGACGATGTGACCATCGCGCATAAAGTCATGCTTCATGGTTGCGCCGTGGGCAACCGGATTCTGATCGGCATGGGCAGCATCGTCATGGACGGTGCGGTGGTCGAGGACGATGTGATCATCGGCGCCGGTAGCCTGGTGCCACCGGGTAAGCGCCTGGAAAGCGGTTTTCTTTATGTCGGGAGCCCGGTGAAGCAGATCCGGCCGCTGACGGACAAGGAAAAAGCCTTTTTCACCTACAGTGCAGCGAATTACGTGAAGCTCAAGGACCTGCATCTGGCCGAAGGCTACGACCAGCTCTAAGCCTCTTGATAACGGAAAGCGTCTCGCTATTGCTCAGGAATTTCCATGCATCACCAAACCGTACTGTTCGACCTCGATGGCACGCTGACCGACCCGCGCGAAGGCATCACCCGCTCCATCCAGTTCGCCCTGAGCAAACTGGGTATCGATGAACCGGACCTGACCAGGCTCGAACATTTCATTGGCCCGCCATTGTTGCAGGCGTTCATGCAGTTCTATGACTTCGACGAACCCAAGGCCTGGGAGGCAGTGAACTTCTATCGTGAACGCTTCAAGGTCACCGGCCTGTATGAAAACCGTGTGTTCGACGGGGTTATACCGTTGCTGGAAACCCTCGGTGGGCAAGGGCGACAGCTGTACATCGCGACCTCCAAGCCATGGGTTTTCGCCCGGGAAATTGCCCGGCACTTCGACTTCGCCAAGCATTTCAAGATGATTTATGGCAGTGAGCTGGATGGCACGCGGACCAACAAGGTCGAGCTGATTGCACACTTGATGGCCGAAGAAGGTCTCGACCCGGCCAATACGCTGATGATCGGCGACCGTAAGCACGACCTGATCGGTGCCCGCAGCAATGGGCTGGACGCGGCAGCGGTGGGTTATGGGTTTGGCAGCCGGGAAGAATTGAGCGCCGAAGTACCGGCGTATCACTTCGAGACGCTGGATGAGTTGCATCAGGCGTTTTTGCAGCGCTGATCAAATCCCTTCGCGGGCAGTCCGCGAAGGTGCCCGTTCAGCCACCGGAATTCGCTGATCCTGCCAACGCCCTCAACGCCGCCTTGCGCTCCCCAACCGGCAACGCGCCCACCTTCTCCACTGCCGCATAAAACCTCACCCAATCACCATCGACCTGCCTGAACAGTGCGGTAAACGCTGGCACCCACTGGTCATACAAACCAAACGGCAATAATCGGGCGTTGTTCATCGGGGCGTTGATCCATGCATCGTAGCGATTGTTGCCAGCCCATTGGCTGTCGCGCAGGGTCCTGTACTCACGGCGCAGTTGTTCGAACTCGGCCGCTTTTCGCTCACGCATTTGGTCGGCCGGCAGCGGCAGGGCGTAAAGCCGTTCAAGCCGGGTGCGGGTGTCCAGAATCAATTGGATGAACTGGTCGCGTTGGCGTACCAACGCTCCATTATCCGGCGGCATGTCTCGGAATGCGCGCCATTGGCGAGTGCCTTCCTGTTCGACGAACGTGGCGAAGGACTCGTTGAACTCGGTGTCGTCTTTCACATAAAAACGTTGGTGCGCGAGTTCGTGGAATATCAGCGTGGCCAACCGTTCGTCGCCCCACGCCATCATCGAGCTAATAATCGGATCGTTGAACCAACCGAGCGTCGAATAGGCCTCGACGCCGCCGATCGACACGTCCATACCTTGCAGGCGTTGCAAGGCGGCCTCACCGCGAGCAGCGCTCTGACTGTAAAAACCGCGATAAGCGACGCAGCCGGCGACGGGGAAGCAATGGTTCTGCGGCTTGAGCGAAAACTCCGGCGTGGCGAAGACATTCCAGACTACATACGGTCGGCCGATGTCGGCGTACAAACGGTAGCTCTGGTTGTCCGGCAGATGCAGGTGTTGGCTGGCGAACGTTCGGGCCTTTTGTGACTGGGCCAGGTGCGCACGCAATTGCCGGTCGCGGTCGGGGTCGGCAATCACATTGGCAATCGGTTCCCGGGCCCGCAGCAAGTGCAGCTGACCACTGGCCAATTGGCCGTAATAGCTGACGCTCGCGCAGCCGTTGAGCGACAAAAGAAAAACACCCGGAAACAAAATGCGTAAAACGCGATCAAGTAACCCAAGGCTTGGACGCGGCCTGATCAAAATAAAAAAATTCCTGGAAAGTCTGCCCGCAAGACTATCCCGCCTATTGGAGCTCCGCTATGCGCAAATTGATGCTGACGGGAGGCCTGCTGATGCTGGCCGGCTGTGCCGGATTGCCCACCCCTGATCCTTCGCAGGCCTGGATCGATCTGGATTCACGGCAGGAGGACACCGCGCTGCAAGCGCTGGAAGTCGATAACAAGGCTTCCATCGACAAGCGCTATTTCCAGGTGCAGCCCGGCAGCCATGAGCTGAAGGTTCGCTACTTGTTTGCGGTCCAGCCGACCAACATTGGCCCCGATGCCGAGCCGTTGTGGCGTGACTGCCAGTTGAATGTGAAATTCAAGGACTTCAACGCCGGGCAGCGGTATCAGCTGCAAGCGGGGAATATCGGCTTTCGGCCGTGGGCAAAGCTTTATGATCAGCAGCGAAAAGTGATTGGGCAGGGTAAGCCAGCGGGCTGCCAACGCACCTGATCGGCGCTATGCTGAATGACCAGTCCTTGGGATATTCATCATGCGCAGGTTGTTGCTGTTGCTCGCTGCAGGTGCCTTTGTCGGCTGCACGAGTCCGTTGCCGGCGGTCAATCCGCAGATGGCCTGGGTCGACTTCGCTACGCCAGTTCCCGGCGGGAAACTGCTGATGGCCGATCGTCTGGACAACCAGCGGTTGAGCGATGGCCGTTACTTTCAGGTCACCCCGGGTAGTCATGAGCTCAGGGTACGTTTTGACTTTGAAGTGTTTGGCGGAGGGCCGGGTTTGCTGAACACTCCTCTGGAGCGAATATGCTACCTGACCATCAATTACGACCATTTCGAGGCCGGCCAGCGTTATCTGCTGGAAGCTCGCTCCATAGCGTTCACCCCCAGCGCCCGGCTGTATAACGCCAAGCGGGAGATTGTCGCCGAAGATCGCGAGAGCTACTGCCTCATGTGAGGTGAATCAACTGTCATTTTTTTGGTAGATGACTTTCTTCGTGCCGCTTTCGCACGTGCCGACCACCATATTCTGATCGTGCACTTCGTCGTTGGTGACGATTTCCAGGGTGTAGGACGAAACGTTATTGGCCTGGATCTTGGCTTCGATCTCGGCCTTGAGTTCTTCACAGGATTTCGGTGCCGCGAGAGCCGATGTGGCCAGCGTGCAACAGATAACCGCCAAGGCAAAACGTTTCATGGTTGAAGCTCCCTTGAGGCAGCGCGCACGGTGATGCGCTAAAGCTGCTGTCATTTATTCGACCACAATTACGCCAGCCAGGTTTTGTTTCAACGCAAAAAAGATCGCAGTTTTCGACAGCGCCTACCGATCAATCAATAATCCAGGCGCTGCCGACGGCTGCGATCTTTTATCGGTTTAGCTGACCAGCGTCGCATCCAGGCTGATTTTCGCATTCAGTACCTTGGACACCGGGCAGCCCTCTTTGGCCTTGTTGCTCAGTTCTTCGAATTGCGCCTGGGTCGCCCCGGGGATTTTCGCCTTGAGGATCAGTTTCACCGCGGTGATTGCAAAGCCGCCGTCCACCTGGTCCAGAGTGACTTCGGCATTGGTGTCGATGCTGTCGGCCTTGAGGCCGGCTTCACCGAGAATCATTGAAAACGCCATGGAGAAACAGCCGGCGTGGGCCGCACCGATCAACTCTTCCGGATTGGTGCCTTTACCGCCTTCGAAACGGGCCTTGAAGCCGTAAGGGGCTTCTCTGAGTACGCCGGTTTCCGTGGAGATTGAGCCGATGCCAGTTTTCAGGTCACCTTCCCAATGAGCCGATGCTTTCTTTGTGATAGCCATGTCTGCCTCCTCAAGATCCGGCGCGAAACGTCGCGCCTTCGTGGTTTTCGGTTACCAGGGTTCTGAGGATAGACCGTCAGGCAAAGTTCATCTCATCTGATCAGTCCTCTAATTGCGCAGGAATTTTGTCTCTCCTATTGAAACTCGGGTATATGCCCTCATTGCAGAGAACACGCTTACAGACTCGGCAGGTTTTCGTTGGGAAAAACCTGCTTACCCATTGGAGAAGCAGGTTTATGAAACGACTGTCTGAGATCAAGTTTTCGACCCTCGATCTGGTGCCCGTGCGCGAGAACGGCAGTGTGGCCCAGTCTCTGCGCAATTCCCTGGACCTGGCGCAGCACGTCGAAAAATTCGGCTACAACCGCTTTTGGGTCGCCGAACACCACAATATGGACGGGATCGCCAGCTCGGCGACCTCGGTCCTGCTGGGCTATCTGGCCGGTGGCACTTCGACCATACGCGTCGGTTCGGGGGGCGTGATGCTGCCCAACCATGCGCCACTGGTGATCGCCGAGCAGTTCGGCACCCTTGAAAGCCTGTATCCAGGCCGGATCGACCTGGGCCTGGGGCGCGCGCCCGGCTCCGATCAAATGACCGCCCGCGCTTTGCGTCGCGAGCGTTCCGGCAGCGCCGACGATTTCCCGGAAGACGTGGCCGAGTTGATGCGCTACCTCGGCCCACGCACGCCGGATCAGCGGATCATTGCCATGCCGGGTACCGGCACCAATGTCCCGGTCTGGTTGTTGGGTTCGAGCCTGTTCAGTGCGCAGCTGGCCGGTGAGCGCGGATTGCCCTACGCCTTCGCTTCACATTTCGCACCGCGCTTCATGCATGAAGCGATTCGCGTCTACCGCAATCACTTCAAGCCATCAGCGGTGTTGGATAAGCCTTACGTGATGCTCGGTGTGCCGCTGGTGGCGGCAGACACCGACGAGCAGGCCGATTACCTGGCCACTTCGGTGTACCAGCGGATTCTTGCGTTGATGCGTGGCCAGAGCCTGGTGCAACGCCCACCCGTGAAGACCATGGACGGCCTGTGGCTGCCCCATGAGAAAGAAGCGGTCGGTGATTTCCTGGGGCTGGCGATGGTCGGCAGCCCGCAGAAAATCCGCGCCAAGCTTGAGGTGCTGATCGAACAGACCCAGGCGGATGAACTGATTTTCACCTGTGATCTGTATGAACATGCCGATCGCGTGCACTCCTATGAACTGTTGGCGCAGGTCATGAAGGGCTGACACTTAAACGACATCCACAAAAAGCCGACGCCGTGGCGTCGGCTTTTTGTTATTGAGGGAAGTCAGCCCTGTTTGTAAACGATTACCTTGGAGCCCTTCTCACATTTCCCGACGACTTTTCCACCGGCAGCAGTGCCTTTGTCGACGATCTCCAGTGAGTAATTGGAAACACCCTTGGCGTCCAGTTTTGCAGCGATTTCGGCTTTCAGCTCTTCACACGACTTGACCTGGGCAAAGGCTGTTCCCGCAAGGCTCAACAAACCTACCGCCAGAATAAACTTCTTCATGGGTTGCACTCCTTGGTCGGATCAATAGAGGGAGGGCATCCAGCTACCGACTGGATGCGCTCACCCTGTAGCGCTTTGCTGTTTCCTATGGCATTCAGTCGGCGCGCAAGTTCAGACGGCTGGCTCAAACTCAGCTGCTGGCAATCCGGAACCCGACTTTGAGTGTCACCTGGAAGTGTGCAGCTTTGCCGTCCTTGATATGCCCGCGGGTTTCGGTCACTTCAAACCATTCCATGTACTTGAGGCTTTTGTTGGCTTCGGCCAGGGCGTTGTTGATGGCGTCTTCAATGCTGCTGGTGGACGAGCCAACCAGTTCGACTTTCTTGTAGGTGTGATGGTCAGACATGGCGTTCTCCTTGAGGTGTGAAATACAGCCTAGCAGTGATTTTTCTGATTTCTTCTGTCGACCAATCCGTAGTGACGTTCAGATTTACTGCACTTTCTCGAACCCCTGAAGTCCCAACCAACACACGTCACTCATCAACAATGCAGGAGAGCCATCATGGCCAACACGTCGTTACGCAACGCCTCATTGCAAAGCATGGAAGCCGAGATCGAGAGTCTGTTGAAATCGTTGGAAAGCTTGAAGGGCGACGCCTCGGACGAGTCGCGTAAAACTCTCAAGACGTTGAAAAGCAACGCTGAGAACGCGCTGAAACACTCGCGCCATCTGCTTGCCGATGCCTATGAAGAGGTCAAGGTCAAAACCCGTGAAACCGGAATCGCGACACGTGACTACGCCCAGGAACACCCTTGGACTACAGCCGGTGTTGCCGTTGGTGCGCTGGGATTGCTCGCGGCCTACTTATTGTTCAAGCGTGGTCATTAAGGTGTCTGGCGCAGTTCGTTTTTAAGCCACTGCGCCAACTGCCGAGCGCGCCCGTCCGCGGCGCGCTTGGGGAGCCACAACGCCAGTTGCGCCGGGGTTTCACGGAAGCCCCATGGCGCAACCAGGCGACCGGCCTTCACGTCTTCGGCCACCAGCGGCTCGGGCGCGATGGCCACGCCCAGCCCGGCCACTGCCGCTTCCAGCAAATAATACAAATGCTCGAAGCCCTGACCGTACTTCAGCGCCTTGTCGTCGAGGCCGCTTTGCTGTGCCCAGATCGGCCAGGCTTGCGGACGTGAGGTGGTGTGCAGCAAGGGTTCGCTCAACAGTGTGCTTGCTGGTGCGTTTCGTAGCCTTTCGTAGCCGGCAAATCGCGGGCTCATGACCGGGCCGATTCGTTCGCTCACTAACTCGTAGACCTGCATATCTGCCGGCCATGGCGGCTCGGCAAACACCAGCAGGGCATCCAGACCGGGTCGTCGTGGATCGAGATCGCCTTCGCCAGCCGACAGGTGCAAGCGCAGATCCGGCAGGTCCGCATTCAGGCGCCCCAAACGCGGAATGAACCAGCGCGCCAAAAGACTGCCCGAGCAGCCGAGCACGAACGGCGCATCGGCGGTGCTTTGGGTCAGCTCGGCGCAAACGCTGCGCAAACGCTCGAAGGCTTCGGCGCTGGCATCGCGCAAACGAACGCCGGCATCTGTGAGTTTAAGGCCGCGTCCATCCTTGATGAACAGGCTCACGCCGAGGTGTTCCTCCAGTACCTTGAGTTGCCGGCTGACTGCGCCATGGGTGACGTGCAGCTGTTCGGCAGCCTGACTGACGCTGTTCAGGCGGGCAGTGGCTTCGAAGGCGCGAAGCGCGTTCAGCGGGGGGAGGTCATGGCTCATGGGATCTGTGAGTTTTCCTGACAGGTTGCGGCGATCTTATCGGTTTTCAGCGTGGGATGTCAGGGGTAGAGTGAACCCCATCGTCACCTCTCGAATACAACTGGAGCGACCCATGACCCAGACTAATCTGCGCAACGGCCCCGACGCCAACGGCCTGTTTGGCGCGTTCGGTGGCCGTTACGTCGCCGAAACCCTGATGCCGTTGATCCTCGATCTGGCCCGTGAATACGAAGCGGCCAAGGAAGATCCGGCATTCAAAGAAGAATTGGCCTACTTCCAGCGTGATTACGTCGGACGCCCAAGCCCACTGTATTTCGCCGAGCGCCTGACAGAGTTTTGCGGTGGCGCGAAAATTTACCTCAAGCGCGAAGAGCTGAACCACACCGGCGCGCACAAGATCAACAACTGCATCGGCCAGATCCTGCTGGCGCGGCGCATGGGCAAGAAACGCATCATCGCCGAGACCGGCGCCGGCATGCACGGCGTGGCGACCGCCACCGTGGCCGCGCGTTTCGGCCTCGATTGCGTGATCTACATGGGTACCACTGACATCGAACGTCAGCAAGCCAACGTGTTTCGCATGAAGCTGCTGGGCGCCGAAGTGATCCCGGTAGTCGCGGGCACCGGCACCCTCAAAGACGCAATGAACGAAGCCCTGCGTGACTGGGTGACCAACGTCGACAGCACTTTCTACCTGATAGGCACCGTGGCCGGTCCGCACCCGTACCCGGCCATGGTTCGCGACTTCCAGGCCGTCATCGGCAAGGAAACCCGCGAGCAGTTGCAAGCCCAGGAAGGTCGTCTGCCAGACAGCCTGGTGGCGTGCATCGGCGGTGGTTCCAATGCCATGGGCCTGTTCCACCCGTTCCTCGATGACAAGAGCGTCGAGATCATCGGCGTCGAAGCGGCCGGCTACGGCATCGAAACCGGCAAGCACGCGGCCAGCCTGAACGGCGGCGTACCAGGCGTGCTGCACGGTAACCGTACGTTCCTGTTGCAGGACGATGATGGCCAGATCATTGACGCGCACTCGATTTCAGCCGGTCTCGACTATCCAGGCATCGGCCCTGAACACGCCTGGTTGCATGACATCGGCCGCGTCCAGTACACCTCGGTGACCGATGACGAAGCCCTCGACGCATTCCATAAGTGCTGCCGCCTGGAAGGGATTATTCCTGCACTGGAAAGCGCCCATGCCCTGGCCGAAGTGTTCAAGCGCGCACCGACCCTGCCGAAAGATCACCTGATGGTGGTCAACCTGTCCGGCCGTGGCGACAAAGACATGCAAACCGTGATGCACCACATGGAAAACTCTCAACAAGTGCAGTCCAAGCAGGAGAAACACTGATGAGCCGCCTGCAAACGCGTTTTGCCGAACTCAAGGAACAGAACCGCGCCGCCCTGGTGACCTTCGTGACCGCCGGCGATCCGAGCTATGACACGTCCCTGGCGATCCTCAAAGGTTTGCCCGGTGCTGGTGCTGATGTGATCGAGTTGGGCATGCCCTTCACCGATCCGATGGCCGACGGCCCGGCGATCCAGCTGGCCAACATCCGTGCTCTGGGCGCCAAACAGAACCTGGCGAAAACCCTGCAAATGGTTCGCGAGTTCCGCGAAGGCAACAGCGAGACTCCGCTGGTGTTGATGGGTTACTTCAACCCGATTCACATGTACGGCGTGCCGCGTTTCATCGCTGAAGCCAAAGAAGCCGGTGTCGATGGCCTGATCGTGGTCGACATGCCGCCAGAACATAACGCTGAATTGTGCGACCCGGCACAGGCGGCGGGCCTGGACTTCATCCGTCTGACCACTCCGACGACTGACGATGGGCGTCTGCCGACCGTTCTGAATGGCAGTTCCGGATTTGTTTACTACGTGTCGGTAGCGGGTGTGACCGGTGCGGGTGCGGCGACTCTGGAACATGTCGAAGAGGCCGTCACCCGTCTGCGTCGCCATACCGATCTGCCGATCAGCATCGGCTTCGGTATTCGCACACCGGAACAGGCAGCGGCCATCGCGCGTCTGGCTGATGGTGTGGTGGTGGGGTCGGCGCTGATTGATCACATCGCCAACGCCTCGACCCCTGATCAGGCTGTGGAGGGCGTACTCAGCCTGTGCGCGGCCTTGTCCGACGGCGTGCGTAAAGCGCGGGTCAGCTGAAAGTAAGAGAGGAATTAGTGCCTCGCGGCACAGCACATACAGCAAGACCGAGGGCTTCAGGACTATGTTCTGAAGCCCTTTTTGCTTTCAGGGCAACTCCAACCCACCCGCAGCCTTGTGCAACTTCCTCAAATGTTCGCCAACCTGTTTCAGGTTCTCTTCGTTGGCGGCCATTTCAGCAGCGCGGCTTGGCTCGAGCAGCGCTCGCACTTCCTTGTCGAGGTCTCCGGTCAGCACTTGAAGCTGCTTCTGACGCAGATTGCTTTCCGACTCCAGGCGTGTCCACTCGTTCGGCTGCGGCAAGCCATAGCCACCAGTGCCGAGCAGTTCGGCCGGACGGCTGAGGAAGCCGCTATTGGCGAGAATCTGCTGCAAGGTCGCGTTGGCTTTATCCATACCGCCGTTATTCAATTCCCGAGCGCCCAGGTAGCGCTGTTTGACTTCGTCCTGAGCCAACACTAATTGTTGGCGGAAGCTCGCCTGCTCCAGTAACAGCAATGCCGCGCTGGTGCGCAGGTCCGCCTGGTCAATCCATTTGCGGCGCTCATCAGCTTTCAATGCCAGCCAGTCTTCGACCTTTTCCTGCTTGATCGGCAAATGCTTTTTCAGCACCTCGAACATCGCTTGATAACGCTCGCGGAAGGAGTCGAAGCGATAGCCCAGGCGTAACGCTTCGCGAGGGTCGTCGAGCACGCTGGTATCCGCCAGTCCGCGGCTCTTGAGTACTTCCAGCAAGCCGTTGGGCATGATGCTGTCGAGCCCTGTCAACTGGGCGTTATTGCTGCCGCTGCGCAGCAGTTTCAGGCTTTCCACGGCGCAGTTGTTGGACAGGAAGAAGTAATTGCCGTCGTAACTCCAGTGCATCTCGGCGGCGTGCTCCACCACATCTTCGATCTCGCTGCGCGACAGGTTCAGCGGTACCGAGGCCAGGCTGCGCAGTTCGGTCTTGGTGTATTCGTCGATCACCTGGGCCAGCGGCAACACAAACAGGCGCGATGGGTATTTGCCCACCAGCCCATCCCAACTCGACAACTGTACGTCGCCGACGAAGGCGCGGTAGGACAGCACCAGATGTTGATCCAGATCGAGGCGGCAATCCGGCCCGCGAGGCCGACCGGGCGCGCAGATCACCAGTCGCAGCATGCTGTGACCCCAGCGGCTGACCCAGTTCTGGTTGGCTTCTGCCAGCAGATAGTCGACGGCATACACCCGTTCCGGATCGACCTGGCCCAAGGGCTGTTTGGCGAAATCGTTACCCGCATTGAGGAAGGCGAATGATCGGGCGCAGGTGTCTTTGGCGGCGGGCGCCCAGCCGAAGTGTTCTTTGTAGTAGCGATACAGCGCAGGGCGACGGCAGGCATAGCTTGGGTCGAGGAGGAAGTACTCCATGTTGACCGCGACGAACTCCTTCGGGCTGCTCGTCTCGTAGATGTCCGGACTGCGGGCAATCTGCCGGTTGTGCTGTTCGCGCTCACCGCGCCGACCGACGTATTGCGGCCAGCCGGCCAGATCGAGCAGGCGAGGGTCGTCGCTGAGGGTCCAGCGTCGGTCGGTCTGTCCGCGGCACTGATCCGGGATGCCGATCAGTCCGGAGCTGCTGTTACGTTGTGTGCAGCGCTGGATCAGTGTGCGCTCGGCGTCCGGCCACAGGCGTGCGCGGTCGTAGATGTGGGTGAGCTCGTGCAACACCGTGGCGAGCAGTTCCTGGCGCACGGTGCCGTGGGGACGATAGGTTTTTTTGGTCGCGGCGCTGCCGTCGGTGAGGCTGGCGAGCAGGTTGCGATTCAGGTCGAGCTCGGACACCAGCGATGCCTGGCCATAGGCATTGCTCGGCATGTTGTCGGTCCAGCCGACATCGATGTGCCGGTCCAACTGCTCGATGAAGCGTGGCGGTAACGCCTGCATGGCTTCATCGAGCAGCGCCTGACTGGCCTGCTGTTGCGCGGGGCTCAGGCCTTCGGTCTTGAGCCGTAATTGCAGGCCGGCCTGGGCCGTGTTGCCAAGCAGCAACACAACCCCGGCCAGCAGCCAGGCGCTTAGTGATTTCACAGTGCGAGGATGGCTTCGGCGAGAACCTGATCACTGGCGTCGCGGGCTTCCGGTACGCGGGTGCGCAAGGTGTCGAAGGCCGCTTCCAGGTGTGCACCACGGATTTCACCCTCGCTGGCGACGAAACTGGCCGCATCGTCGTGGGCTTCACGGACGATCTTCGAATCACGGATGGACGTGGTGGTATCGGAAGTGAAATCAAGCGTGCGCTGGGAGGCACGAATGATCATGTTACTGGTGGCTACCAGGGTGTGGGCCTGGGCCACGTCGGCCAACAACAGCAGGCCAAGGGTGGCAGCAATCAGCGGGCTACGCATGGAGTGACTCCGGAGAAACAAGGATAACTATTGGACGAGAATTGCCTGCGCCAGTTCAAGGTCGCTGGCATGAAGTTTTGGCTGGGTCCGGCGCAGGTAGATCAAGGCCGATTCCAGTTGTGCTCCTCGCAGTTGGCCGTCACTGGCGATGAACGCTGCAGCGTCATCCCGGGCGGCGATCAGCATTTTATGGTCGAAGGGCGCGGAGGTCACCATGCTGGTGGCGTAACCACTGGCTACGGTGCCTTGTGTAGACAGGTTGAAAGCGTCGAAGGCATGGGCTGAACCCGACCAGCAGGCCGCGAGAAAAACCGGAGTGATCAACAGACTTGAAAGAAAACGCATGAGGCTCGATAGCTGAAAGCGAGCCCCAAGGCTAGCGCAATGCCCGGGCTAGAGCCAGCGCCGAAACATTGGGACACGACGGGCGTGTCCCGGTTCAGCGCAGTTGCCTAGATCGTCAGGATGGCCTGGGCCAGCTGTGCGTCGGTCGCATTCAGTTGTGGAGCCTGTTGGCGGATATGGTTGAGCGCGCTTTCCAGTTTCACGCCACGGATGGCACCTTCACTGGCAACGAAGCTGGCGGCATCGTCACGGGCAGCACGGACGATTTTGTTGTCGCGAAAGGAGGACGAGACATCCGAAGTCGCGTCGGAGGAAGCCTTCAGGCCATTAACGATGGAGTCGGTGGTCACGATAAAACTGGAGGCGTGGGCATTGGCAGTCATGGCAAGCAGGGCTGCAGCGCTGAGCAGGCGAAGGGGGGACATGAGGTAGCTCCTTTGGATAGACCGATAGAGAGGTGGCACAGGATCAGACGCCTGTCGTCTTAAAGCGTTCGCCACGTTTTATACAGATATTAGGCCTGCATACATCGGTTAGAACAGTCCCGCTTGTTCATGCAGGCGAGCGCAGACACACTTAGAATAAACTGTACTGGTTGTTTTTATATATTTAAAAACTGTCACTGTCGGTGATTTTCTCTTCTGTACGCCCCCAATATGAAGCCCTGAAACGACAGAACCCGTCGTGGTTTCCCACGACGGGTTCTGTTTGTTCAATTCGGGTTGCTGGCGGTGGACCCGGTGGGTCAGAGCCAGCGACGCTAACTTAGCGCCAGAACGGCTTGCTCAGCTCTTCGTAGCGTTGTGCTTCGCTAATCCCGGCGTCAGCCAGCAGACGCGAATCCAGGCGAGCCAGTTGATGGCGGCTGGAGATGCGGCGCTGCCACAGCATCAGGTTGGCGATAACGCGCAAAGGCAGGGAAGCCTGGGTTTTTGCAGCAGTGTCTTCGAAGAACAGCTCGGAACTGAGTGTACGTTCCATGGTTGACATCCTTCCGCTTATGGCGGGATTAGGTAGTGGTTTAACTTTGACTGATGCCAATGATCCTCTCGTTTGGCCAGTCTCTGTAGATACAGTTCACCTGTATTGTGAGAGACCAGTTAACTGTTAAACGGTGGTGTACTGGTCTAAATTGAGGCAACTGTACCTATCGGCACCATTGTGGTGCATTTATAGGGGTTAGGCTGGAAAAGGTAGGCAATTACGGTAGGAAAAGACCGGTACAGCAGTACAGTTTTTGATTGAAAAGAATGCTGCAACAGCGAGCTGACGAAACTGTGTTTGCGTCAGCTGCTATCTGTATCAATTACACCGCCAGCATGCGCCCGGTTTCTTCCAGGTTCATGTGCCAGCTCAGTGCGTCACGCAGGATATGCGGGGTATGCCCGCCGACTGCGCAAGCAGCAGTGAAGTAGTCATTCAGGGCCGGGCGATAGTCCGGGTGAACACAGTTATCGATAATGACGCGGGCACGCTCACGCGGCGCCAGGCCTCGGAGGTCGGCCAGGCCGATCTCGGTCACGAGAATATCGACGTCATGTTCTGTGTGATCGACGTGGCTGACCATGGGAACCACGCTGGAAATCGCCCCGCCCTTGGCGATCGACTTGGTGACAAAAATCGCCAGGTGCGCATTGCGCGCGAAGTCGCCCGAGCCGCCGATGCCATTCATCATCCGCGTGCCGCAGACGTGAGTGGAGTTGACGTTGCCGTACAGGTCGAACTCCAGCGCAGTGTTGATGCCGATGATGCCCAGGCGCCGCACCACTTCGGGGTGATTGGAGATTTCCTGGGGGCGCAGCACCAGCTTGTCCTTATAGTGCTCCAGATTCCCGAATACATCGGCATTGCGCCGGCTCGACAGGGTGATCGAACTGCCCGAAGCGAAGCTCAACTTGCCGGCGTCGATCAAATCGAAAGTCGAATCCTGCAGCACTTCGGAGTACATGGTCAGGTCTTCGAATGGCGAGTCGATCAAGCCGCACATCACCGCGTTGGCGATACTGCCAATACCGGCTTGCAGCGGGCCGAGTTTGTTGGTCATGCGACCGGCAGCCACTTCTTGCTTGAAGAAGTCGATCAGGTGGTCGGCGATGGCCTGGGTGTCCACATCCGGCGGCAGCACAGTAGAGGGCGAGTCGGATTGATTAGTGATCACGATCGCGACGATTTTTTCCGGCGGTATCGGGATGGCAGTGCTGCCGATACGGTCATCGACCTTCACCAGTGGAATAGGCGTGCGGGTAGGCCGGTAGGTAGGGATATAGATGTCGTGCAAGCCTTCGAGATTCGGGTTGTGCGCCAGATTGATCTCGACGATCACGTGTTTGGCGAAAATCGCGAAGCTGGCCGAGTTGCCTACCGAAGTGGTCGGCACTATATGGCCCTGCTCGGTGATCGCCACGGCTTCGATCACCGCGATGTCCGGCAGCTTGAGTTGCTGGTTACGCAGCTGCTCTACGGTTTCCGACAGGTGCTGGTCGATGAACATGACTTCGCCGGCATTGATCGCCTTGCGCAGAGTGCTGTCCACCTGGAACGGCATGCGTCGCGACAGTACACCGGCTTCAGTCAGCTGTTTGTCGAGGTCGTTGCCCAGGCTGGCGCCGGTCATCAAGCTTATTTTCAGCGGCGTGACCTTGGCGCGCTCGGCCAGTGCATGAGGCACGGCCTTGGCTTCGCCGGCTCGGGTAAAGCCGCTCATGCCGACGGTCATGCCGTCCTGAATCAGAGCTGCAGCGTCGGCGGCGCTCATTACCTTGTCCAACAATGAAGGCAAGCGAATACGGTCACGGTACATGATTGTTATCTCGGGCAACGGAAGCAAGGTGCGCAGTCTAGTGAATTCGAGCGGTGCCCGTCCCGCTACCAAGGTCGCATTCGGGGCGTCTATTCCGGTGCTTTCAGGCAAAACACCTTTACAGGATCGGTAACAGACGCAAACAAAAACGCCCCGACGAGTCGGGGCGTTCAGGTTGCCGAAGGGGTTTACCCGACGGCTTTAACCATGTCTTCGATGACTTTCTTGGCGTCGCCGAAAACCATCATGGTCTTGTCCAGATAGAACAACTCGTTGTCCAGGCCGGCATAGCCGCTGGCCATCGAGCGCTTGTTGACGATGATGGTCTTGGCCTTGAACGCTTCGAGAATCGGCATGCCGGCAATCGGCGATTTCGGGTCGTTCTTGGCTGCCGGGTTCACCACGTCGTTGGCGCCGAGCACCAGCACCACGTCGGCCTGGCCGAACTCGGAGTTGATGTCTTCCATCTCGAACACCTGGTCGTAAGGCACTTCGGCCTCGGCCAGCAATACGTTCATGTGGCCAGGCATCCGGCCGGCAACCGGGTGAATCGCATACTTCACGGTTACGCCGCGGTGGCTCAGTTTCTCGGTCAGCTCTTTCAAGGCGTGCTGCGCCCGTGCTACCGCCAGGCCATAGCCTGGAACGATGATCACGGTGTCGGCGTTGGTCAGCAAGAAGGTGGCGTCATCAGCCGAACCGGATTTCACCGGACGGGCTTCTTTGGAGCCCGCCGGGCCAGCATCCGCGGTGTTGCCGAAGCCGCCGAGCAGTACGTTGAAGAACGAACGGTTCATCGCCTTGCACATGATGTACGAGAGGATCGCACCGCTTGAGCCCACCAGCGAGCCGGCAATGATCAGCATCGAGTTGTTCAGCGAGAAGCCGATACCCGCTGCCGCCCAACCGGAGTAGCTGTTGAGCATCGACACCACGACGGGCATGTCGGCGCCGCCGATCGGGATGATGATCAGCACACCCATCACGAAGGCCAGGGCCAGCATCAGGGCAAAGGCGCTGAAGTTTCCGGTCAGCATGAACGTGACACCCAGTGCCAGCGTCGCCAGACCCAACAGCAGGTTCAGTTTGTGCTGACCGCTGAACTGTACTGGTGCGCCCTGGAACAGGCGGAACTTGTACTTGCCCGACAGCTTGCCAAACGCGATCACCGAACCGGAGAAGGTGATTGCACCGATGGCCGCGCCGAGGAACAGCTCCAGACGGTTACCCGCCGGAATCGAATCGCCCAGATGTTTAACGATGCCCAACGATTGCGGCTCGACGACGGCTGCAATGGCGATGAACACCGCTGCCAGACCGATCATGCTGTGCATGAAGGCGACCAGCTCCGGCATTTTGGTCATTTCAACGCGCTTGGCCATGATCGAACCGGCGGTACCGCCGGCCAGCAGACCGACGATGACGTAGCCGATGCCGGCGGTAGCACCGCCTTGCTCAATGGAGAGCGCCGCCAGCTTATAGATGAGACCGATGGTGGTGAGGATCGCCAAGGCCATGCCGAGCATGCCGTACACGTTGCCGCGCCGCGACGTGGTCGGGTGCGACAGGCCTTTGAGGGCCTGGATGAAGCAGATCGACGCGATCAGGTACAGCGTCGTTACCAGGTTCATGCTCATTACTTGGGCGCCTCTTCTTGTACGGCTTTCGGGGCTTTTTTCTTGAACATCTCAAGCATGCGACGGGTGACCAGGAAACCACCGAACACGTTCACGGCCGCCAGAGCCACCGCCAGGGTGCCCATGGTTTTGCCCAATGGTGTTACGGTCAAAGCGGCCGCCAGCATCGCGCCGACGATCACAATCGCCGAAATGGCGTTGGTCACCGCCATCAATGGCGTGTGCAGTGCAGGTGTAACGTTCCAGACCACGTGATAACCGACATAAATCGCCAGCACGAAGATGATCAGGTTGTAGATACCGGGGGAGATAAGCTCTTCCATCGTCTGAATCCCTGCTTAGGCGTTTTTGCGGATGACTTGGCCGTCGCGGCACATCAGGCACGCGGCGACGATGTCGTCTTCTAGGTTCACTTCGAACTGGCCTTCCTTGTTGAAGACCAGCTTCAGGAAGTCCAGCAGGTTGCGTGCGTACAGCGCCGAAGCGTCTGCCGCCACCGCACCGGCCAGATTGGTCGGGCCGACAATGGTCACGCCATTCGAGACCACGACCTGGTCCGCCACGGTCAGCGGGCAGTTGCCGCCCTGGGCTGCGGCGAGGTCGATAACCACCGAGCCTGGCTTCATCTGCGCCACAGTTTCGGCGCTGAGTAGTGTCGGCGCCTTGCGGCCCGGGATCAGTGCCGTGGTGATGACGATATCAGCCTGCTTGGCGCGTTCGTGTACGGCCAGGGCCTGACGCTGCATCCAGCTGGCCGGCATGGGACGCGCGTAACCGCCGACACCGACGGCGCATTCGCGCTCTTCATCAGTTTCGTACGGCACGTCGACGAATTTCGCACCCAGGGATTCGATTTGCTCCTTCACCGCAGGACGCACATCGGACGCTTCGATCACGGCACCCAGACGTTTCGCGGTGGCGATCGCCTGCAGACCGGCCACGCCGGCACCGAGAATCAGCACGCGCGCCGCTTTCACGGTGCCCGCAGCGGTCATCAGCATCGGCATGAAGCGAGGGTAGTAGTGAGCGGCCAGCAATACGGATTTGTAACCGGCGATGTTAGCTTGGGAGGACAGCACATCCAGGCTCTGGGCGCGGGAGGTGCGTGGCGCAGCTTCCAGCGCAAACGCGGTAATGCCGCATTCGGCCAGTTTGGCGATGGTTTCATTGCTGAACGGGTTGAGCATGCCCACCACGACGGTGCCGCTCTTGATCAGCGTCAGTTCGCTGTCGCTGGGGGCGACCACCTTGAGAATCAGCTCGGCACCAAACGCATCGGTGGCGCTGCCAATGGTTGCGCCTGCCGCTTCATAAGCACTGTCGACAACGCTGGCGTTAATGCCGGCGCCGCTTTGTACAGTGACCTTATGACCCTGGCCGATCAGCTTCTTGATGGTTTCCGGGGTTGCAGCAACCCGTGTTTCACCCGTTTGGGTTTCGAGAGGAACACCAATGTGCACGTCAAATCTCCTGCGTGATCTTATTGAGTAAACCCAGGCACTTCGGATGGTGCGGCTGGGGCGGCCGATCAGCACGATCCCGCCAAATCAGGGCGGGGCGCGGCATTTTGCAGGCGAACTTTGTGCCCTTCAAGGGATTATGACGGGTGACGGAAAATTAACTACAAGTCACCCCGTGACCGAATGTCGCACCTTTCCGTTAAATCCCTTGCAGGCCGTGGCTTCTAAGGATTTTTGCCAAAATTCAAGAATTTACACATCCGCACGGTGAATAGGTTGTCATTGCCTGCCAATAGAGGCTCAAAGCCACGTACTCAAACGCTTGTGGGACGTTTGTGCTGTTTGTCGGTACAGTCTGTCAATATGCGACAAATACTTATATCTGTAGTGCTTTTGTTTTGCTGACTACGCGGTCAACTAATGGGTGTGAGCCTTTATCCTTCTAGGTTGTAGCTGTGTGCCTGATTTACCAGCCAATCGCGAAAAGCCTTCAAAGAGGCTGATTCGACCTTTCGATCAGGAATCATCAGGTAGTAGGCCTTGATGCTCGATAGTGCTTGGGTATTGGCAATGACCAGACGCTTCTCCGCCAATTCGCGTTGAATCAGGAATGGCGGAATCAGCGCGATCCCCATGTCATGCATCGCTGCTTGGGCGAGCATGGAGAATAGCTCGTAACGCGGTCCTGTCATGTCTCGCGGGATATTCAGGTTCTGGGAGTTGAACCATTGGCGCCAGGCATAAGGGCGAGTGGTCTGTTGCAGCAAGGGCAGCTCGGCGATTTCACCGGGGCTCAGGTTGGTTTTTTGGCCCAGCAGCGTGGGGCTGCACACCGGCATCGGGTTCTCGCCCATTAACCTGTGGGATTCGGTACCTGGCCAGTCGGCGTCGCCGAAATAAATGGCGGCATCGAAGTCGGTGTCGGCAAACAGGAAGGGGCGCGTACGGTTGGTGAGGTTGACTGTCACCTCCGGGTGTTTGTGCTGGAAATCCTTGAGTCGTGGCAGCAGCCATTGAGTGCCGAAGGTCGGAACCACCGCCAGTTCGATCGAGTTGGCTCCTTGTTGGCCCATCACTGACAAGGTGTCCCGTTCAACCGCGTCGAGTTGGGTGGCCACCCTGCGGCTGTAGGAAAGCCCGGCTTCTGTCAGCTTCACTCCGCGCCGTGAACGCCGGAAAAGCTCGACATTGAGGAACTCCTCGAGGCTGGCGATCTGTCGGCAAATCGCTCCCTGAGTGAGAGAAAGCTCCTGGGCCGCCTTGGTAAAGCTCTCGTGGCGCGCTGCCGCTTCAAAGCTGATCAGGGCTGTTGTGCTGGGGATCTTCCTGCGCATGTACGTCAACCTCACTAATGCATTGCATAAAGGCGATTTTGCAACGTTTCGAAGTGAGAAATTAGCACAACAGTATGCGAAAACCTCGTTTGCCGGGACGCCGAACCCGGCCTAGGATCAATCCACGTTATTTGACCTGATTCGAGAGGACTCACTCATGGGCGGTAAAGCTAGCTTCAACTGGATCGATCCCCTGTTGCTGGATCAACAGCTCACTGAAGAAGAACGCATGATTCGCGACACGGCCGAGCAGTTTGCTCAGCAGAAGCTCGCACCGCGTGTTCTCGAAGCTTTCCGTCATGAGAAGACTGACCCGGCGATCTTCCGTGAGATGGGTGAGGTGGGTCTGCTGGGTGCGACCATCCCTGAGCAATACGGTGGCAGCGGCCTGAACTATGTCAGCTACGGCCTGATTGCCCGTGAGGTCGAGCGTGTCGACTCCGGCTATCGCTCGATGATGAGTGTGCAGTCTTCGCTGGTCATGGTTCCGATCAATGAATTCGGCACCGAAGCACAGAAGCAGAAATACCTGCCGAAGCTGGCCACGGGTGAATGGATTGGTTGCTTCGGTCTGACCGAGCCCAACCACGGCTCCGACCCGGGCGCGATGATTACTCGTGCACGCAAAGTGGACGGTGGCTACAGCCTGACCGGCAGCAAGATGTGGATCACCAACAGTCCGATCGCTGATGTATTCGTGGTTTGGGCCAAGGACGATGCGGGCGACATTCGTGGCTTTGTGCTCGAGAAGGGCTGGAAAGGTCTGAGCGCTCCGGCGATTCACGGCAAGGTCGGCTTGCGTGCATCCATCACCGGCGAAATCGTCATGGACAACGTGTTTGTTCCTGAAGAGAACATCTTCCCGGATGTCCGTGGTTTGAAAGGCCCTTTTACCTGCCTTAACTCGGCGCGTTACGGCATTTCCTGGGGCGCACTGGGCGCTGCCGAGTTCTGCTGGCACACCGCTCGCCAGTACACCCTGGATCGTCAGCAGTTTGGTCGTCCATTGGCGGCCACTCAATTGATCCAGAAGAAGCTGGCCGACATGCAGACCGAAATCACTCTGGCGCTGCAAGGCTGCCTGCGTCTGGGACGTATGAAAGATGAAGGCACTGCCGCGGTCGAGATCACTTCGATGATGAAGCGCAACTCCTGCGGCAAGTCCCTCGACATCGCCCGCATGGCGCGCGACATGCTGGGTGGCAACGGTATCTCCGATGAGTTCGGTGTGGCCCGCCACCTGGTCAACCTCGAAGTGGTGAATACCTATGAAGGTACGCATGACGTCCATGCGCTGATCCTCGGTCGCGCGCAGACCGGCCTCCAGGCGTTCTATTAATAGGAGAACGGCCATGGGCGCGCTTTCGCATCTACGGGTACTGGATTTGTCGCGGGTGCTCGCCGGGCCTTGGGCCGGGCAGATCCTTGCGGACCTTGGCGCTGACGTCATCAAGGTCGAGCGCCCGGGCAATGGCGATGACACGCGTGCCTGGGGGCCTCCGTTCCTTAAAGACGCGTATGGCGAGAACACTAGCGAGGCGGCCTATTACTTGTCCGCCAACCGCAACAAGCAATCGGTGACCATCGACTTCACGCGGCCAGAGGGTCAGCGGCTGGTGCGTGAGTTGGCGGCGAAGTCGGATATCCTCATCGAGAACTTCAAGGTCGGTGGTCTTGCGGCGTATGGGCTGGACTACGAGTCGCTAAAGGTGGCCAATCCGAAGCTGATCTATTGCTCGATCACCGGGTTCGGTCAGACCGGCCCGTATGCCAAGCGTGCGGGTTATGACTTCATGATCCAGGGCTTGGGCGGTCTGATGAGTTTGACCGGTCGCCCCGAAGGAGATGAAGGTGCAGGCCCGGTGAAAGTCGGCGTGGCGCTGACAGACATTCTGACTGGGCTCTATTCAACGGTAGCGATCCTGGCTGCGCTGGCTCATCGGGATCATGGTGGTGGCGGTCAGCACATTGATATGGCATTGCTGGACGTTCAGGTGGCGTGTCTGGCGAACCAGGCGATGAACTACCTGACTACGGGCATTGCGCCTAAGCGCCTGGGTAACGCCCATCCGAATATCGTGCCTTATCAGGACTTCCCTACAGCCGATGGCGACTTCATCCTCACCGTGGGTAATGATGGGCAGTTCCGCAAATTTGCGGAGGTGGCCGGGCAGCCGCAGTGGGCGGATGATCCGCGTTTTGCGACCAATAAGTTAAGGGTGGCAAATCGGGCGGTGCTGATCCCGCTGATCCGCCAGGCGACCGTGTTCAAGACCACTGCTGAATGGGTGGCGCAGTTGGAGCAGGCAGGCGTGCCGTGTGGACCGATCAATGATTTGGCCCAGGTGTTTGCGGACCCTCAGGTTCAGGCTCGTGGGTTGGCTATTGAGCTGCCTCATGCTTTGGCCGGGATCGTACCTCAAGTTGCGAGCCCGATACGCCTGTCCGAGACGCCAGTGGAGTACCGTAGCGCACCTCCTTTATTGGGTGAGCACACGCTGGAGGTTTTGCAGCGGGTATTGGGTCTGGATGCCGGTGCAGTCGCTGCTTTCAAAGAGGCGGGGGTGCTCTGAAGTCCTCTTATATATAGAGGGAGTGGTTTTGCTCTCCTTTATAGAAGAAAAGCGGGCGGTTTTCCGGCTTTTTGCAAGCTATTGATAGAAAAGCCAAATTAGAGGTTGACGGCAGATTCTGGACGTCTATAATTCGCCCCACTTCCGGCGCAGTCGAAACGGAAAACTCCTTGGTAAACAACGAGTTACGCAGTTTTCGGCAGC